>CAKKSC010000088.1 GCA_919902985.1 Desulfuromonadales bacterium | reverse complement strand
AGGTACACCCTTTTTACAGCCCTAAAAATTCACACAACGCAGTTTACTCTATCCCGGCAGTTGTGTGGTGCTCATCCCAGTCATGGAACTTATACTCAACCAACCATTTTTTCAGAAGTGTAATAGTAAGATTCTTTGCCTGTTCATATCGGCTGAGCATGGCTAAGTCCTGGTTTTGCAGAATCAGGAACTCTGCCTGAGTAATGGTTTTGTTCTTAGCCTTTTCCAGTAGTTTTTCCACCTGATCTAAATACCCCAATGCAGGGACATATTCTTTACCATTATAAACCTGCGGGTCTATTGGTCCAAGAGAGGAAGAGTAATCCATATAGATTCTGTTGCCTGACATGCAAAGTATTGTACCGGCGGACATTGCATAATCTGGAACAACAAAATAGACTTCATTATAGTGAAAACGGATTATACTAACCATCTTCTCTACCGTTTCCACACTTCCGCCGGGGGTATTCAATATAACTGCAAGTCTATTTTTTGCGTCGTTTTCTTCTTTGCCCTTCTCAATAAAATCCCTGAATGATTTTTCGAAATATGGATGAATCTCGCCATAATAAAAGATGACATTGGAATCAAAAGATTCTTCAAGCTTTAATAACCTTTCGTTTAATATTTCCCTGATGGTGTTGTCAAATACTTGCATGCGCTCAATTATCCCTTTCAGGTGCTTTTTTGTCAATAGCAAAGGCTTGAGATTTTATCGGTTTGCCAAAACAGGCACTTCATCCCACGTGCGCCCAAGGAGCAAACTTCAACAGTTCCATAGCAAAAACGCCCACTGAATCAATTTCAGTGGGCGTTTTTATCTTATCTTAACTTGGCGGTCTGAAATTATTCCTCTTCATCCTCCTCAGCCTTGACCAGGTCCTCAAACTTGATATCTATGCCGAATATCCCCACGATCTCTTCGCTTTTGTTCCTTATAGGCGCGGAGGCTGTAATGCACAGGGCACCTGTCACCTTTGAGGTATAAAAATCGGTGACATGGATCTTCCCGTCCTTCAGAGGTTCTACAAACCAGGCTCTGTCGGAGAAGTCCTCCCCTACCCCGAAATGTTCATACTTTGCCTTATCCACCACCTGGGTGATATTTCTGGTGATCTTCAGACCTTCCATATTTATGACATAGGCAAGCTGAATAAAAGGGTGCTCCTCAACAAGCCTCTTCATGACAGGCTCCATCAGGGATGGATTCATTGTCCCCATTACTCCGTCATCAAGGACCTTCTCGATAAAGTGGGTGGCCCACTCCCTTGCTTTGATCTTGAGCCTGTCGAGCTCGGAGACAAAGAGTTCAGGCATATATTTGTGGGCAAGCCTTTCCATCTCCTCTGTTGAAACGGATGTCTCCCTCCCCTTTTCGAACTCCCCCATAACCCACTTGTTTATCTTTGCAACACCGGGGTGGCGCTTGTCTATCTTCTTCTCTCCCTCAAGTCCCAGGTGCATGTTTATCCATGATGCGATACCTGCCAGCCCTGACTTGTCTGTTACCATAACGCCAAGTGGCCTCTTTAAAAGTGCCGCTGTATCAAATATGTTGTATATCTCTTCATTTTTAAGCACGCCGTCTGCATGGATCCCTGCCCTGGTTACATTGAAATCATCACCGACAAAGGGGTAGTTAGATGGTATCCTGTACTTAAGCTCCCTCTTGAAGTAGTCGGCTATATCGGTTATCACCGTTGTATCTATGCCGTTATTGTCGTCCCTGAGAGAAAGATACTCTATTATCAGGGCCTCAATGGGCGGGTTCCCCGTTCTTTCGCCAAAGCCAAGGAGAGCGCCGTTTGCCGCTGAACAGCCGTAAAGCCACGCAGTAGCAGCATTTATATGTACCTTATGGAAGTCGTTGTGGCCATGCCATTCCAGCTCCTCGGACGGCACACCTGCGTCGTCTACCATCGCCCTGACAAGTTTGTCTATGGCCCTTGGCAGCGCCGCTCCAGGGTATGTGACTCCATAACCCATGGTGTCGCAGAGCCTGACCTTTATGGGCATCCTACTCTCTTTCGACAGCTTCATAAGCTCTATGGCAAAAGGGACAACGAACCCGTAGATGTCAGCCCTTGTCACATCCTCAAAGTGGCACCTTGGTTTGACTCCAGCTTCTATGGAGGCCCTGACTACATCCAGGTAGTCTTCCATGCACTTCCTTCTCGTCTTGTTCAGCTTCAGGAATATATGGTAGTCAGAAACAGATGTTAGTATTCCCGTTTCCTTCAGTCTCATGTCCTTTACAAGCTGGAAGTCCTTCTTTACTGCCCTTATCCAGCCTGTTACTTCAGGGAATTTATGTCCCCTCTCCAGGCACTTCTCTACTGCCTCCCTGTCCTTCTGGGAATAGAGAAAGAACTCCGACTGCCTGATTACACCGTTAGGGCCTCCGAGCCTGTGAAGGAGGTCAAATATATCAACGATCTGTTTTACCGTATAAGGCGGTCTCGCCTGCTGGCCGTCCCTGAATGTTGTGTCGGTTATCCAGTACTCCTTCGGGAGGTCGATCGGCAATATCTTACCGTCGAAGGTAATTTTAGGTACCCCTGAATAAGGGAACTCGTGCCTCAAAAGATTCGGTTCAGTTACATCCACCAACGAGAACTCGGTTGTAGGCTTAATAAGCCCTGAGCTTGGCATATGCTCTCCTTCTTTATTGTCATGCGGCAAAAATATTTGTATACTGTATACAATTTGCCGGATAAAGTCAAGATTAAACGTTTCATGTCTTTATGACAGCTTAGGCAGGTCAATTTCTCTTGATTTTTTGCACGACATGATGTACTCATTAAATAGTTAATAGGTCTATGCTAAGAATCTAATCCTGGCACAATACCCATCCGGGTATAAATACCAAGTAAGCTTTCTATAACCCATAATTTAAACAACTTGGTATAAAATGCGCTTATTCGTGAGAGAGGGGCTGTTTGAAAGATACCAGGACGGATGAATTAAAGAGGAAGATAGAGGAGCTCTCCATATTCAACGAAATAGGAAAGACCCTTACATCAACCCTCGACATAAAAGAGATCCTGAATATAATCATGCTTAAGATTGGCGAGCTCCTTAGACCCGACAACTGGTCTCTCCTGCTTGTTGACGAAGAGCGTGGAGACCTTTACTTTGAGATCGTAGTTGGCGAAAGGGCCGAGAAAATCAAGCATATGCGCCTCAAAATGGGAGAGGGGATTGCTGGGTGGGTCGCTGTAAAAGGTGAGAAGCTGCTTATTCCTGACGTAAGCAAGGACGAAAGGTTTACCCTTAACGTGGACCTGGTATCCGGGTTTGAAACAAGGTCAGTGGTGTGCGTCCCGCTTAAATGCAAAGGGAAGGTCCTTGGTGTCATTGAGCTCGTAAATAAGGCCGGTAGGAATAAGTTTTCAGAAGAAGACCTCTTCATACTAACGACTCTTGCCGACTATGCGGCAATAGCCCTTGAGAACGCCCAGTATTTCCATAAGGTCAAGGAGCTGACAATCACAGATGACGTAACCAGGCTGTACAATTCAAGGTATATGTACGACTATCTGGACCAGGAGATGAGAAGGTCACAGAGATATGAGATGGAGCTTTCCATCATATTCCTTGACCTTGATTATTTTAAGAACGTAAACGACACTTATGGGCACCTTGTCGGCAGCAGACTTTTGAGGGAGATAGCCAAGGTCATCATAACATGTCTGAGGGATGTAGATATTGCCGTACGCTACGGAGGTGATGAATTTGTGGTTATCCTACCCTCCACTCCAAAGAAGAATGCCGTTCTGGTTGCGGAGAGGATAAGGGATTGCATGAAAAACACCGTATTCCTACAGAGCCAGGGTCTGAAAATCAGGCAGACAGCCAGCTTCGGTGTGGCTTCATTCCCAAAAGATGCAAACAACAAGCTTGACCTGATCCGCCAGGCAGACAAGGCCATGTATCGGATCAAAAACAGCTCCAGGGACGGGATAGAAGCGTCATAGCCAACATACCGTCCAAGCCCGAATGGAAACTGAAGATAAAACTGTATAAGGCCTTATAATATAATAAGGCCTGCACAGGTTACATTAGAGTGCGCCCAAATCCTTTTTCTTACTTTACTGCTGCCTTAACTGCTACAGTTGCCTTCTTTACCGCTGTCTTAGCTGCGGCAGTCACCTTCTTAGCAACCGCCTTCTTTGCGGCAGTTGCCTTCTTAGCTACCGCCTTCTTAGCTACAGCTGCTTTCTTGGCAACCGCCTTCTTGGCCACAGTTGCCTTCTTAGCAACTGCCTTCTTGGCCACAGTTACCTTCTTAGCAACTGCCTTCTTAGCCACAGTTACCTTCTTAGCAACTGCCTTCTTAGCCACAGTTACCTTCTTAGCTACCGCCTTCTTCACTGCTGCCTTCACTGCCATTGTGCCCTCCTTATGGTTTAATAATGCGAGAATCCGCATTTAACTGCACTTAGAATGGCCACACGCCCTGCAAACCATACATCCCTCAAGGAATTCAAGAACATGACCGCAATCAGGACACATACCAGCAACGTCGCCGCGAACCTGCTTGGTGCCGGAGGTATCAAGCAGCCCCCTATTAGCAAGGTACCTCTTCAGAACCTTGGAAATCCCATCGGGGCATGAAAGTACCATGCCGCCGCTCTGCCAGTGGGGCATTGGGCATCTTATACCGGATAATTGCTCAAGTATGGCGTCAGGGGCAACCCCCGCCCTGAGAGCAAGAGATACCAGCCTGCTGACTGCTTCAGACTGAGATGACGCACATCCCCCGGACTTACCCATCTGCGAAAACACCTCACACGGTCCGTGTTCATCCTCGTTTATAGTGACGTACAGATTCCCGCATCCAGTAGATATCTTCTGGGTTGTCCCAACTGTCGTCTCCGGCCTTGGTCGCGGGGTTATGTTTAGTCTGAACTCAGGCTCCTCTGCATTCACAGCAGATGGACTCTTTGGCTTGCTATCGCCTGCATAGAGCACCTGCGTATCCTTGCTCCCGTCACGGTATATGGTCACACCCTTGCAACCAAGCCTTGCGGCAAGGCTGTAGACCTTTTCAACATCCTCGATGGTTGCATTGTTGGGGAAATTAACTGTCTTGGAAACGGCATTGTCAGTGAATTTCTGGAAGGCAGCCTGAATGCGTATGTGCCATTCAGGAGAGACGTCGTGGGCCGTAACAAAGAGCTTTCTGTTTTTTTCCGGCACACCCTGCACGTCCTGAACTGTTCCGTGCTTGGCGATCTCCCTCATCAAAGCGTCGGAGTAAAACCCTTCCTCTTTCGCCACCTGCTCAAAAAGGGCGTTAACCTCTGGGAGCTCGGTGTTGTCCATTACATTTCGCACATATGATATGGCAAAAAGCGGCTCTATCCCGCTGGACGCACTTGCAATTATGCTAATAGTGCCTGTCGGAGCAATAGTCGTGGTTGTGGCGTTCCTCAGCTTTGCCGCCCCGGGTTTATTATATATGCTGTCGTCAAAGTTTGGGAATGCCCCTCGCTTCATGGCCAACTCATGGGATGCCTTTTTTGATTCATTCTGAAGGAAACCCATTACTTCCTCTGCCGTCTTTACAGCCTCTTCGGAATTATAAGGTATCCCCAGCATTATCAGCATGTCCGCAAACCCCATGACACCAAGGCCGATCTTCCTGTTACCCTGGGTCATTTCCATGATGCGGGGAAGGGGGAACTTGTTCATGTCTATTACATTATCCAAGAAATGCACAGCTGTTATGATAAGGGATGCGAATTTATCGTAGTTGATCTTCCCGTCCTCAACGAGCTTTGTCAGGTTTATGGAACCAAGATTGCAGGACTCAAATGGGAGAAGCGGCTGCTCGCCGCAGGGGTTTGTAGCCTCAATCTCGCCCAGCGCCGGGGTTGGGTTGTCCTTGTTCATCCTGTCGATGAATACAATCCCAGGGTCCCCTGTCTTCCAGGCCATCTCGGTGATCAGGTCAAAGACCTGCTTCGCAGGGAGCATACCACAGGGCTGTTTTGTTCTGGGGTTAAGAAGTTCGTAATCCGCACCCTTCTCCACTGCTTCCATGAATTTTTCCGTTATTGCAACGGATATATTGAAATTATTGAGCTTATCACCCTCTTTCTTGCATATGATAAAGTCCATGATATCCGGGTGGTCAACCCTCAGTATCCCCATGTTTGCGCCCCTTCGAGTCCCTCCCTGCTTTACCGTCTCCGTGGCTGCGTCAAAAGCCATCATGAAGGATATGGGCCCGCTGGATACACCTTTGGTTGAGGCAACGGTATCATTCCTCGGCCTTAACCTCGAAAAGGAAAAACCGGTTCCTCCGCCGCTCTTGTGGATCAGGGCAGTGTTCTTAATGGTCTCAAATATCGATTCCATGGAGTCCTCAACCGGAAGGACAAAGCAGGCAGAGAGCTGCTGGAGCTCGCGGCCGGCATTCATAAGGGTAGGCGAGTTTGGAAGAAACTCAAGAGTTGTCATAGCAGCGTAAAACTCGTCCTCTATCTCCTTTATATTGACGGTTGGGTCGTAAAGGAGGTCTGCGGAAGCGATATTCCTGGCCACCCGCCTGAACATATCTTCTGCCATTTCCACCAGTTTCCCGGCTTCATCTTTTTTGAGATACCTTTTTTCCAGTACTTTCATTGCATTGGGCATAAGGCTCAGCTGCTGCTTATTCTCTTTTACTTTCTTTATCTTAATGGGAAGGTTCATGTACGCATCACCATTATGCCCACTTTCGCTTATCCGACCGGCTAACTCTTCCATACAGGACCTCCTTGTATACAAAACACGCAAAACGCTGCTAAAATCAACGTGTTACAAAACCCAAAGACATCCTGTATATTGTGTCCAATTTACAAGTAGCCACAATATATTGTGGCTACAGTCTATTGTCAAGATAATTTTTTCTTTAATCCTTTTTTATTATACTGGTTCCCATGACTCGGTGATTATGTTGTGAAGGCAGATAAGCTTTACTCACTCAATAAAAAGGGAAGGGGAAAACTTTTGACGCTACGAAAAAGTCATAACAAATCTGCGTCCAAATTGGCTTTTTAGATATCAAGAAACTGCATTAATCTTTGCCTGCTGACTATCTTGGATATTCGCCTCTTTGGTGGATTGAAATCTTTCATTATACTGACCAAGATTTAGCACCCAGTTTCTTCTTGACTTCATATTGTATACTGTATACAATTTATATATAATTCTGAAGGTCCTAAAAAGGTTTTTTTGCTGCAATAGAACAATTATGCAGGAGGGTTAAATGTCAAAGATAATTGCATCAGCGGTCTTCCGCGCATCAAACAAGATTGTTGGCGAGGCCGAACAGTTTTTGAACAAGGCGATAGCTGAGAAGGGGCAGGATTTCGGGTTTGAGTTCCCGGACACGGGGTATCACCTTCCAATGTACTTCTCTATGACCGGGATTGCGATCAAGACCCTGGGCGAGATGAGACAGAGCATCGCTCTGGCCAAGACTCACTTGCACTCCGAACCTGATGAGTCGCTTTATAAGCCGTATCTTGGCGAGGCTTTGGATGCCGGTATGGCAACCCTCTATGCCGAAGAGGTCCTGATGGCCCTCCGCTATATTTATAAGATGGAGCCTTATTACGACAAGGAGATGGACTTCACATACAACGGCTTTATCACAGATACCATCCTCAGAGACCTTGGCTTCCAGCTGGTGGACGGCAGCATGCCGGGCTTTGCCGCAATCATAGGTGCTGCGGAAAGCGAGGAGAGGGCCGTAAAGATTGTAATGGAGCTACAGCAGAGAAATGTCCTTACCTTCCTTTCCGGCCACAACGAGAAGGGGGACTCTGTTACAAAGCAGCTTCACAGGAAAGGCGTTCAGATGGGTTGGGAGACCCGCATAGTCCCTCTTGGGCCTGAGACGGAACATACCATATATGCACTTAACTGGGCCGCCAGGTCCGCCCTGACCTTCGGAGGGATTAAGGGCGGGGATTTCAAGAAGGTTCTGAAATACAACCAGAACAGGGTCTTTGCGTTTGCCCTTGCCCTTGGCCCAATGGATGACCTCAAGTGGGCGACAGGAGCCGGCGCCATAAATATGGGCTTCCCTGCCATATGCGACACAGATGTGCCTGAGATAAAGCCGCGCGGGGTATGCACATACGAACATGTCGTGAAGGAACTTGATCAGGACAAGCTCATACAGACCTGTATAGAGGTGAGGGGCGTCAAGCTTACCATGGAGAAGCCTCCTATCCCTGTGGCCTTCGGCCCTGCGTTTGAGGGTGAAAGGATAAGGAAGGAGGACACCTTCCTTGAGGCTGGAGGCAACAAGACGCCAGCCTTTGAGCTGATAAGAACAAAGGAGATGAATGAGGTTGAAAACGGGAAGGTCGAGATTGTAGGCCTTAATGACAAGACAAGGGAGATCATTGAAAAGGGCGGAGCACTTCCCCTTGGAATAGTTGTGGACGTTGCCGGACGCAAGATGCAGCCAGACTTCGAGCCTGTTATAGAACGCAAGCTGCATGACTACATAAATGCTGCCCAGGGAATATGGCACATGGGGCAGAGGGATATAATATGGCTCAGGATAAGCAACAATGCCCATAGAGACGGGTTCAACCTTGAGCATATAGGGGTGATCCTCCAGAACATGGTTCTTTCCAAGTTCCCTGCCATAGTTGATAAGGCCCAGGTGACGCTGTATGTGGATGAGGCCCAGGTAAACGGCCTTCTCGAAGGGGCCAGAAAGATATACAAAGAGAGGAACGACAGGATTGCAAATATGAAGGATGAGACTACCGATACCTTCTATTCGTGCCTCCTTTGTCAGTCCTTTGCTCCAAATCATCTCTGCGTTGTATCCCCTGAGAGGCTTGGACTCTGCGGCGCAGTGTCGTGGCTTGACGCCAAGGCTGCATTCGAGATTGATCCGACAGGAGGTAATCAGCCTGTTCCAAAGGGAAAGACCCTTGACGATGTCAACGGACGCTGGGAGGGTGTTGACAAGTATCTCTGGGCCCAGTCCCACCAGACCCTTGAGACCTTCAGCGCATATTCCATAATGACGAACCCCATGACCTCTTGCGGGTGTTTCGAGTGCATTGTTGCTGTGGTTCCAGAAGCGAACGGTTTTATGATCGTTGACAGGGGCTTTACAGGGATGACCCCCATCGGGATGAAGTTTTCTTCTCTGGCCGGAACAGTCGGCGGCGGGACCCAGACCCCGGGATTTTTGGGCATTGGTAAGTACTTCATTACAAGCCGCAAGTTCCTTACTGCGGACGGCGGGTTCCCGCGCATTGTTTGGATGCCCAAGTCCCTCAAGCAGTTTCTTGGAGACAAGCTCTACGAAAGGGCAAAGGAAGTTGGCTTCCCTGACCTTCCTGACCAGATTGCTGACGAGACTATGGCAACCGAGAGCGAAGAGCTAGTGGCTCATCTTACTAAGGTAAACCACCCGGCGCTGAGCATGCCGTCGATAATATAACCAGCGGCGGCCGCGAAAGCGGTCAACTGAACCGGGCACTGCTCAGGTTGCCCGGATGTAAACAAGGAGGCTATCATGGAATTAGCAGATAAATCTATAGATCCGGCGTCCCAACAGATGCTGGAGAAGGCAAAGGCAGAGGGTATTTCAACATCGTTTGACAGGGTTGAGTCGATGAAGCCCTGTCCAATAGGGCGTGAAGGTATGTGCTGCAAGCACTGCTTCATGGGGCCTTGCAGGATGGTCGGCAAGAACAAGGAAGAGATGGTGGGTATCTGCGGCGCTACTGCTGCAACCATTGCAGCAAGAGGCGTTGCCAGGTGGGTGGCTGCCGGGTCAGCGGCTCACTCAGACCACGGAAGAGACCTTGCATTTACCCTTCTCGCAACTGCAAAGGGGGAGGCACACGGATTCAAGATAAAGGATGTAAACAAGCTCCTCAAGGTAGCAAAAATAATGGATATAGCCGTTGACGGAAGGACCACAGAGCAGGTCGCCGAGGATGTCGCCAATACTGCTATTTCCGACTGGGGACGCCAAAACGGTGAGCTTACCTATATACGGCGGGCTCCAAAGAAGAGGCAGGAGTTGTGGAAGAAGTACGGCCTGACGCCGAGAGGCATAGACAGGGAGATAGTGGAGACCATGCACAGAACCGGCATGGGGGTTGACCAGGACCCGGAATCCATTCTTAATTCTGCCCTCAGGACATCAATGACTGACGGATGGGGCGGCGCTATGCTTGCCACAGACATATCAGATATTCTCTTCGGTACCCCTGAGCCTGTAAAGGCTAAGGTTAATCTTGGAGTGTTGAAGTCTGATGAGGTGAATATACTCGTTCATGGGCATGAACCGACCCTTTCAATGATGATCGTTGAGGCTGCTGAAGACCCTGAGGTCCTTGCATATGCCAAATCAAAGGGCGCAAAGGGTATAAACCTCGCAGGTATCTGCTGCACAGCCAACGAGATATTGGTAAGACAGGGGATATCCTCTGCCGGGAACTTCCTCAACCAGGAACTGGCCATCATATCAGGCGCCGTTGAGGCAATGATAGTTGACGTCCAGTGCGTAATGGAGGCCCTGGCCAAGACAGTCAGCCATTTCCATACAAAGCTGATCACCACATCTGTAAAGGCACATATCCCGGGAGCGACACATATTGAGTACGATGAGCACAGGGCTATTGATATTGCGAAAGAGATCGTCAAGATGGCGATTGACAACTACCCAAACAGAAAGGCCTACACCATACCGGATTACAGAAACGACGTTATGGTGGGTTTTTCCCATGAGTATATCGAATACATGCAGGGTGGCCACTACAGGGGTTCCTTCAGGCCTCTGAACGATGCGATCATAGACGGCCGTATCATGGGCGTTGTAGGGATGGTAGGGTGCAATAACCCAAGACTCACTCAGGACCAGATGAACATAAACCTGGTAAAGAGGTTCATAGAAAACGATATCCTAGTTGTATCCACGGGATGCGCCGCAGTTGCCTTCGGAAAGAGGGGTTACCTTACCCCTGAGATGATGGCTGCGGCAGGACCAGGGCTTAGAGAGGTATGCGAGGCCATAGGTATCCCGCCTGTACTGCACATGGGCTCATGTGTTGACAACTCCAGGATACTGACCGTCCTATCAGCTATGGCGGAAGAAGGTGGCTTGAGTGACGATATCGGAGGGATGCCGGGTGTCGGTATATGCGCCGAATGGATGCATGAAAAGGCACTTGCCATAGGTGTTTACTTCGCTGCATCAGGCGTTCCTGTCATCTTTGGAGGAGACTCCATAATAGGCGGAAGCTCAAAGGTGCAGAAGATAATGAGGGACGACTGGTTCGACAAGCTTCAGGGCTCCCTAGAGTTTCTCGATACTGAGGACGCCATATTCGACAGGACAGTGGCACTTATTAAGGCCGCCAGGAAGGCTCTCAAGATCAAGGATTATGAGCAGGGCAAGTTCGCAAAGGACAGGGTACTCCTCGACATGGCTGCAAGGCGTAAACTTGAAGCTGGTCAGGGTGGAGCGGGCGGCTTTATGAAGCCCCATGAAGGGGCTGGAGGGTTGTAACCCAAAATCAGTAATATTCACGAAGGGCAGGTCTTTGACCTGCCTTTTTTTTTGCCCTTAAACATCTACTGAAGTGTCCTGGACTTCCTAAGAAATCCCTAAGTGCTTGACCCTCTTCTTTCTCTTTTTTTGGAAGTTGACTTGCTCTTTTTCGTTCGCTCTGCTATATTCCTTATCAAAATCAAGGAGGTTGAACATGGCGGAACTGTATTTGAAAGTCCAGGAAGACGAAATATTTCCCTTGACGGAACTATCTAAAATTGAAGAAGTTGATGCATCTCAGGTCGTTTCAGAGCTGATAAAGGAATGGATTAAGAAAGAGGCGGTGTCCCTCTATAAAAGCGGCAGGATAAGCCTTAGTAAGGCCTCTGAGATAGTCGGGATATCTGTATGGGAAATGGTCGACCTGCTTAAAACCCTGAATGTCCCTCTGCAAATAGGCAAGACCTCTTGAAGGCTGTAAGCAACACTACTCCTCTGATCTACCTCTCCAAATCATCTCTACTTCCTTTATTGAAGACCCTCCATCAATCCGTTCTGATAAGCAAAGAAGTCTATGAAGAAGCCGTAATCAAAGGTGAATCAAGGGGCTATAAGGATGCTCTGAGCATCAAAGATGCGGCAAACGACTGGATTCAGGTAAAAAAGGTTGCCGGCGATGTCTTTCTTCATCTCATGGACAGGATGCATAGAGAGCGGCTGGATGAAGTCATCAAATCCCTCGGAGGTCTTTCAGAAGCAGATGTCAGCACCATTGCCCTTGCGATAGAGGAAAAGGCCGACAGGGTTATCCTCGACGACAGAGCAGCGATAAAAGCCGCCAAACTGATTGCAGATGTTTGCAGCTTCAAGGTAATCGGCACAGGCAACCTTATTGATGAAGGACTCGAAAAGGGTTTCATATCTATAAGCGACTACGAAAGGTTTGTTGAAATCATAGGACATGCAGCCTATGCAGCATGACGAAACAGTTATGGACTCTTTGCGACGTGACCTCACATGCCTTGGCAGAAGCGGTTTTGTCGGCGATGGGGATGGAGATTTAAAGTGAAGTATTGTTCTGGATTGCTCGCGTTCTATTCAGCGGTTCCGGTCAACCCCATTACCACGTTATAAACAGCAATCAGCTCCCGAACTTCCATTGTTTTGATCTCAGATGATATAGCATCAATATATTCCTTCCGTTGCTTGGCCTCTTGTCTTTTATCCCTGAACACGATAGGTCCATTGAAGTCAAAGAAATCCCTGGCAGTCACATCAAGGGCGTCCGCCATCAGAGTGAGGGTCTTAAATGAAGGCTGGCCGACACCGCGTTCCAGTCTGCTTATATATTCGACACTCAGTCCCGCCTTTTCCGCCAGCTTCTCTTGGGTAACCTTTGCAGCCTTCCGAATCTGCTTTATCCGTTCTCCCACCTGCTTAATCAAATCCTCCATGCCTCCCCCCTTTTCCTTGAAAGATTATAAAGAGGGAATGGGGGATATTAAGAGAATCTATTGATACGATTTTATATATTTTATTGACTTAATGGGTTTAGTTGTGTTATTAAACAAGAAAATAGAAATCTTGTTTATGAGGTGCACCATAAAAAAACTGTTATCAATGGCGGCCTTCTGCAGCATCTTTTTGTTTGCACAGCCCGTCTTTGCCCAGAATTACTACAACAACTACCAGTACATCCTCGGTGAGCGGGCTGCAGGTATGGGCGGGGCCTATACCGCCATTGCCAATGACAGCACCGCCCTCTGGTATAACCCGGCAGGGCTTGCCAGGATTTCAGACCTCAGCATGAACGTCTCTGCCAACACTTACAGCTATATGCAGACAAAGACGCCAGGCTTTTTTGAGTTGCCTAAAGCGGATGGCAGCACGGAATCGGTTGACCTTGAGGAGTCTGATTTTTCAGTAGTCGGCAATACGCTGATTTTGGGGAAGAAGCTTGGTAACAAACAGGCTGTTTCTTTCGGGCTACTGGTTCCATATCAGGATACTCTTTTGGGTACTCTCAAGGCAAAAGGCGTCAACGGGCCAGGTGGCGATACGGAAAATTTTCAAGAAGAACTTAGCACGGTCAGTGCGTACACCCTGGCTATGCTTGGGTATGGCCTTAAGGCAAGGGATAATCTCAATATCGGCGCCTCTCTCGGTTTTGGATATTATCAAGGGACGACCAGGGACAGCTTTTTCTACCACTACATAGATCAAAATATTGGAGCAGAAACTAAATACGTCGCTGTTTCAAATACCACAACTGACAATACTCAATATACATTGCAGGTTGGTTTAGGGATGCAATACGAGATCGATAAAAAGAATAAATTAGGGGTTTATGCACAGAGCCCTACCTGGAGGATTTCGGGAGCAACCAAGACAAAAGGTGTAGAGTACACTGATTTAACTTATTATCCAGATCCAACTATAGATTCTTTTGGCCAGCCCTCGTGGATAAATAAAACCCAAAAGAGTGACCCATGGAAACAAATCCTCGCCGGTTTTATCTCTTTGGGGTATGCCTATGAAAAACCGGGCTCCCATGCCTTCTCCCTCGACGTTGTCCCAGTTTTTGGTGTTACTGATGAGGACAATCCAAACAAGAATATAGTTGTTAATGTAAAAGCCGGTCTGGAAAAGTATCTCTCCGATTCCCTGATTATCAGGGGCGGCCTTTTTACCGACTTCAGCCAGAAAGACGCTGTGAAGCTGACGGATTTTACCGGCACAGATAAATTAGACTATTACGGTGGCACACTGAGTCTTTCTTTCGGGAAACACTTTATGGTGAATGAAACCGAGAAGATAGGCAGTGCAACACGTTACAATACCGTAAAAAAGAGCTTCTGGAGCACCTTCGGTGTGGTTGGCAGGTACGGAATGGGGGATGTGGCGACCCTAAAGTACACATATGATGCCACAAAAACAATTCCGTATGATGATGAGCCTGTTATCAAAGACAAGAGCGTTCTGAACCTTCAGGCGTTTATTGCGCAGTCTATGAACTTCTGAAGGCAAAAGAATGGAGGTTCGCATGGCTCAACATAGACATAAGAAGACCTACTATAATGACATCGCACTCCGCCTTGCAGAGAAGCTGTTGGGATTAAAACATCTCCATTATGGGTACTTTGAAGAAGGGGGTCAGATCGAACTTTCCCACCTTCCCAAGGCCCAGGAGGTGTACGTTCAACAACTGCTCAGTTTTGTGCCAAAAGATATCCACAGGATTCTGGATGTCGGCTGTGGTACCGGCGGAATGGCGCGTGTATTAGTCCAACATGGATACGAAGTTACTTGCATCGCGCCAGACCCGTACCTGATTCAGAAAACACTCGAGAATACAGACGGGAAAGTGACCACATGCACAGATCTATATGAAAACGTCCGGGATTTGCCGTCTGGATATTTCGATCTAATCCTGATGTCGGAGTCCTGTCAATATGTGAAAGTAAAGGAGGGATGGGAGCAGAACTCCAAATATCTTCGACCCGGCGGCTATGTGCTTGTTTCGGACTTCTTCAAACTTGGAGAGATCACACGCCCCAATATCAGCAAATCGGGGCACATGTTGGAGCCCTATTTACAGACAGCGGATGAACACGGATATGTCTTGCTGACCAAGAAAGATATTACGGAGCGGGTTGCCCCTACCATGGATATCTATAATGATCTGATTCAAACCAAAGTATTTCCCGTGGGAGAGGCACTGGTAGAGTTCCTGTACAGGCGATACCCTTTATTGTCAAAATCGGTTCAGTTGGGTTTTGGGAAAAAGATCAGTAACCTCAGGGGAAAATACAGCAATCAAAGTTCTGAGGTCTTTCGACAATACAAGGGGTATTTTATCCTCCTATTCCAAAAAAGAATTGTTTAAGAATTTTATATTATGACCTTTGGCCAAGACAGTGTTCCCTCTCTGTTCCGTTATCCGGTCAAGGTGTGCAGAAAGGAGGTGAAATATCCATGACCTTCGGTCGCAAGGGAGGATGAAAATCCCCCTCAATCCCCCTTTTCTAAAGGGGGAGCTAATTTCCCCTCTTCAGCAAAGAGGGGTCAGGGGAGATTTGGCAAGTTTTCTAACTTATGAACTTAAATCTTATTTCAAGGAGGTAGTAAAAGATGCGTAAAATCATGGTTTGTTTAATGATGTTGGTTGCGACGGCTTCTGTGGCAAGCGCAAAGGAAGGGTTTTATATTGGCGCCCAGGTTCCGTACAATATGATCGGCGGGGATTTTGATGATAAGACAGCGCCGAAGTATGATCCGGGAACAGGGATTGGACTCATAGCCGGATACACGTTTCCTATCAACCTTGCAGTGGAAGTGGATGTTGCAAGAAGTACACATAGCTGGAAAAGCAGCGGCTACACTGGAACTGATGCATTGGCAGAGATCAGTTTGAACGGCAAGTATAGCTTCATCGTGAGCAACGAATTCCAGCCATATCTATTAGCTGGTGTGGGGAGTTTCGTTATTTCTACTAAGGATTGGGCGACAAATAATACCGAGACATTGAGCGGCACCGGCGTTAATGCCGGGGTAGGCGCTGATTATTACTTTACTCCGAATGTTTCTGCAGGGCTGGGAGTAATACAGAAATTTATTACCTACGATAAATGGAGTGCGGGAACCCTCAACAAGAATATCAAAGGCGATACAACCTCCATCAGATTTGACGTGGCCTATCACTTCTAACGAGCCCCCGTTCATACCCCGGCATCAATCTGATGGTTGGTGTCGGGTTTTTCGTATCTTAGCAGTGAATCTAATAAACCACGATCCTATTAAGCCTCTTGCAAAAGTCGTGTTCCTCCTCCCCTCAATCCCCTCCCACAAGGGGAGGGGAGAGATCAAATTCACCAACAAAATTATCGCAGGCATAGGCGCCTTTTCTCCTTGACATTACAGGGAAATATACAGTATTTTAACCTTCTCATGTTTAAGAAGCTGCTGGTAGCAAACAGGGGTGAGATAGCCACCCGCATAATAAGGGCATGCAATGAGCTGGGGATTCCCACTGTCGGTATATATTCCGAGGCTGACAGGGAGGCCATGCATGTTAAGAAGGCCAACGAGGCCTACATGGTGGGTCCCGGCCCTGTGGAGGGGTATCTCAACATCCACCGCATAGTCGACCTTGCCCGCAAGGTGGGGGCTGATGCCATACATCCAGGTTACGGCTTCCTTGCCGAAAATGCCAGACTCCCTGAACTATGTGAAAAGAGCGGCATAACCTTCATAGGCCCGGACTCCAATGCCATCTCCCTCATGGGGGATAAGATAGCAGGCAAGGCAAGCGTAAAGAAGGCAGGGGTTCCAGTATTGCCTGGGAGTGACGGGAGTGTGAAGAGCGATGAAGAGGCCGTATCCATATCCCGCGAGATAGGGTTTCCTGTAATGGTCAAGGCAACGGGGGGCGGAGGCGGCAGAGGCCTTAGGATAGCAAGGGACGAGAAAGACCTCCTGAGCGCTTTATCCATAGCAAAGAGCGAGGCAAAGGGGGCGTTTGGCTCTACTGAGGTCTTTATAGAAAAATATATTGAAAGACCGCATCACATAGAGTTTCAGATCCTTGCAGATAAGTTCGGGAACACAATACACCTTGGAGAAAGGGACTGCTCAATCCAGAGGAGGCACCAGAAGCTGATAGAGATTGCACCATCCCTGATACTGGACGAGAAGCTCAGGGAAAAGATGGGCTCAGCAGCGGTGAGGGCAGCAAAGTCGGTGAATTATACAAATGCAGGCACTGTAGAGTTCCTTGTGGACAGGGAGATGAACTTCTATTTCATCGAAATGAACACCAGGATACAGGTGGAACATACAGTAACAGAGGCTGTTACAGGGATAGATATAGTAAAGAAGCAGATAGAGATAGCCGCCGGGAAACCTCTCGGGATACAGCAGAAGGATGTCTCTATAAGGGGCTTTGCCATGGAGTGCAGGATAAATGCCGAGGACCCGAAGAGGAACTTCCTCCCCAACTCCGGCAGGATCACAGCCTACTACTCCCCCGGCGGAATCGGCGTAAGGGTGGACGGGGCTGTTTACAAGGACTATGTAATACCAGGGTTCTATGACTCAATGCTGGCCAAGCTGACTGTCACAGGGATGACCTGGGATGAGACGGTTGCAAGGATGCGTCGCTGCCTTAACGAGTATGTGATACGGGGGATAAGGACCACTATCCCCTTCCTACACAAGATCATGGAGAACGAAAGCTTTGCGAAAGGGGAGTTCGACACATGGTTTATTGACGAAAACCCCCAGCTTATTGAGTATGATGACTACAGGGAACCTCTTGATACGGTCCTTGCAATATCAACAGCAATCGCAGCTCATGAAGGATTTTAATCCCAATAACTCCCCTCCCCTGGCGGGAGGGGATTGAGGGGAGGGGAAAGAAGCCACGAGGTTATGATGCCAAAGAAGACCAACAATAAAAAGAAGGTGATGATTACAGATACCTCCTTAAGGGATGCCCATCAGTCTCTCCTTGCAACAAGGATGAGGATAGAGGATATGCTTCCTATAGCTGAGAGGCTTGACCAGATAGGTTATTGGTCTCTTGAGGTATGGGGCGGCGCAACATTCGACACATGCCTAAGGTTCTTGAAAGAAGACCCCTGGGAGAGGCTCAGGAGCCTGAAAACGGTCATAAAAAACACCAGGCTTCAGATGCTTCTGAGAGGGCAGAACCTTCTTGGATACAGGCATTATTCGGATGATGTATTAAAAAAATTCATAGAAAAGTCCATTGACAATGGGATGGACGTATTCAGGATATTTGACGCACTCAACGACATCCGCAACATGGAGATGGCGATAAAGACGGTTAAGAGGCATGGCGCTGTTGCAGAAGGCACCGTATGCTATACCACATCCCCTGTCCACAGCAATGAGGTTTTTGTGGAGATGGCTGCTAAGCTTGCAGACCTTGGATGCGACACTGTTTGCATAAAGGATATGGCCGGGCTTCTGACCCCAATGAATGCCTTTGCCCTAGTCTCCGGTATGAAGGAGAGGGTGAAGATACCAATTCACCTGCATACGCATGAGACAAGCGGGATGGGGTCAATGAGCTACCTTAAGGCAGTTGAGGCAGGTTGCGACATAATAGATACAGCAATCTCTCCGGTTGGTTCAGGCACGTCCCAGCCGCCGACAGAGCCGATGGTTGCCGCGCTTGCTGGAACAGGGTACGATACAGGGCTCGACCTTAAGGCCCTTTCCGAGATAGCGGAATATTTCAGGCAGGTAAAGAAAAAATATAAAAAATTTGAGAGCGAGTATACAGGGATAAACACCGATGTCCTGATCTCACAGATACCAGGGGGGATGATATCGAACCTTGCATCTCAACTTAAGGAGCAGGGTGCATTAGACAGGATGAAGGATGTCCTCGATGAGGTGCCGAGGGTCAGGAAGGACTTTGGATACCCTCCTCTTGTCACGCCAACATCCCAGATTGTAGGTACCCAGGCCACCCTGAACGTCCTTACAGGTGAGAGATACAAGGTGATAACCAGTGAGACCAGGAACTACCTGAAGGGGCTTTATGGAAAACCTGCGGCGCCGATTGATGAGATCGTTAGAAAGAAGGCCATAGGGGAAGAGGAGCTCATCACATGCAGACCGGCAGACCTGCTAGAACCTGAACTCGAAAAGCTGACGCGGGAATTGGGCGGAAAAGGGAAGGGGATTGAAGATGTCCTTTCGTATGCACTTTTCCCAAGCATTGCCCTGGAGTTTTTCGAGGAAAGGGAAGCAGGGAAGCTTAAGCCGGAGCCGCTTGGAGTTGAGGTTGAAGAAAAGGCGGAAGGCCCAAGGCCAGCCCAGCACCTGGCGTCAAGTGAATTCAAGATAACTGTCCACGGCGAGACATACCATATTAAGGTTGCAGGCACTGGACACAAGTCCGAAGGTATAAGGCCCTTCTTTTTAAAGGTGGATGGCAAGCTCGAAGAGGTCATGATAGAATCCCTTGTGGAGGTTGTGCCAAGCCAGGCAGGGGCGATCGAGGCAAAGACCAGCGTCCATTCATCAAGGCCAAAGGCAAGGAAGAAGGGTGATGTGACAACGGCAATGCCTGGAAGGGTGGTCAAGGTCAAGGTTTCAGAGGGTGAGAGAGTAAGCGCAGGTGACACTGTGCTTATTGTTGAGGCTATGAAGATGGAAAACGAGGTGCATACCCCTATTGACGGTTTAGTTAAGAACGTATATGTCAAAGAGGGTGACAGCGTAAACCCTGACGAGACGCTGATCGAAATCGAATGATCAGTGGCTAGTGGAGGTAGTTGATGGTCAGAAGCCCTGCCGTTGCCGGTCAGTTCTATCCAGCAAATCCATCCATCCTTGAGAAAGAGGTCAGTTCCTACACACAAGAGGTCAAGAGGGAAAATGCCCTTGGTGTCCTCTCTCCGCACGCAGGTTATATATATTCTGGAAAAGTTGCCGGGAGCGTATATTCCAGGATTAACATACCAAAGGATGTAATCATCATTGGGCCTAATCATACAGGCCTTGGTGAGCCTGAGGCGGTTATGTGCTCAGGTACATGGAAGATGCCCGGCGGTGATGTAGCAATCAATACAGACCTTGTTGACTCAATAAAAAAGATTTCCAAATACCTCAGAGACGACCACTTTGCACATCTTCGCGAGCATTCCCTCGAGGTGCAGATCCCCTTTCTCCAGCACTTCAGGAAAGGCTTAAGAATAGTTCCAATAGCAATGATTAGCATGGACTATGCGATATGCCAGGATATCGGACATGCGGTCGCCAAGGCTGTAGAAGCTTTTAAAGAGCCTGTCCTGATAGTTGCATCATCTGATATGACCCACTATGAATCCGATAAATCGGCAAGGGAAAAGGACAAGAAGGCGATTGACAGGGTGCTTGCCTTAGACCCGGAGGGACTGCTGAAGACGGTGAGAGACCACAGGATAACGATGTGCGGCGTGATCCCGGCAACCATCATGCTCATAGCATGCAAGGAACTTGGGGCCAGGAAAGCCGAGCTTGTTGATTATGCGACATCGGCGGAGACAAGCGGGGATTACGACCATGTGGTGGGTTACGCAGGGATTATTGTAAAATAAAGTTATTATAGTGTTTTTCTTAACCCACGGCCAAACCTGATATTTACTATGAAATAGAAAGTGGTACCGATAGAGTTGACGTCCTGCCCAAAATGCGGCAACGAGTTAGATTACGCCATTTCCCACACAGCCTTTGCAATACAGGTACTTTGCACCTTCAAACCCAGCTTCTTCTCCAGTCTCTTCGCCTCTTTCTCTTTTTCCTCAAAAAGCCGCCTTTTTTCCTCGGCCAGCTTTTCGGTGATGTTGCTGCACTCCTTTTCCAGGTTTAGTATTTCTTTCCTGGCCTTGCTCTTTTCCTCGAAGTTCTGCGCCCTCAGCTTTCTCTTTTTGAGATCAACGACTTCAGCCTCTCTTTTTCTAAGCTCGTCGGAAAGCTCCATCAAGACCTCATCGGAATATAGATCGAGCTTGTCAAGCTCGGATTCGTAATACTCTTCATTCCTCACGCCGATCTTTTCTTCGAGGGCCTGCTGAATCTCCGAAAGAGCCTGTTCAACAATTCCTTCAGGCGGAAGAGATGCAAAGCCGCCGTTTTCCATATATTCCGCCGTTATGGTCGGGAACCTCTGCGTTAACTCCTTATCCAGAACTGTCCATCCGTTGCGATCCTTCACGCAGACGATATGGACAAGATGCTCCTCGGTATCAAGTCCTTCAAAAGAGAGCCTAAAGGCAAACCACGCTCCCGTTTTTCCAAGATACGGCTCAAGCTGCGTTATCCTGTGGCCGCCCTTTGTGTAGCAAAATCTTACTGCTTGGAGTTCCAGGGACTTTTTCTTTACATGCTCTATGGCCGATTTTGCCGCATGATGCCCAACATGCAGCCTTTCCCCACCTGTTTCAATATACCGGCCAATATAATACCAGCCCGGATGTATCTTCTTCATTTCGTAGGGGCGGGGCTTGTCCCCGCCAGTTGGTTCGTTCTGCCCGATAAACATTCGGCACACTCCGCCGCTCACCTCGTAATTCTTTATGTTGAGGGCCGAGATGACAAGCCTCGCCAGCATGGTATCCAGGGTGCTGAGGTCTTCCTTCATCCTCTTCCCAATGACCCGGAACCTTGCCCTTACCTCGTCGTCAAAGTGCTCAAGGAGCTTCTTCCTCGTCTCAAGCATCCTCTGGTTGATCTCCTCCGAAAGCTCCGCCTGAAGTCTGTCGAAAGCTGTGTTTATCTCCGCCTCCGTCCGGCAGGACTGGTATATGTCGAGTATCCGCCTTTCAAAGTCAACCCCTGAGCCTATTGCGCGAGTATCTCATCGGATGCCCCAAATACGCCGCTGAAGAGCCGGAACTTCATGTCAAGAAGCTCAAAGACCCGCATGTCCGCGGCGTTGGCCCAGTTGATAAAGTTAAGGACAACCACGTCGTTCTTCTGCCCGTACCTGTGGCACCTGCCTATCCTTTGCTCCACCCTCTGGGGGTTCCAGGGTAGATCGTAGTTTATGACTATGTTGCTGAACTGAAGGTTTATCCCCTCAGCCCCAGCCTCCGTCGCAATCAGTATCTTCGTGTGGTGCTTGAACTCATGGATCAGCGCCTCCCTGATCGCAGCCGTCCTTGACGGCACTATCTCCCCTTCAAACCTGGGCCGCTCCTTTTCCCATATCGTATACGCCCTCTTTGCTATCGGCCCGTTGTTCGACCCGTTGAATATGGTTATCCCGTCCCTGTATCCGTTATCCGAGAGGAGCCTCAAGAGGTATTCCTGTGTCCTCCTTGACTCCGTGAAGATGACCGCCTTCTTGTTCCATCCCGCGGTTTCCGCGTGCGCAAAGGCCTTTTTAAGAGAGATAAGAAGGGCTTCTCCCTTTGCGTTCTTACGGATCGCCTCGGCAAGAGCCTTCATGGAAAGAAGCTCCTCCCGTTCCGCATTGAGGAGTTCCAGGGAAAACCTGCGTATCTTCTCCGCTTTTTCCTCCTCTTCAAGGGACTCGCCGTTCTCCGTCTTCGCCAGCTCCTCCTTCTCCTCCTCGAAGCCGTCCACGTCCTCTACAAGCTCCTCGATAGGTTCCGGCTCAAGCCCTTTGATCTGCCTTTCAACGTTGTCCACAAGCTTCTGCAACGTCCCTGCAATGGCAAAGCTTGAACTGGCAAGGATCTTCCTGTATATCAAAATCATGAGATGTCTCTGCCTGTGAGGGATCGCCGCAACCTCCTCCCGCTGCAGGTATTCGGAGACCCGGTCGTAAAGTTCAAGCTCTTCATCGGTTGGGGTGAAGTCCTCCACCATAGAGACGCGGTTTGTATAAGGTATATATTCCTGCACCTGCCGTCTTATGGTCCTTGTGGCAATGGTTGAAAGACGCCTTTTCAGAGTATCGAGGTTCTTGGCCTCATGCCCCTGCGCGTCGCCCATAAAGAGTAACTTGAACGCATATTCGGAGCCGAAAAACCTTTCATCAATGAAGCTCACAATGCCGTAAAGCTCCATAAGGGAGTTCTGAAGCGGGGTCGCCGTCAATAGTATCTTTGGCCGGCCTGTAAATATCTCCTTCAGCTTTTTTGACTGCTTATTCCCCGATTTCCTATAGACGTTCCTCAGCCTGTGTGCCTCGTCAACCACAACCAGGTCCCACCTGTTGGCCCCTATCTCCTGGGCCTTCATGGAGGCGAAAGGTATCGAGACGATCACCAACTCCCCCCTGTCAAAGGGGTTTTTCATCCCGTTTCTCTTTGATGACTTGTATTCAAAGCCGTCCACAATGACGCAAGGAATCCCGAACTTCTCCAAAAGCTCATTCTGCCACTGCTTCCGTAGAGACGCGGGGACAGCAACAATAATCTTCCTGCGCCCCTCGGCCCAAAGTTGCGATATTATAAGCCTCGCCTCAATGGTCTTCCCAAGCCCCACCTCGTCGCAAAGGATCGCCCCGCTTGACATAGGCCCCTTGAATGCAAAGAGGGCCGCATCTATCTGGTGCGGGTTCAGGTCCACCATCGCTGATGAAAGGGAGGACTCCAGCTTCCGCATGTCGTTCGATGCGCGCTTGAGCGTAAGCTCGTGGGCGAGGAGGGTCTGGTGGAATGGAGGGACGGGGTAGATATTGCTGTCCCAGGTTGTGGGGGAAGAGTAAACTTCAGGAGATTTGAAAGGAATCCCGATATTATTGGTCTGTTCCTGATCTCCGTAGGGAAGGGGCTTGTCCCTTCCCGCTGTCTCAGGACGGGAGGGCACAAGGGTCTCCCCTACGTTGGCTCTCTTTTTGGCATCGGTTTTTGACCCTTTATCGCTTCGCTGCCTTTGTTGCCGATAGCTCATGGCATTTTCGTAAGACTTCAGGGCTTTGTTTTCCTCCACCTCGCAGATCGCTATTTTTCCATCTTTGCCCTTTCGTGTCATGCGGCGGGCGTAATTGAGGTGTGGAAAATGCTCCTTGAACCATTTCCTTGGATTAAGGCCCTGTTCCTCGAACCACTTGGCTAAGGCTATTGCTTTATCTGTTGAAGGTGAAGTTTTTTGAACAAGTGGTTCTATTAATGCCAATGCATCCGATGAACTATTGATTTCAACTTTTGAATCGTCCTTCATATCCGTATCTCCGTAAGGGAGGGGCTTGTCCCCTCCCGATGTCATTCTTATTCATAAAAGCCGTTAAGCCGCTATTTTGCTGCATTCGGCACTACAAAAGGGAAAATAGCAGGGTCAGGCTCACTGAATCGTATCGCCAGCCAATCATCATCCCGCTCATCTTCGGTTTTTTCAACGTTTATTTCGGTTATGAGTTTCCTTTGTTTAAGTTTAGATAAAAAGGGATTGGAAGATGGCCACTCCCCTTCTTCGCCGGGACCGAATTTATACGCTTTAAAAAAGTCTTCTTGTGTAATTCTTCCTGCCAACAAATCCAATAATACTCTTGCTGAAATTTTTATCTCACTATTAGACACTTCAAGTCCTCCTATAAAGTCACGGCCCTCATTCTGGCGTATGCTTTTCAAATGATTAACTGCATTGACAGCATTGCGTTCAGCTATCGGCAATACTTCAACCAACTTACTAATGCAATTGACTATATCTGTCCCGATAGATGGGAAAAATTTACCTTTATAAAGCTGGGGTATCACTTTTCTATATGCACCATGCCCAAAATGCTGTTCGACAAAGAAAGTAAGGACAAAGCTGATTTCTGGATATTGATTAAGAAAATATCGAATAACATCATCAATGCCATAAGTACTTGGATGATGCCTATCCCCTAAGTAACTGCATCCGCCGTCACACAAAATTACCGCCAGCGGAGCCTTATATTCAGCCCCTGTAAGTTTGCCAACCTTTTCTTCAAGACGATTATAGACGGTGTTCTGAATTAGAGATGTGATTTGTTTAAAGCTCAAATGGCTCAATCCAGCGAATCTTTGCGCGGGGTTATAAGTAATTGCTATATCGGTGTCACTGTTTTTTATCCCAATGCCCCTTTGCTCATTAGGAGATTTGGATATTTCGTCAAGGAAACCGTAAAACTTTTCATTAAAGACATCTTTTTCAAATTTTGAATGTGTTGGGATTTTAAGCCGAGGTTTAGCACCTTCACGAAATATTTCACCACTATTGCCTTCTGCCCTCATAGAAAAGGAATTTGCCCTAAGACCAAGTTTTTTGACAATATCGATCATTTGCTGATAAAGAGGCTGAATGGGATTTTGTTTCTCTATGCCTCTGTCTGAGATTGTGGCAATGTCGGCAATAAATTCTTGATGTGGCTCCGATACAGAAATGAAATGAATATCAGGTTTCTTTGGCCCTGGAAATTTGGGTTCATGCCTGACACCTCCAACTTTACTGAAGGCGTTGAGTAAAACAACTTCCCACTCAGCATCTAAAGAAGAATCATCAGCCTGATTCAATCTTTCTACGTGATTCTTAAGCTGACCTCTGCGCATAAACTATGCATTTTCATTTAACAAGCGCTGGAGAGTTCTTCGAGAAAAAATTGCCATTGTATAGCTCCAAAACCAATCTCTGCCTTCAACCCGGCCCTTCATCGGGAGGGGACAAGCCCCTCCCCTACATTGTTTTTACTCAGACTTTTCAATCTCAATCTTCCTGTACCCATTGAACCACTGACGCCTTGCGTCGCCACTTCAGTCTATCCTTTTATCCCCTTTTTCCCGCCCCCGGTCAACTCCTTAAAGTTCTCGCTTGAAACAACCTTCTTCCCCGAACGTTTCTCAATATCCCTTCTCGTCCTACCTGCCACTGCCCCGCCGTCGTTGGCATCCTTCTTCAGCGGGACAAATCCCTTTGAGTCCCTGTCCCTTGTCAGTTTCGTTGTTGTAGCCTCCGCGAGCATTGTAAGGATCAGTTCAATGTCGTTCATGTGGTCGCGCAGGTTCTCTCTTTCAAGCTTTTTTAGCTTCTTGTATCCCTCGACATTAAGGTCAAAGGCCCCTTGCATTATTTCGTTGGTCAGTATGGCGTATTCCCTGTTAGTCTGAACTCCCCTGTTGTTCCACTCATCCGTCAGGTCCTGCCTGACTGCGATCCCTCGCATCCTTTTATCAATCCAGTCTTTTGGATATCCCTTTTTCTCGTAAAGCTCCTTCATTCTGTCCATCGCAAGTTGCGGGTCTTCAATCTCGTCAACCCTCTCCTTCCCGACCTTTGCAAGCCAGCGCTTCAAAGGCTCAACCTTCGGCGAAGGGATCGACTGGATGATACGGAACATGGTTTCAGTATTGGCGCAATCGGTAGCGTAAAATTTTCCGTCGGCTGCGGCAAATTTCAGTTGTACGATTTTTTCGTACAACTCAGAATAGCCTTCCTTGACAAGCTTTCTTTTAAGATCACTCCAGTATCGCTTAGGGATGCTGCTTTCAGTCAAAACCTCAACGATGTCAATGATTGAAAACCACCATTCATTGTTATGGATAGTTTTTCTGATCCGCTTCCCTTCAAAAATTGCAAGCCTGCTTTCTTCCATATCTTTTTCTCCTATAAGCGTGCCTTTGAATCAAAATTCATCTGAGAAGCTACTCCAAAATTTATCTCCTTTTGCCCTAAAATATTCTTAATCGCTATGCTGGTCAAGCATTTTTCTGCATCTGCCAAACAACAATGGGAGGGGACAAGCCCCACTCTCGAAAAAGCTTGGATTGGTGGATGTCATTTTCTTATAAGAAACGACAGAAGAGACGGTCATACTATACAGGCTATAATAAATAACGACGGCCAATATTCATGAAACACGAGAGCGAATGTCAGATAAGAGAAGTCAGGTTATAAGCCTTTCGTCAATTAGAATTTGCCCACTACTTAGATTTTTGCTATAGTCCTAATAGCATAAAGTACCCTCACCATGAGCCGCTCTCGTCAAGGAAGAGGGAAAAAGAATCGGAGGTTCTATGAGAAAGGCAAAGATTGAGAGGAAGACACTTGAGACAGGGGTGGAGCTTGAGCTTGTAGTTGACGGTTCAGGGGAGCATGATATATCTACGGGGATACCGTTCTTTGACCACATGCTCACCCATATTGCAAAGCACGGCTTCTTTGACCTAAAGGTCTCAGCCACCGGGGACACGGAGGTTGACTTCCACCACAGCGTGGAGGACATAGGAATATGCCTTGGACAGGCATTTAAGATTGCCCTGGATGGGTATAAAGGGATTGTCAGATACGGGAGCGCCTTTATACCGATGGATGAGGCCCTGGTATCGGTTGCAATTGACATAGGCGGGAGGTCGCATCTTGTGTTCAATGCTGAGATGAAGAGGGAAAAGGTCGGGGAGTTTGATACTGAACTGGTAGAAGAGTTCCTGAAGGCCTTCTCTAACCACCTTGGCTGCAACCTCCATGTCAATGTCATGTACGGCAGCAATACCCACCATATAATAGAGGCCATTTTCAAGGCCCTTGCCAAGGCGCTGGATGTCGCGACCAAGAAGGATGAAAGGGTGAAAGGGGTACTTTCAACAAAGGGAAAGATTTGATAGCCATTATAGATTACGGAATGGGGAATCTGAGGAGTGTCCAGAAGGGTTTTGAGAAGGTCGGGCACAACGCCGTTGTCACCTCGGACAAAGCAACCATAATGGACGCATCTCACATTGTTCTTCCAGGGGTAGGCGCATTTCCCGACTGCATGAGAAACCTGGAAGAAAAGGGTCTGCTGGACATTGTCCCAAAGGTCATAAATAGCGGAAGGTTTTTCTTAGGGATCTGCCTTGGGCTTCAGCTTCTGTTTACGGAGAGCGAAGAGTTTGGGATACACAAGGGGCTTGATATAATTAAAGGAAGGGTTGTAAGGTTTAATGTAGGGGCGTATGGCCATACGCCCCTACATCTGAAGGTCCCCCACATGGGCTGGAATACTGTTGCTGTCAAGAAAAGGCCGTCAGCCCTGGAAGGCACAGAGGAAGGCTCCTATTTTTATTTTGTTCATTCGTATTACGTCGTGCCTGAAGATGAAAATGTAGTAGCTACTACAACCGGTTATGGAGTTGAATTCGCATCGAGCATCTGTAAGGACAATCTGTTTGCGACCCAGTTCCACCCAGAGAAGAGCCAGGAGAAGGGGCTTCGGATACTTAAAAATTTTGGAGACATTAAAGGTTAGCGATGGAGGGAGATTATGTTAGTCATACCTGCGATAGACATCAAGGGCGGCAAGTGCGTCAGGCTCGTCCAGGGTAAGATGGACCAGGAGACTGTATACTCAACAAGCCCCGTTGAGGTGGCTAAGAAGTGGCAGAGCCTGGGGGCTGAGTATCTTCATATAGTTGACCTTGATGGGGCCGTTGCAGGGGAGCCAAAAAATACCGATGCAGTAGAGGCCATAGCAGATGCCGTCTCCATACCCTTTCAGGTGGGAGGAGGGATCAGGGATATAGAGGCAATTAACCTTTATCTAACCATGGGAGCATCAAGGATCATCCTTGGCACCGCTGCCCTTGAAAAAACCTGGTTTGTCAGGGATGTATGTGAGCAGCATCACGGTCAGATATTGGTCGGAATAGATGCCCGCGACGGGAAGGTTGCCATAAAGGGGTGGGAGGAGTTGACAAATAAGGCTGCGATAGAATTAGCCAAAGAGCTTGAGGATGCAGGTGTTGCAGGGATAATATACACCGATATAAGCAGGGACGGAATGCTCAAAGGGCCCAACATAGAAGGCACAAAGTCCCTGGCACAATCTGTAAAGATCCCAATCATAGCATCAGGCGGGGTCTCAAACATTGATGACATAAAGAGGCTCAAGGAGATCGAGTCCGCAGGTGTGGTAGGAGTTATCACAGGGAAGGCTATTTATACCGGAAGCCTTGATTTAAGGGAAGCGATCAAAGTTGCCAAAACTAAGAATTAGTGGTAAAAGTAAATCAATTTCGGCACCCATAATTTGAAGGAGAAAGTTTGAGCGAATATATTGTGTTTCCGAATGCACCAATTACGGAGGCCCTCCTTGACATTCGTGCGGTATTGCCACAAGATGTCGACCTGAAGAAGTTGTTAACATTCCATGATTCTATTAAAGAGATCTTTCCAGAAAAACAAGAACGAGTATCTTTTGAAGCTGGTTTTCAAATTTCATCAGAAGGGACTACTGTACTTCCCACTTCTAAAAACCCAGATGGCTACTTCTTTCGCTCCTCTATCGAAAACAAAATAGTTCAGGTTAGATTGGACGGCTTTACTTTCAATAAGCTAAAGCCTTATGGAAAGTGGCAGGTATTCCGAGACGAAGCTCACGAATTATGGAAACTATATTGCCAAACGGCCAACCCTGTCAAAATAACCCGGCTTGGATTGCGCTATATAAATCGTATAGAAATACCTTTGCCAATAAGTGATTTCAAGGAATATCTCTTGACGACTCCTGAAATTGCCCCCAAACTTCCGCAGGCATTGGAACACTTTTTCATTCAACTGGTTATCCCAAATCCTGATATACCGGCAAAGACCATAATAACGCAAACGATGCAACCACCTGTGAATAACCAGATTTTACCTTTAATTCTCGATATAGATGTCTTTCATGAAGCAGAGTATCCAGTGGATAAATTTGAAATTTGGGATGTGTTCGAGAAACTTTGTATATTTAAAAATGAAATATTTTTTAGTAGTATAACTGATAAAACAAAGGAGCTATTCAAATGACCTATGCAAATGCTCAAAAGACAAGGATTTGTTTGCCGAGCTTGGAAAATTTTGATCTTCTGTACCCTGAAGATATAGCAGTGGGCGAAGAATCCTCTGCCCTAAAGGAGGTATTTAAAAGCTCGGTAGAACATTATTTTGTTCCAATCTCAACTCAATGGGCAAACCCTGTAACACGATTTCTCTTGCTTAAAAAACAATGGGAAAACAATACAGCGCACTTATCATCTTTAACTGAAATTGCAATGCATCCTATATATCAGCAAATCATAGGAATGGGGCCAGTTGTTATCTCGTTGATCCTCGACGAAATGAAGAGAAAGCCAGGTCATTGGTTTTGGGCATTAAGAGCAATAACTGGAGAAGATCCGGTTTTGCCGGAACAAAGAGGCAGGATAAAGCAGATGACCGAGGCTTGGCTTCAATGGGGCAAAAAGCAGGGTTATGTTTAATGGGCAAAAGAGAAATAGAGAATTGGTTCCCTCAATTAACTGAGACCTATTATGTTATAACAAGCCCTGAGACACCGGAATACAATTGCATTGCATGGGCCGCATGCGATTCAGAGGCTTGGTGGTGGCCTGATCCCTTCAATGTAGCATTCTGGCCCTCCGATATTCCGCGAGAGGAAACCTTAGAAGCTTTCATTAAGGCATATAACTCCTTAAGATATGTTCTTTGCGACACTCAAGACTATGAAGAAGGATTTGAAAAAATTGCTCTATATGAGAAGAATGGAAAGCCTGGTACTGTCAAGCGTTTTGTGTGAATTCTCTGAGTACTGGCAAATTGGGCCTT
>CAKKSC010000087.1 GCA_919902985.1 Desulfuromonadales bacterium | reverse complement strand
CTTGCCGAATATGAGCATTGGATATCTGGCAGGGAAGAGGGAGTTTGTGGGGTAAGTTTTTTGAAGCGTTTGGGGTTGTTTTGATATCGTCAAATGCTCAAAAAACAACCCTCTTCTTGACATACAATGCAATCCGTAATACCCTGCGCACTTAAAACTGTGGAATATCCCCTCAACGGGAATCATACCCATCCGGGTATAATACCAAGTAAGCTTTCATTCGTCTAAATAGTAGATGTTTGAAAGCAACTTGGAATAAAATATTACGAAGGTATGAAAATGATAAAGCTTGACTGCGTATATTACCTTGGTGAAAAGCCGTGCAAGTTCAAAAGAGTCTGTGAAGGGTGCGAGGATTACAGGCCCATGGGTGTCAGGATCCTTGTCCTCAAGCACGCCGCCATGGGTGACGTACTGAGGACAACCCCTGTTCTGCACGGCCTTAAGAGGAAATATCCCCACTCCCACATCACGTGGGTGACAGACCCCTCTGCGGCTGATCTCCTTCGCTATAACCCGTTCATAGACACACTCCTCCTCTACGATGCATCCACACTGGCAAGGCTTGCGGTTGAAGAGTTTGACGTCATTATATCCCTCGACAAGGAACAGAGAGTGGCAGCCCTTGCCATGACTACAACTGCCCATGAAAAGCTGGGCGTCGGTCTTTCACCGTTCGGGACGGTCTACCCCCTGAACATTGATGCGGAGTATTATTTCTCCCTCGGCCTATCGGATGAGATCAAGTTCTTCCAGAACAGGAAGGGATATCAGGAGCTGGTCTTTGATGCATCGAAGCTCGATTATCATAAAGACGATTATGTGCTGGAGGTCCCGGACAAGTTCCTGGAATTTGGCAGAAAGAGGCTGGAGTCACTGGGTGTAGCAAGGAACGACATTGTAATAGGCTTAAACACAGGTGCTGGCGGGATATTCGCCAACAAGGACTGGACTACAGAGGGTTATGTCGGGCTTATCGAGAAGCTGACCCATGAAAGACATGTGAAGGTTGCCCTACTTGGTGGGAAAGCGGAAAAGGAAAAGAACCATGAGATACTTTCCAGGTCAAAAGGGAAGGCCTTTGACACAGGCTCCGACAATTCACTTCTCGAGTTCTCAGGCATTGTGAACGGCTGCGATGTAGTGGTAACCGGTGACACCCTGGGAATGCACATAGCCATTGCTTTAAAGAAGCAGGTATTAGTCATATTCGGCTCCACATGTTCCCAGGAGATAGAACTATACGGCAGGGGTGAAAAGATTACCCCAAAGATCGACTGCGCCCCGTGCTACAAGAGGGTATGCGAAAAGGAGGTCACATGTATGACTTTGACCACCGTTGATGAGGTTTATGACGCTGTAAAGAGGCTAATGGCGGGGATGCACAGCTAAATCACTCATTAGCAACAACGACAAGCCAGCGGGCGGGGTCATGCCCAGTCTGGAGCGGCTTATTTGTTCTACTGGCTTTCCTGTGGGTATAAGTTAAGCTTTCCATTTAAGAAAGTCTAAACCTTCTTGTGCTAACATTCGGTTTTCTATCTTTCTTACTTTGTCTACAGCTTTACATAGATGCTTTACTATGTGAAACTTGTCATGGACTATGTCTACTTCAGGAAGGTCCTTATCAACTGATACCTTATACGGCTCCCACATGTCTATGACAACCGCATCCACTGCGGCCTTATGTTCATCTTCCCGAGAAGGCCGGAAAGGGTTCCTTCACCCCCAGTAACTGACTATACAATTCCTTGTCTTGCATGGAATACCTCCCAGTTTTAAGGGAAGTATCCTATATCTAACGAGAAGATTTCACTATACCCACACAAATGCCGGATGAACCAAATCAAGCAGACCAGCGTTCGCCCTGAGTTTCTCGAAGGGTGATTTAGGGCTTTTGCAAGAGCCTTATCTTATATCGTTAAACAGTTTTTTTATTTGGTCTTAGAGACATTAATCATCCTTTAATATTGCCGCATATATAATAGGTTTCAGATACAACGATAATAAAGAAAGGAGGTGATCTTATGTTAGTATTAATAGCAGTTGGTATAGCTCTGTATATCTTGTCGGTTGCAATGAATGTGGCTTCGGCAAGGAATTAAAAGGATATTTGTCAAGGTCAGGAGGCGTTAATGGCTTGGGACCTCAGGCAACATTGAATGGATGCGGGGCCCAGATAGACCGTTGCATTCTTCTCCTCATCTAAGCAGGAAAAACTCGGCCACATAAAGGAGGAGCAGCAGAAACCACCCTGCGAGCATGACCAGTTCGAGGGTAGTGCCAAGGGATACGCTGAAGTTTTCCGCTGCCATGGTGTATACATCCTCCAGCGTATCGAGCTTCTCCTTTATGTCAGACCTCCAGCTATCCAGATGGAACTTCTTTCCTATGAGAGAGTAAAGCCTTGCAGAGTACCAGTCTCCGATCAGTTTTATATTGTGCTCTATGGCTTCTGACTCAAGGATTGACTGGGTCCTTATCTCAACAACCTCTTTCAATACCTTCCTGACCTCTCTTGACCTGATAATAGGAAGCCCCTTTGGCGCCTTTATAAGACTAAGTGTCTTCTTCAGCCTGCCATCCAAGTGGGCATCAAGGAGCCTTGATTTGAGTAGCTGAAGATTGGCAATCTCAAAAAGCTCTATGTTGCTCTGGAAATCTCCTATCGGGTCGAAGATGAAGGCTCCATCCCAGTCAACTACGGATATATCGTCCTTCCCGTATTTCAGATAGTAGGAGAGTGTTGCCTTCACCTCCTCTTCATCAAGGAGGACCGTCTCGTTTTTGAGAAATGTCGCAATCTTGTCCCCATATAACGATAAATATACCTCCGGATCTCCGCTGTAACTGGAAATGCAGTAAACGCTATACTCTTCATCAAACTCCCTGTTGCAGTTGAATTCACACAGTATCTTCCTGCATTCACTGATAAGGTCTCTCTTGATATCCAGAGTTGTTTCAGAGAGGAGATCGTCCATCTCCAGAGACGCCTCAACAATAACTACATCTGGAAGGTACCCCTTTACCAGAAATCCAACCTCCGAACCCCCAACATTCCGCTTTTCAAGCTTTATAACCTTTTGCTTGGGGATTACATCTATGTATGCCGGGGCGCTCTTCAGTGTCTTGATCTCGACCACCTCGGAGGCAGCAAGGTTCAAATCGGTCTTGCCTACCAGAAAGACTACCAGTCTTCCTGGGATATGTTTCTGTTCAGGCTCCACTGTCTCTCCTATTTCCTGTCCCATGAGCCATCTTCCTTCTGAACAAGCTCTCCAGGCCTCGCTGCGTCTTGGTTCATCCTGGCGAAGACCTTCTGAATCTTCGTGATGTCCTGCTCATTAAGGCCCTCGTTCATTATGATGACCCTCTTCATGATCACCATCCTGCTTTCGTTCTCCTCCTTTGTCACATCCTTCAGGAGTGCGTCGTACTTAGAATCTACCTTTGACTTTTCACATGGGAGTATCTCTAAAAGCCCCTGATTGTTTTCACCAACGCAACGGCTCTTCTTGAAGTCGTCTACATCGTCCCTGTTGAACTCCCTGGCCTGCATCGCCTTCATGGCCTCTCTATGGGAGGCCGACATACCCTTGAGCCTGTCCTCAGCCATCCCCTTCTCGTCCACAGAACGAACGGACGCAATCATCACAAACTCTTTGTTAAGTTCCTTGTAAGAGCCTAAGACCTGGTTCTCCAGGGCAGTCCTTGTATCCACCAATGTTACCTGCACCTCCGGCCTGGCGGAGCAACCGACAGCAAATATGAGAATTGATATCATAAAAAGATACTTCATATCCCCTCCTCTTTTCAGTTATTCGTGATGCGCCTTTGCTGAGACTAAGGTTATCCAACATAACCATGGATGTCAATAAAAACGGTCCCAATTTATTTTGAAATGGGAGACAAGGGCACACGCGGTGTTAAATTCGACGTGATCAGAAATGAAAAGATTCTTATGAATACTGACGATAAGCCTCACGGCATTGCCCTTGCCTTCGGCTAATAGTTGTGTTAAACCAGTGACATACTTGTTTAACAGTGAATCTACTACAGGGGGACTTTCACCCCATTAGTTCACGCCGGTACCGGGCGTACACCCCTCATTCAAGCGGGATGCGCTAAAGCGCGCCCCTTAATTCAAACATTAGACGCACAGGGGAAGTATGGCTATAACTATTTACGCGCTGGCAATAGTTTCCGTTTCTCTTCTATCGGCGTGTGCTGATATTTCTACGTCAAAATATGAAGGCCCACTCCGAAGTTTTGAAACCTCATTTGAGTCAATATCGGATTTCAAGGATTTCTATATTGTGCCTCCAGGTGATTATGATAGCTCACACGAATTCTCTTCTGAGAAGGTAGTTGACGGAGTCTTCGCTCATAAGGCCTGGATTGTAGCGGCTCGTGCAAGCGATAATGACGGGATAGACTATAGCCCTCATAGGGCATATCCGACAATCCAATTCCAGAAGACGACTGAAGGCATATACAGAACTCCTTGCCTAATCTCGCTCTGGGTAAATCTTGACATCAATCTCATAGACAGGACTAAAGGGAGCATAGATGATTGGTTTAGCTTCGTCACTCTGACACCAGATTCAAGTGACAATTGGTCGAGAACTGTTATAGTAAACATAACCCCTGATGGGTACATTAGGTTGGCCCATGTACCTCGGCAAGGCGAACAGGAGTATCTCTATCAAGTCGATTCGGTTGTGGATCCTCCAGGTAACCTGAAGTTCGCTTATCGAGACTGGGTGCGGCTCGATATCTATATAGACTTCAGCGCAGCTGGGGGATATGCCAAATTGTGGCAGAATGGAGTATTGGTGTCACATGCTATGGTTGAAGGAGGTGAAGGCGGCTTGGCTCAAGCTCATTTTGGACTATACGCATCAGCCGCTATTCCTTCTGGTACTATATATAATGACAAGCTAAGGATAAAAGAAGTACTCGATGAAACGGAAGCAAATGCGCTCGTCAACTCAAGCTGGTAGGAGCCGAATTACTGAAAGGACAGCAATGTTAAAAATATAGACCTGACCATTTTATTCTCTTTTATTCTTTTCTTCGACTGTGATCAGAAGACGTAAGTCAAACTTATACCTACTAAGTGAATCCTCGAATCGTATCTTCCATTGGCGCTGGTGGCGCCGTTTAACAGACCGTCAAACTGGTTGTCGTCGATGCTGTTGTTTTTCTTGCGGCTTTCCAGCATCTGGTAGGCGTACGCCAGATCGATCTTCACCCGCTGGGATTTTAGCCCCGTGCCGATAGTAAAGATATGGGTGTTGGAATCCGGAATAGCAGGCTCCAAGGTCTTATCAGGCACAGGGTTCCCTCCGTATAGGTAGCCGGCCCGGAGGGAAACTGCATCGTTTAACTGGTACTGGGCGCCTGCATTCCCTGTCCAGGTATCCCTCCAGTCCTTTTCATATGCCGCCGCAGTGTTGCCTGCAATCTGCTGTTCGAAATCGAATTTCAACTCATCATAAGATGACCAACCTTCCCACCGCACCCCAGCTTCGATTATCAAGGCTTCAAACCCTTTGTAACTTATCCCTGCGTGGACCTGCTGAGGAAGGGTGATGTCCGTTTCTGCTACTGTATTCGGGAATGTAGTGGAAAGGGCGATGGATGGCGGCAGGTTAAAGGCGACATCGCCGGCGATACCAACTTTAACCTCACTTCTGTATGAGGCGCCTAAAGAGGTATCTTCGTTGATGTCAAAGACAACGCCAAGATTATACCCGACCCCTCTCCCATCACCACTGAACTTCTGGCCGGCATCAGGGAGTCCAAGTGACGAAAGGTTTATCTTTCTCTCCAGGGTTGCATCCAGCAGGATAAAATCAACGCCTCCTGCCACTGAGAGATCGGACATTATCTGATAAGAGATGGCTGGATTGAAATTAAAGGTCTTCATCTCCGATCTGGTTGTTATGTATCTTCCTTCCCAGTCCTCGCCCCAGTCCGTTCCCAGACCAAAGGGGCTGAAAACCCCCAGGCCTGCGCTGACCTTATCATCGAACCTATGGGAGATATAAAATGTCGATGGATAGAAAACCGAATACTCTGTTTCATATTCCGTACTGGAGAGATCGCTTTTGAATTTGCGGGATGGGAAGATCAGGGTTGTTCCAACCTCCACCTGAGTCCCTTCGAGTTTATTGAGCAGTGCCGGGTTGAAGAATATGGCGGCAGGCCCATCTGTATGTGCAATCATGGCATTCCCCTGGCCCAATGCGGACGCATCCTGGGTATATACGGCGAAACCGGAACCGAAACTGTCAGACGCGTGGAAGAAGAGTGCCGATGCGAGGAGAATTGCAGAGATATGCTGGCTGGTTTTCGGACTCATAATAACTCCGGCAGTTGAGATAACGCCATGAAACCATATAACTTCTGATGTTGTCAAGTTGAATGATAAACGGCATTGTAGGAGGTTATTGCAAGTGAGTAGTGATACTTTATGAACTTGGGATAAAACGTGATTTGATATTGAGTAAAGGACAGCTTCGTGATATAAGGTCTCTTCTTTCAGTCAAAATGCTGTCTTAGGAGTAGGGGCAATGGGAAAAGGTAATTATCTAATGGAAAGCGATGAAGAGGCCCTGCGGTTAGATTTAAAAACAGACGAAAAGGCAGTAGAAAGACAGGCTATCTGGGCAGGAATAAGGCCGGGGATGAGGGTTGCAGATTTAGGCTGCGGAGCAGGCAAAACCACTTATATTCTGAACAAATTGAGTCAACCCGGCGGGATAACAGTTGGAGTAGATATATCGGAAGCGAGAATTAGCTATGCACATGAGCATTATAATAACGATGGAATAGAGTTTAGATGCAACGATATAAGGGACCCTCTCGATGAATTGGGGATGTTCGACTTCATCTGGGTTCGCTTTGTATTGGAATATTATCGCACAGACAGCTATGAGATAGTAAAGAATATATCAAAGATTCTAAAGCCCGGCGGGATTCTATGTTTAGTAGATCTTGACTATAACTGTTTAAGCCATTTTGGCTTGTCTTTGAAACTGGAAAGGACTGTTACCGGCATAATGAAACAACTGGAAGAAAAAGCTGATTTCGATCCATATGTGGGTCGGAAGCTTTACTCATATCTGTATGACCTTGGATTTCAGGATATAGATGTTGACGTTACCTCTCATCACATCATATTCGGAGAATTGAAGGATATTGATGCCTTCAACTGGATAAAGAAGGTCGAGGTGGCGCCAAAGAAGATAGGATTTCAGTTTGAGGACTATGAAGGGGGCTATGAAGAGTTCCAGAAGGAATTCGAGGGGTTCTTTAGAAACCCGAGGAGGTTTACCTATACGCCTCTGATATCATGCAGAGGCCGTAAACCGCTGTAACAGTTATTTGCCTCTTTTCTTATAGTAAGAGGCAAATGCCTCCACTACCCTACCGTCAAAAGATGAACCTACCTGATCAAAGAGGAGTCCAAAGGCATCTTTCAGCAACATCGGTTCCCTGTAATGACGTTTTGCAGTAATTGCCTCAAAAAAGTCGGCTACAGAGATTATCTTTGCGCCCAGTGGAATCTCCTCTCCCTTGAGACCCCTCGGGTAACCACTTCCATCTAACTTTTCATGGTGACTTCGGGCGATTTCAGGTACCTCGCTGTATATCCCTTTAAAGTCCATCCGATCCAGTATTTTTTTTGTCTTATCTGTATGGGTTTGTATTATATCCATCTCATCTTGTGTCAGCCTGCCTGGCTTCTTTAGAATGTTATCATCAATCCCTATCTTGCCGTAATCATGGAGCAATGCCGCTACCTGCATCATTTCGGTGTAATCTGCAGGGATTTCCAACTCTTTACATATACCCAATACATATTCTGCGACCTTTTCAGAATGACCGGCTGTCAATGGGTCCCTCGCATCTATGCTTGCGGCTAATACCTGAATTACGGACTTAAATTGACTAATCGCACCATCAATTAATCTTGCATTATGGATAGCTATCCCTATTTCAGGAGTGATCCCCATCAGCAGATTAACGTCACTCTGGCTAAGTGGCCTTTTATTCTTTATGTTATCAACTACAAGGACCCCCAATGCTTCTTCTTCATAAACGATAGGGCAGCAGATGAAGGATTTGGCGCCCATCCGCCTGGCAAATTCAAGGCTGTGCGGTGAAAGGGTTCCTTCTATATCTTCAATATCTCCGATCATAACAGGTCTTTGTTCACGGAAAGAGATAACAAGTGCGCCTTTTGATGCCGGGTTGTCTAAATGGAATTCCGTTGTTTTCAACATAGCGAACTGCTCGTAGGTATATCCAAATCCTGCCTGGTAACTCAACCTCAACTTCTGCTGGTCTGCTAAAAAAACCATGCCTCTGTCATAATCCAGCCTATTCTCAAGGATATGCACTATCTCCTCCAAGATATCATCTATCTCGATCCGCTTGCTTAAGGCCTGGCCTACCTCGTTTACCGTCAGGATGTTGTTATAATTCAGATTTATCTGATCCAGGAGCTTGTCGCCTGTCCCCTTGAGGTTCTCTATTGCCGCTCTCAACTCTAGTCCTTCAATATTTGCGGCATACCAGTTAAGAAAGAGGATCGCTAAAAGCGAAACTGGCAAAACTGTAGTAAATGTAAGGTGCGGATCTAAAAAAACACCACTAACGAAAAGCGGGAAAAAAAGAAGGGCTGCTATCCTTCCCATCCTTTTCCAATATATTGCCCTGGATTCTTCCCATGAAACGATATATCGGCAGACATTTCCTCCTCTAAAAATACACTCTGGATGTTCTATTTTTGGGGGTTTGTAACCAAACATCATTGCAATGGTTTCCATGTACCCCGCTCTATTCTCACACTGAAAGAGCTTCTCACTTACCCCTTCGTTTGGAGTAACGGTGATCTCTGCCTTGTTAGGAGCTATGAGCCTTGATTCAAAACGGGAAGACTTGGTGAAATTCGACGCAATTCTCCCAACTATCTCGTAAGCCCTTGCTGGTCCCACAAGCCCGAGGATATATGGTCTCATACTACCCAACGCATCTGGTGATGCTGCGTACCTGCCTGCCTCCCTGGCAATCTCTTTATTCCCTGACAATTTTTTGAGTCTCTCATGAAACAGATTGATCTGTTCCTGCGTGAACCAGTGACCTTCATCTTCGACCTGATAAGGCTCAATTTTGGCATAGCTCAACAATTCACCTATGTTGATGTAGCTGTATCTACTTCTGATGAGTTTTGTATAGGTATTAATTATTCTGCTGTTATAGAGAGGAAGACTTTTTGGACTTGATTTAGTCATTTGATTATACCTGCCTGGCTAAGATACTGGGACTCTTTAGGTTGTCTTACCCTGCTGAATAAATTTTCAATATGTTTGAAATAGGTATCAAGATATTGATTATTTAACACCCACAAGTTGTATACTTTATCATACGGGATCGACCGGTCTGAAGCATACCTTAAAGGATAAAGCAGTACAGGTATTTCCTCTTGCTCATAATACCTGTATAGAAGAGACAGGCATGAATAAAATATCTCTTTGGGTAGATCATCCGAATCTATAACCAGGGCATGGATGCAGTTGGTCAGGTCAGAGAGGTTAAGACCTATATCGGAGACATTTACCATGAATACCGCCTTAATGCTTCCCTTTTTTTTCAATGAAAAGATATGCCTTTTTCTTATTAACCCAAGCCTGAGATATTCTTTATCTATGTCATACGATCCTGTACCCGGTTCCAGGTCCAGAGCCTTAAGCATAAGACCTCCTGCCTCATGCTCATAAAAGCTTTTCAGTTCAAAAAAGTCTTCCGGTTCAGGTTCGGTCAATGTCCACGAATCCGGCAGACCCTTTTCGATGTAGCATTTTTGATGGATAATATAAGCAAACGGATCAATGGAACATACCTTAGGGTCTTTTGCGTATCTTTCAAATCCTCCAAACACACGATTTGGAAACTTATTCTCCGTCCTGAAGTAGCAGATTACAAAATTCATCTGGTCCGAATATTTGCTATGAAATTCATTGACATAATACCCTATTTGCCTTAACACCTCAATCCCTGCGCCTAAATGTCCGGATTTCTTTGCGGCGTGGTGATGAATCAGCCACGAATTTTCATAGAAGCGGATCATTGACATATGGCCGTAAATCTGCCCTTTATCCTGATAAACAAAGTGCCTTGCTACGTCAGAGTCCTGCAAATAAAGCTTTTCAAAATTCTCTTTGAACTTCTCCTTATTGCCCAGAATCGAGGCATATTTTTCAGGATAGATAAAACCGGTTTCAAAGAGGAAGCCCCATAGGGAGTCTACATCCACCCTGTTGCACAGATAAGAGCGCTCATCCCTTGCCTGGTGCAGGACTGCCGAAAGCCTTGTATGGTCACTGATTTCCATGACCAGGATGACAAAGCCGCATTTGACACAGTCTTTCCCCATTCCGTCTTTGAAGGCATTTCTGTATAAGACCTGGGCCTTGCATTTAATCTTAAAGCTGCCGGCAAAATCTATTACCAGTTCAGGCACTATCATCCCAACCAGAAGAACGGAGCTATCCTCGTTTTCCTCAACAGAAAAGCCCGAAGACGACAGATCATCAGCCTTTAAAGTGATTGTCCTGCCTGTAAAGGGATGCCTGAATATTATGCTCGGGGATGGCGATATCTTCTGCCTCAGACTCCGGTATTCCCTGGGCATGAACCTTTTTCCCTGGTTGTAAAGAGGCTCCAGGACAAAGTTCCCCTTGGCAGAAAAGGACTGTTTTATAATCCTGCAATACCCTGAATACAGGATATCATCTTCATTCCTTAACATGACATTCATCTGAAACTTGGGATTAACCCACTGTAACGACTGACGAGACTGTGCCGAAACATCAACGCGTAAGGCGATAACGTTAAAGTCCTTCAGGGTTCCTCCAAGCATCACTCCGTTCTGGGTAAGTTCAGCGCTGACCATTTCGCATGTATGACGCCTTATCTTTCGAAATCCCACCTCATAACAGGTTTCCGGCAGGATGAAACTTATCTCATCTTCAGTGGCATACCTCATCTCAGGCCTTGCCAGAATCAACTTCAGTCCGTCGGATATGAGCAGGTATTGGAACTCGTAGGATGCGAGGTTTGCGACAGGCGGCGCTGTCTCTAACCATCCGCAATCCAGACTATTTTCAATGATGCGAAGGGGCCTTACTTCAAAGGAAATGATTTTATCGTATTTCCTGTGCTTAAAGGTTAAAAGGATGGTTCCATCCTTGAAATTTATATAATTCAGGGTGTTTATCAGATGCTTCCTGGATACCCTCCTGTCCTCACTTATCTGGGCTTCTAATTCAGAATTGTAGAATAGTCGGGGGAATCTGCGGGTAATATCTCCGCCTTGGGAGTAGTGAAATCGTTCTTCAGGAATGCTCGCAGGAATTGGCAGGCCCGCATCATGCTTGTGCATACTATATCTCTCCAGCAATTGTTAATGAAATATATATACGTTTTATTACAGGTTCGCAGTATATCATACCTGTGCCCAATAATCACCGATAAAGAAATGCAGCTTTTTTTCAATACGAACGGGCGACAAGGGGAACTCAGAACTTCCAGTCCTTCATCTCCTTGAAAGAGGCATGGTTAGTGAGGTCAAGGTGTATCGGGGTAATGGATATATAGCTCTCTGAAACGGCCTGGAAATCGGAATCCTTTGTATGCACAAAGCCGAGGGCATCTTGCCTCCATTTTACATCATTGATTGAGTTGCCCTGATACCTGAGGCTGGGCTCTATATACAAAAACCCAGTCGCTGTATTTTGTTTTGCCCTCAAAATCCTTGTAGATAAAAGGGAAGGTTGAAACCTTCAAAGGCTCGTCATTGCTTGCGCTACGGACTCCCATCATCCTTTTGCTTGCAGGATCAGTAAAAACAACCCAGTCTGCCTTCCCGGTAATAGGGTCTTTATATATTTTCCTGAGGCTTCTCTTTGGCGCCATGGAAAATTTGGTAGCGTAACAGTTTAGTGGGTCTGTTATCTTCCGATAGAGTAAACTGCGTTGTGTGAATTTTTAGGGCTGTAAAAAGGGTGTACCTC
>CAKKSC010000086.1:202-7787 GCA_919902985.1 Desulfuromonadales bacterium | reverse complement strand
GGAAAAGACTGAAGGCCGGTTGGGATAATGACTATCCGAGCAAAATCCTTTGTGGGCGTGAAGTTTAAATGCGTTTGCCCTGGGTAACTTGCTTATACCGCTTCATTTTTGATAATATGCGGCTTATGGACATAACCCTTATCATAATAATCCTTGGTTTTGCTCTGTTAGCTGGAATCCTTATATACGGGATATCGGTGATCCAGAGGAGGCAGAGGGAGGACCAGACCGCTGTCCTCATGCAGCAGCAGATAGATGCATTGAGGGAGCAGGTGAGGTTGAGCCTCGAAGGGAGCTCCAATGCGGCAAGCATACAGATGGGGCAGCTTAATTCCACCATCTCCAACCAGTTTAACCAGCTCCTCTCCCAGGTGAACCTGAGACTCAAGGAGTCCTCCGAGCTTATTCAGAAGACGAACCAGGGGCTTGGAGAGAGGATGGACGGAGTCACCAGGGTATTCGGGGATGTGAAGGGTTCTCTCGGTAAATTGGACGAGGCTTCCCAGAGGATATTCGAGGTTGGCAGGGACATAACAGGGCTCAAGCAGATCCTCCAAGCGCCTAAGATAAGGGGAGGATTGGGGGAGCTGTTTCTTGAAAACCTCCTCTCCCAGATGCTGCCAACCGAGCATTATGTATTACAGTACCCTTTCAAAAGCGGGATAAAGGTGGATGCGGCAATCAGGCTCGGCGGGAGTCTGATCCCGGTTGACGCCAAGTTCCCTTTGCCTGCATTCCAGAAGATACTGGATGCTCAGGATGATGCTGAAAGGAAGGGGGCCAGGGCCCTATTTGTAAAGGACATAAAGAAACGCATAGACGAGGTATCAAAGTATATCCTTCCTGATGAAGGGACATTCGATTTCGCCCTCATGTACATACCGGCAGAGAACGTCTATTACGAGGTCATCACAAGGGACGGGGATGAGGCAATTGCAGACTACGCCCTTGCCAGAAAGGTCATACCTGTTTCTCCAAACACCATGTACGCATATCTCCAGGCCATAGCTCTCGGTCTGAGGGGGATGAAGATAGAGGAGCACGCCAAGGAGATTAGCGACACCCTTGGCAGACTAAAGGGCGACTTGGGCCGTTTCAAGGAGCATTTCGACACTCTCGGAAAGCATCTGAACAACTCCAGGAGCAAATACGACGAGGCCTCATCTGTCCTTGCTAAGTTTGAGGCAAAACTTGAAGGGATTGAGAGCGGAGGAGATGGGTAATCTGTAGAGACACCCTGTCCGGGCCTCTACCATGCAACCTATTCAATCTTCCTGAATACGAGAGTTCCGTTGGTTCCGCCGAAGCCGAAGGAGTTGGACATGGCAACACGAACTTCCTTTTTTCTGGCCTGGTTCGGGGTACAATCCAGGTCGCACTCAGGGTCCTGATTTTGAACATTTATTGTCGGTGGGATTATCCCGTCCCTCATGGAAAGGGCCGATATTACGGCCTCAACACCGCCTGCTGCTCCGAGGAGGTGACCTGTCATAGACTTTGTGCCTGAGACCGAAAGCCTGTAGGCATGCTCTCCGAATACGCTCTTTATTGCCCTCGTCTCTATGGCATCAGCCATGGTTGATGTGGCATGACAGTTGATATAGTCTACCTCTTCCGGCTTTATGTTGTTGCTTCTCAGTGCCATTTTCATGCAACGGGCTGCGCCGTCGCCGTCCTCGGATGGTGCGGTTATGTGATATGCGTCCCCACTCATCCCGTAACCGACAACTTCTGCATATATCTTTGCGCCCCGTGCCTTAGCAAACTCAAGCTCTTCAAGGACAACTACTCCCGAGCCCTCACCCATGACAAATCCGTCCCTGTCCCTGTCAAACGGACGGGATGCCGTCTCAGGCACATCGTTCCTTGTGGATAGTGCCTTCATGGCATTGAAGCCGCCGATACCAAGGGAACATACGGTTGCCTCTGCACCGCCTGCAATCATTGCGACGGCATCACCAAGCTGGATGAGCCTTGCCGCATCACCTATGCAGTGGGTTCCCGTGGCACATGCCGTTACTGCCGCAGAGTTGGGGCCTTTTGCCCCGAACCTTATGGAGATGATTCCAGATGACAGGTTTATCAGGACCATAGGTATAAAGAATGGAGAAATCCTTTTGGGGCCCTTTTCAAGCACCACCTTATGATATGTCTCGACGGCAGGCAGCCCGCCCATTCCAGCACCAACCATAACACCGACCTGCTCTGCAATATCCGGGGTGATCTTGAGCCCTGAGTCATCCATGGCCATCTGGCTCGCAGCTATGGCGTACTGGATAAAGGTGTCCATTTTTTTGACTTCCTTGGGCTCTATGTAGGTCTCAGGGTTGAAACCCTTTACCTCGGCGGCTATCTGAGTAGAATATTCCGAGGCATCGAACCTCGTGATCTTCCCGACACCGCACTTGCCGGCCTTCAAGGCCTCCCAGGAGTCCACTGTAGTGAGACCCAGCGGAGTAATCATACCAACGCCTGTTATGACAACACGTTTCTTCAACAAGCACCTCTTTTTATCAATATGAATTAACCGCAAATACGCAACGAATACAAAGCAAGTCATAAATTAAATGCTCACCCTGCGAGCTCTGCGTTACGATCTATAAATAATCTTTTTAGGCTTTTGCGTGTGCCTTTATATAATTTATGGCATCGCTTACGGTCTTTATCTTTTCGGCCTGTTCATCAGGGATCTCAATGTCAAACTCTTCCTCAAGTGCCATGACCAGCTCGACCGTATCAAGGGAATCAGCACCCAGGTCATTGATGAAGGATGCGGCTGGAACCACCTGCTCTTCGTTTACTCCAAGCTGTTTTGCGATGATCTTCTTTACCTTGTCTTCCATTTGTTACCTCCGTTTGTTTTTTATTTTACAGTGTAGAGACGTCCTGCCGGGGCGTCTCTACGTTACATATACATCCCGCCATTAACATTAATAACCTGCCCGGTTATGTAGCTTGAGGCATCAGATACAAGAAATAGAACTGCATTTGCAACGTCATCAGGGCTTCCCAAACTATTGAGCGGAATCTGTTTGGTCAGTGCCTCCCTTGCCGTCTCAGGCAGGGCAGCGGTCATTGCGGTTTCAATGAAACCGGGAGCTACGGCATTTACGTTTACGCTTCTGCTTGCAAATTCCCTTGCCACCGTCTTTGTAAGGGCTATTACCCCGCCCTTTGAGGCAGAATAATTAGCTTGGCCCGCATTCCCCATCTCCCCGACAATGGATGCTATATTTACAATCCTCCCGGACCTTTGCTTTGCCATATGCTTTACAGCAGCCTTTGAGCAGTTGAATACGCCCTTCAGGTTTATGTCTATGACCAGGTCCCAGTCCTCTTCCTTCATCCTGAGCATAAGGCCGTCCCTTGTCACGCCTGCGTTGTTTACAAGGACATCTATCTTTCCAAGCCTGGTTATAGTCTCCTCCACCATCTTTTCCGCATCAGCAACCGAAGCAACATTCCCTTTTATCGCTATCGCCTTCCTTCCAAGTCCTTGAATCTCCTTTGCGGTCTCTTCCGCCTTTTCCAGGTTGACATCTGACACTGCTATGTCCGCACCTTTTCTTGCAAGTGTCAGGGCGATGGACTTCCCTATTCCCTGGGCTGCGCCGGTTATTAACGCTACCTTACCGTTTAATTCCATATTAACCTCCAAATACTAACTCCCCCATCCCCACCCCAACCCTCCCCTTGAAGGGGAGGGAGTTAAATGTCCCCTCTCCATCAGGGATTTATGCCCCGTGGGTAGAGGGTTAGGGTGAGGGTGGGTAAGCCTTAAATGTATTCTGCAAAGCATTTAGACTATCCACGTCTTCAATATTAAACGATTTGATCTCCCTGTTTATCCTCTTTAAAAGCCCACACAGAACCTTGCCAGGTCCGACTTCGACAAAGGCCTCTGTTCCAAAGAAAAGCGCCTTTGCAATCGACTCTTCCCAGCGCACGGGATGGCTGAGCTGCCCAATCAACAAATCGGCAACCTTGTCCTTTGAAGGATAGAAGTCCGCCTCTGCATTCGATATGACGGGGTATTTTATATCCATTACACCTATTTTTTCAAGTTCTTTTGAAAGCCTTTCGCCGGCAGGGTCCATTAATGGTGAATGAGAAGGTGCGCTGACCGGAATAAGTATCGTCTTAGCGCCCTTTTCCTTGGCCAGGTCCACTGCCCTGGTTACTGCCCCTGCATGGCCGGATATCACAATCTGGCCTGGACAGTTGAAATTGGCTGGGACAACAACCTCTCCCTTTGAGGCCTCCTTGCAGAGCTCTTCCACTTTATCTTTTTCCATCCCCAGGATAGCGGCCATTCCACCTGTCCCGGCAGGAACCGCCTCATCCATATATTTTCCCCTTGCCTTTACGAGGCGGACCGCATCCCTGAAGTTCAGGACATCGGCTGCCACAAGGGCTGAATACTCTCCAAGAGAGTGTCCTGCAAGAAGTGAAGGCTTCAAGGTGGTTTCGGAGGAAAGGACTCTCAAAGCCGCAATGCTTGCGGTCAATATGGCAGGCTGGGTATTGTATGTCAGCTTCAGGTCAGCCTCCGGTCCGTTAAAACACAGAGAGCTGATCTTCAGACCAAGGGCATCATCCGCCTCTTCAAAGGTATCCTTTGCCACCTTGAAGTTATCAAAAAGGGTCTTCCCCATACTGACGTATTGCGACCCTTGACCGGGAAATATATATGCAAGTTTTGATTTACTCATTCCTACCACCTTACCAGTGCCGATGCCCAGGTGAACCCGCCTCCAAAGGCATCTAACAGTATCAGATTACCATCTTTTATCTTTCCGCTCCTCACAGCCTCATCAAGGGCCAGTGGTATGGAGGCAGCAGAGGTATTCCCATAGCTCTGAAGGTTCATGTAAATCTTCTCCATAGGGACGTTCAGGCGTTTCGCCGTTGCCTGAATGATCCTCTCATTCGCCTGATGAGGAATGAACCAGTCTATATCACCACCCGTTAAGCCACTTTGTTCAAGGGCCTCTATGGCCACTTCCTCGAGGGCCCGAACAGCCACCTTGAAGACCTCGTTCCCCTGCATCCTGATAAATGTCTTTGCGTTCTCCTCGTGTGAAGAGGCGCATAGGAGCTTCCATGAAGAGCCCTCGGAGTGAATATGGGTAGAGATTATTCCTTTATGTCCTGTTGCTTTACCAAGTACTACCGCCCCTGCACCATCCCCGAAAAGGACACAGGTGTTTCTGTCAGTCCAGTCAGTAATCCTGGAGAATATCTCTGATCCGATAACCAGGACGTATCTGGAGTTCCCTGATCTTATTAAACTGTCCCCAACCGAAAGGGCATATATAAACCCGGAACATGCGGCTGCTATATCGAAGGAGGCCGCCTTATGGGCCTTTATCTTATGCTGGACAAAGCATGCGGTAGAAGGGAAGTCCATGTCAGGAGTTACTGTGGCCACGATGATCGTATCTATCTCGTCAGGCTCGATACCGGCCATCTCAATGGCCCTCTTGCCGGCCTTTGCAGCCATGTCTGAGGTGGTTTCACCGTCGGCTGCTATCCTTCTCTCTTTTATACCTGTCCTTTCTGTTATCCACTCATCGCTTGTATCGATCATCTTCTCAAGATCACGATTGGAAAGGATTCTCTTAGGTGCATAGGAGCCTGTCCCTGTTATTCTCGCCTTTACCATAATTAGGCCGCCTTTTTCCCTAATTTTTCTATGTCGCTTTTTTTGATATGATCAAGCAAGACGCTGTTGGCGCCGCCTGAAGCGAACTCCTGGGCAACCCTTATAGCGTTCTTTATGGCATTAGGGGTTGAGCTTCCGTGGCTTATGATTCCTACGCCGTCTATGCCGAGAAGGGGGGCGCCGCCGTATTCTGAATAATCAACCTTCTTCTTAAACCTTCCGAAGGCCTCTTTAGAAAGCAAATAGCCAAATTTTGCAAGGCGGCTCTTCAGTATCTCTTCCTTAAGCATCTTGCCAATGGCGTCAGCCAGCCCTTCGCTGGTCTTAAGGACAACATTCCCGACAAATCCATCGCAGACCACTACATCGGCATTCCCTGCAAATATGTCCCTGCCCTCTATATATCCTACATAATTCATAGGGAGCTGCTTAAGGATTCCATGAGTCTCTCTCGTGATATCCGTTCCCTTAGTCTCCTCAGATCCGTTGCTGAGCAGGCCAACCCTGGGCCTATCTTTTTTAAGTATGAATTGGGCATAGACATCACCCATGACCGCAAACTGGGCAAGATGGAAAGGCTTGCAGTCCACATTGGCCCCTACGTCCAGTACCACACATGCGCCTTTTAGTGTAGGCATGACAGTAGCAATGGCCGGCCTGTCAACCCCTTCCAGCTTTCTCAGGACAACCATGGCAGTAGCCATAGCGGCTCCGGAATTACCAGCGCTGACAACGGCATTGGCCTCACCATTTTTAACAAGGTCAAAGGCTACCCTCATAGAGGAGTCCTTCTTCCTCAAAGCCTTTGATGGTGATTCGTCCATACGGATAACTTCAGAGGCTTGTTTTACGTATATGGGAAGATCCTTGGCGGAATACTTTGACAGCTCCTTTTCAACTATCTCAGCATCGCCGACCAGGATGATCTGGGAGCCATATTCTTTAGCCGCAAGAACAGCGCCCTCCACCTCCACATGAGGGGCATGGTCACCGCCCATTGCATCCAAAGCAACCTTCAAACTATACCTCTATTACGGGAAGAACTTCTTTCCCATTGTAGTAGCCGCACTTCAGGCAGACGCGGTGAGGAAGCTTTGGTTCGCTGCACTGGGGGCAGTTGCCGAAGTTGGGGGCAAAGAGCTTTACATGCGTACGTCTCTTGTCCCTTCTTGATTTTGAGTGTCTCCATTTTGGATTGGGCATTTCACTTCTCCTTTTTTATTTTTGCTCGCTAAGGCGCTAAGACCGCAAAGAAAAATCATTTCCCCGTTATTTTGTTATCTTTGCGTCTTTGCGAGAAATTCAGCCTTTGAACTTTAATTCTGTTAAATTTTTATGTTCTTTAGTGCTGCGAGCCTTAAATCCACCGGCTCTTTGCGGCACCAGCAGTCACCCTTGTTAAGGTTTGCACCGCACTCTGGGCAAAGCCCCTTGCAATCCTCCTTACATAAAGGCCTCATCGGCAAGACGAGGGCAACCTGTTCATGAACAAGGGCAGTAATGTCAATCTCTCCGCCGGAATAATAGCAGAGATCCATGTTTTCCATCGTAAGTTCTTCTTTTTCCTCTTGGATCGCCTCATGAGGAAGACAGTTATAGGAAAATTCATGACTTATATCTTCAGTAATCTCATCAAGGCACCGGCTGCAGGTCATAGCCGCTGATCCCTGAAGCTGCCCGCTTATAGCAATACCACCTGACCTCTTCTGGGCCTGGACAGCTACGTTAATGGGGCCGGCTATCTCCGCCCCTGCTTCAACTCCCTCCTTTTTCAAATAGTCAAAAGAATCAGCAGGTTCGCGATAATTGAGAGCCAAACCCTCATCAGGGATCTTGTCTACAGAAAGCTTCATAAGTTATAAATAAAGTTATAAATAAAGTTATAAATAAAGTTATAAATAAAGTTATAAATAAAGTTAT
>CAKKSC010000086.1:0-102 GCA_919902985.1 Desulfuromonadales bacterium | reverse complement strand
AAATATATAGAATGGTTTATCCCTTGTCAAGTCAATAAAGGATGTGTTGCAGGGCAAACGCATTTAAACTTCACGTCCACAAAGGATTTTGCTCAGATAGTC
>CAKKSC010000085.1 GCA_919902985.1 Desulfuromonadales bacterium | reverse complement strand
AACATAAACCTTTGAGAGCTTGTTGTTACTATAGTTTTAATGCGTTTGACCTGGCAAGTTAAACCCTTGACTCACCGGCTTAAAAAGGATAACTTTAAAATATGACTATGAGAAAACTTAAATCCGATATTAAGAAGCTTCTTAAGGAAAGAAACGCTATCCTCCTCGCTCACAACTACCAGAGGGACGAGATACAGGAAGTAGCCGACCTGACAGGGGACTCCCTCGGCCTTAGCATTGAAGCCTCTAAAACAGAGGCAAAGGCAATAGTATTTTGCGGGGTCCATTTCATGGCTGAGAGCGCTTCGATCCTCTCACCTGACAAGGCGGTGATATTCCCAAGGATGGACGCTGGCTGCCCAATGGCTGACATGATAACCAGAGATGGGCTTGTAAAGATGAAGGAGGAGTACCCAGGGCTACCTGTAGTAACATATGTAAACTCTGCGGCTGACGTGAAGGCTGTGAGCGACATATGCTGCACCTCTGCCAATGCAGTAAGCATAGTAAGGTCCCTTAAGGATGCGAAGAGGGTCATTATGACCCCTGACAGGAACCTTTCGCACTATGTGACAAGGTTTGTAAAAGACAAGGAGATCATTGCCTGGGACGGCTTCTGCCCAACCCATGAGAGGCTTGTTCCAGAAGATATCTTAAAGCTAAAGGAAAGGCACCCCGATGCCCTGTTTGTTGCCCACCCCGAATGCAGACCTGAAGTTGTTGATCTGGCAGACAAGGTTGCTTCTACCTCAGGGATGTATGTCTTCTGCAGAGAGTCAGCAGCGAGGGAGTTTATCATAGGGACAGAGATGGGTATCCTCTGGAGGCTAAAGAAGGATAACCCTGACAAGAAGTTCTACCTCGCCTCAAAAAAACTCATCTGCCCGAACATGAAGCTCACAACTCTGGAGGATGTACTTGTAGCCCTTGAAAAGATGGAAAACATTGTCTCCGTCCCTGAAGAGATAAGGATACCTGCAAAGATAGCACTGGACAGGATGCTGGCTGTTCCGAGGGATTAACCTCATGATTAAGAACGAGAGACAGCTATCATCCGGCGGCGTCATATATCGTATTGGCGAAAAGGATGTAGAGGTTGCCCTGATTTCTGTTAAGGGCGGCACTGTCTGGTGTCTTCCGAAGGGGTTGGTTGAGGAGGGGGAGAACATCGCAAGGACGGCCCATCGGGAGGTAAAGGAGGAGACCGGGCTGGACGGGAAGATAATAGAAAAGATAGACCACATCGAGTATTTCTATTCCCACAAAGAACCCGATTTAACTCACAGGATATTCAAGATAGTCTATTTCTTCCTTATGGAGTGTACGGGCGGCGATGTGAGTGAGCATGATGCAGAGGTGGATGACTGCCGCTGGTTTTCCATAGATGAGGCGATAGACAGGCTTGAATACAAGGATGAGAGGGAGATACTGAAAAAGGCAAAGGATATGATTGGGAGTAATGATGCAGAATGAATGCCCGGAGGTCTTTGACTGTCTGGATTCTTTTGAAGAGATAGTTAACATCTGCCCATACGATGCCAGGTGCGGGAAGTGCCGGCACTGGGTCGAGCCTTTTGAAGAGGAGGGGATTCTTAAAGGTAAATGCCTCAAAAGGCCGACATCAGGTTTCTTTCTATGTTCCGACAACGCCTGCGAAGTCTATCTGCTGCGCGGAAGCGGTGCATCATCAACTAAGTCATTGAAGGTACTGGATATGGAAAGAGATGAACTAAAGGGCCTGCTAAGAGAGGTCCTTGATGAGACCCTGGGGGTTTCTGAGGTCTCAATAGGGAAGAAATGGGCTGGCGGAGAGCTTGTATTGAAACCTGGAAATAAGGAGCTTCAGGAAAAGACCATCCCTATAGAGGCATTTTTTCATAAGGTAGTCATGCTGCGGGACAGGCTGAGGGTACTGGAACAGAAGATCAATGCCCATACCGTATTGACCGATGAAGAGAAGGTCGATATGCAGCAGTATATAACCAGGATATATGGCTCTCTCACCACTTTTAACGTATTATTTGCAGACAGAGGGGAGCTGTTTGTTGGAGAGAAAGGAAAGGAATAAATAAAGGAGACGACATAATGAAAAAGCTGTTAACACTCGTAACTGGTCTTGGGTTTTTATTACCGGTTCTTGTCTTTGCAGCAGATGACAGTGTTCCAAGGACCACCAAGGAAGAGCTTAAGGCAAAGATATAAAGGTCAATCCTTCTTGACGTAAGGACCGGGAGCTCCTATGGCGGCAGCAAGGTCAAAATAAAGGGCGCTATGCGTATCGCCCCTGATGAGGTGGAGACCAGATACAAGGAGCTGACGAAGGACAAGGAGATAATTACCTATTGCACGTGAACAAACGAGCATACCAGTGCCCGTGTGGCACGGATATTGATAGACAAAAGGTTTTAAGAACGTGAAGGCGCTCCTTGGCGGGTTCAATGCCTGGACAGCGGCAAGGTATCCTACGGAACCAAAATAAGGGGCTGAAAAACAGCGGATAGATGAAATGATCAGTATAAAGAGAGAGGCCATTAATAACCTCGTACAGGCCGCGAGGAGTTCACCGAGAAAGAGGATGAACCTGAACATCCATCAGTCCCTGGATGCCAGGGTGCAGCGGTTCTTCAACGCCATGGAGCCTGATACATATGTCAGGCCCCACAGGCATGTTCAGGAGGGAAGGTTCGAGATGTTCCTCTGCATAAAGGGTAAGGGTGCGGCTTTGACCTTTGATGATGCAGGAAAGGTCATAGATTCGGTTATTATATCACCTGATGGAGATTCCATAGGTATCGAGATACCTCCCCATGCCTGGCATACCATCCTCAGTTTATCCACAGGTACGGTCTTTTTTGAACTTAAAGAGGGACCATATGCGGCAATCGACGATAAGGACTTTGCCCTGTGGGCCCCGGACCCTTCAGATACTGGATGTGGTGACTATCTTAGAAGAATCAAGGAAGGTATCGGTGCTGATGCCGGCCTTTGAATCTAAAAGAGCGGTAGTACTCTTAAGCGGCGGGCTTGACTCTACTACAGCCCTTGCCATAGCAAGGGCGGAAGGGTTTGAGCCATACACCATCTCGTTCAGGTACGGCCAGAGGCACGATATAGAGCTTGAGGCTGCAAAGAAAGTTTCGCAGAGATTTGGGGCGAAAGGCCATACAGTCATTGACATAGACCTAAGACAGCTCGGCGGCTCCGCCCTGACCTCAGATATCGATGTTCCAAAAGGACGGGATGCAGAAGAGATGGCAGGAAAAATTCCAGTTACCTATGTCCCGGCCAGGAACACCATATTCCTTTCGATAGCCATCGGGTGGGCCGAGGTCCTGGGGGCACCAGACATCTATATAGGTGTCAATGCCCTCGATTACAGCGGATACCCGGATTGCAGGCCGGAGTTCATAGAAGCCTTTGAGAAAATGGCTAACCTTGGGACAAAGGCAGGGGTAGAGGGAAAGGGTTTCAGGATACACACCCCCCTTATCAGGATGACAAAGGGGGAGATAATAAAGAGAGGTATGGAGCTTGGCGTTGACTATTCCCTTACCCATTCGTGCTACGACCCCACCCCGGAGGGCCTGGCCTGCGGGGAGTGCGACAGCTGCCTCCTGAGGAAGAAGGGTTTTACGGAGGCAGGAATAAAAGACCCCCTGAGGTATAAAAAATGAAACCTTTGATAGGCATAACCGGAGATATAGACGAGCGGGACGGGAAGAGGTACCTGTACATAGATACTCGTTACGGAAGATTGATCGAGGAGTGTGGCGGGATACCCCTCCTCCTTCATCCAACTGAGTCTGTCAAAGAGGTAATCTCAATGATTGACGGCCTCCTCCTATCCGGAGGCGAGGACATACACCCCAGATATTACGGCGAGGAACCGAAATACCCTATGGAACTCTCTCCCGACATCAGGACGGAGCTCGAGATAGCTCTTGTCAAAGAGGCCATGGTTAAAGGTCTTCCCATACTCGGAATCTGCCACGGCATGCAGCTTATAAACGTGGCCCTTGGCGGGACGCTATATCAGGACCTTAGACGTCAGAATTTTGTTGCAAAGGAACATCAGTTAGGGGACGGCAGACACCAGATATTCATTACAAGAGGCACCCAGTTCTTCGATATAATGGGCATAACCGCGATAAATGTTACAAGCACCCACCATCAGGCTGTGAAAAATATTGCGAAGGGCCTGAAGGTATGCGTAAGGACCACTGACAGCGTCATAGAGGCGTTTGAGATGCCGGAATATCCTTTTTTGATAGGTGTCCAGTGGCACCCGGAGAAGGAACCCGATGATGACTCAAAAAGGCTATTCCAAGGCTTTATAGGGCATAGCCTTGGAATCCGTACTCCTTGACACCGTTTTTCTACGTTATGCGCCGCCCTGTGTGGGGGCAGAACCCTGCCTGGCAACAAAGCCCAAAGTCTGTAAGCCAGTGACAGACGGTGTTCCGGCGATTTGTGCAAGATACGTTTCGCCGAGGTTCTTGATATGATCACTGACATTGTCAAAGTAGTTGAAATGTACCTGTTCTTCATCAATGATTGTATCAAGAAGCTTTACGCTTATGCTGTCGCCGTTTTCTCTGCAAACTAACAGGAACTGGTTATAGGCATCGATCGTATCGTCCTCAAGTTTTGCATCAAATGGAAAGATCAACTGTACCTTCTGGCCTTTTTCCGCCTTTTCTCTGGCCTCTGCTGTCGGTTCTCCACCCAGCTCCTTAATTCTATCCGCAAACATCTCTGCGTGGCGCATCTCATCAATCGCTATGAGCTTCATCTTCGCCGCCATATCTCCGTAATCCATGTTATCCAGATTGTAGTGCTGGTTCATGTACTGAGCAATAGCGTACAACTCCATCCCGCGTGCCTTGTTCAAGACTTCTATTACCTTTTCCTTTCTTTGTCCTTTGGTATTTTGAGCCATGATACACACCTCCTTATTTAAAGTTCGTCTGACTATATTTAGCTGATATGCGCACAATAAACGACTGCGTTGAGGTTTGCTCACCATCATTACATGTAACGCCTTATATGTAACGCCTTAAGTTCTTGCATTACCCCACCCTCACCCTGCCCTCTTACCCACGGGGCATAAATCCCTGAAGGAGAGGGTTGTTTTCTCCCCTTCAAGGGGAGGATTAAGGTGGGGATGGGGTTAGAATGCGCAACTACTAATGCCGTTCTATATAATAATTACAATCTCAACTGCAATTGAGCGAGAAATGAATTATTAGGGTAACTACTTTGTTTTTCATCCTTTAAAGAAAGATATTGAATATCTAACTGAGCATAATATTAGGTGAAGCGCTTCTTTCTGTCAAGTTGCGGATTAAGGTGGTCTATTATTTACAATGACAACTCAATGTGATGGTAATATTTGTGAACCCTGTTTTTTCCTGAGCTATGTTGACAGGGCCTTTTATCAATGATAATTTGCAACGGATGTTCAAGGTATTTTCCCCTTTCATAAGATCGAGCGCATTGCTTTTTTCCCTGCTCCTCTCCTGTTCATCGGTCAGTTGGGCTTCTTCGCCGTCTATTGTTCAAAAGATAAAAGAACGGGGTGTTCTTTTGTGGGGTTGTGACGCGGAGGGCGGGGCTCCAATGGCCTTTCCCGACCCCAAAGACCCCTCCAGGCTCATAGGGTTTGAGGTTGATATAGCTGAGGCTGTGGCATCCAGGCTTGGAGTCAAGGCTAAGATAGTCCAGACCGCGTGGATAACCCTTATCCCGGCCCTCGAAAGAGGTGATTTCGATATCGCCATGAACGGACTGGAGATTACGCCGGAAAGAGAGAAGAAGATTCTCTTTTCCCGCCCCTACTACATATACACAGAACAGCTTGTGGTCAGCAAGGATAACGAGGCCATAAAGGAGATTTCGGACCTCAAGGGAAAGAAGGTCGGGACCCTGGCAGGGACTATGGCCTACGACATGCTCCAGAATATCGGCGGAGTTGATATTCGCACTTACGAAGGGGTATGGCCTTATGAGGATGTGGCCCTCGGGAGGATTGATGCCGCCTTCCTGGACCTCCCAATTGCTGCATATTACGGAAAGCCCGACCCAAGGCTGAAGTATGCCGGGCCTCCGGAAGGAGAGGGTTTCTACGGGATAGCCATAAGGCCTGATGACAGGGAGCTGAAGAAGGCTATAGACGCAGTTATAGACGACCTCCTTAAGACTGGAAAGCTGAAGGAGATCTATGACAGATGGGATATATGGAACAAGGCCCAGGAAAAACTGTTCACCTTTTCGTTATCACAGACAGGCGAAACATTTCATGCCGAGAGCCATGATGCACCGTTATATACCTTTTTGCCAACCCTTCTGACCGGGGCATATACCACCGTCTACCTGTCGGTCATATCCATGTCCCTGGCCATAATGCTGGGCCTGGCGATTTCCATATCAAGGCTTTACGGCCCCATGCCGATAAGGTTTCTGGCAGCCGCCTATGTGGAGGTATACAGGGGGACTCCGCTCCTCATTCAGCTCTACATCATTTATTACGGCCTGCCAAATCTCGGTATTGCCATAACTCCGGTCGCTGCGGCCATCATGGGGCTTGCCATGAACTACGCCGCATACGAAGCAGAGATTTACAGGGCAGGGATAGAGGCGATCCCGAAGGGACAGATGGAGGCGGCTCTCTCGCTGGGGATGACGATGGGACTGGCTGTGCGAAGAGTCATCCTTCCCCAGGCAGCAAGGATTGCCCTGCCGCCGGTGACCAACGACTTCATAGCTCTTTTCAAGGACTCCTCCCTGGTTTCTGTCATTGCCATGGTGGAGCTGACCAAGACATACAGCATCCTTTCTGCTACGACGCTAAGATTTTTTGAACTGGGCCTTATCACCGCCTTGCTCTATTTTGGAATGAGTTACCCGCTGTCGGTCATGGCGAGAAGGCTGGAGAGGAAGCTGAAAGGGAAAAGGTAGGGCCTTCCCTATTATGGCTGCATAGACGATCTTGATTTATACCAAGTTGCTTTCAAACATCTACTATTGAGCCTAATGAAAGCTTACTTGATATTTATACTCGGATGGGTATTATTCACTGGGCAGCATGAAGTCAAAATCTTACATCTTACGTTTCACGAAGTTTTCCCAGCGCCTCTTTTGCAGCTTCCTGCTCCGCCTCTTTCTTTGTCTTTCCTTTCCCAGTCCCATAGAGTTTGCCATCTATGTGAAGCTCTACCTCGAAGACCCTGGCGTGGTCCGGGCCTGATGCACTCTTCAGGCTGTATACCGGCATACATTTAAGCCGTTCCTGCGTCAGTTCCTGGAGCCTTGTCTTGTAGTCAGTATAGAGGTCGGTCTTAGACAGGAGTCTTAAGAAATGCCTGGATACAGTCTTAAATGCTGCATCAAATCCTCCGTCAAGGTATATTGCAGCAATGACTGCCTCAAATGAATCGGCAAGGATTGAAGGTTTACTCCTTCCCCCGCTGAGCTCTTCTCCGTGGCCCAGGAGGAGGTATTTGTTCAGTCCGAACTCTTCCGCTATCACAGCCAGGGAGCCTTCATTGACCACGGATGCCCGCAGCTTGGACATATCCCCTTCTGATAGGTCGGGGAACCTTTCCATGATAAGGTGGCTGATGGAAAGATCAAGGACTGCATCACCAAGGAACTCAAGCCTTTCGTTGTCCTTGATAATACCCTTCTTTTCATGTGCATACGACTTGTGGGTTAAGGCCTGAGCGAGTATAATTTCATCCTTGAAGCTGTAGGAGAGGGTTTTCTGTAGTTCCTTTAAATCGGTTATTTCGATGTTGGCAGCCATAGTTGTGCCTTCTGGAAAATAAGATATTATACCAAGTTGCTTTCAAACATATAATTATTGCCCTACTGAAAGCTTACTTGGTATTATGCACGGGTACTCAAATGTCTTTATTTGAGCGCGAATTCGTATTAAAGGAGGTTTGCAGCGCGTTCCGCAAGCTCAGAGCGTTCACCTTTGGATAGGGTGACGTGCCCTGCGATAGCTTCATTTTTGAACCTCTCTACCACATAAGAGAGTCCGTTGCTGGATGAGTCTATATATGGATTATCGATCTGGTAAGGGTCTCCGGTCAGGACTATCTTTGTGTTATCTCCGGCCCTCGTGATAATGGTCTTTATCTCATGGGGCGTAAGGTTCTGCGCCTCGTCAACTATCATATACTGTTTCGGGATGCTTCTCCCCCTTATGTATGTAAGAGGTTCCAGTACCAATATCCCCTGATTTATCAGCTCCTTGTAGTTGTAATGTTTTCCCTTCTCCTTCTTCTCAATGTCGAAGATCAGCTCCAGATTGTCGAAAATAGGCTGCATCCAGGGAGACAGTTTCTCCTCAAGGGCGCCTGGAAGATAACCTATGTCCTTTCCGAGAGGGAAGATGGGGCGCGACACAAGCAGTCTTGTATAAGTCTCTTCATCAGCGGTCTTCTTGAGCCCTGCTGCTATGGCAACAAGTGTCTTTCCTGTGCCTGCCTTCCCTGCAAGGGTGACGAGTTTTATAGAGTCATTAAGCAGGATGTCCATGGCTAATCTCTGTTCCGCATTCTTTGGATAGATTCCCCATACCCCTTCCTTTGGAAGGGTCAATGGCAGGAGGCCCCCCTTCTCTTTATGGAACCTGGCCAGGGCGGTATGCTTTGGGTCGCCTTCATCAACAAGGAGTACTCCCTCATTAGGGTATAGATCCTTCGCTATCGGCTCAAGGCTTCCTTTGGCATAAAAGCCGTCAATAAGGGCCTTTGAGACTGTGATGCTCCGAAATCCCTCATACAGTTCGCTTATTTCTATCTTGTCGGATTCATAATCCCTTGCGCTGATTCCAAGGGCATCGGCCTTGATCCTGAGGTTTGTGTCCTTGGTCACGAGACAAACCGGCTGTTTCCCCTTTTCCTTCAGCTCCATTGCAACAGACAGTATCTGGTTATCTGCCTTATTTAATATCAGTTCAGGAGGGAGGCTGTTGCTCTTTGACGACTGGATGAACACCCTGAGAGTCCCGCCATTTTCTAACATTATCCCTTTGAAAAGCGGCCCCTGGGCCCTGAACTTATCAAGTATCCTGGAGACCTGTCTGGCGTTGCGGCCTATCTCATTCAGGTCCTTCTTGAACCTGTCCAGCTCCTCAATGGCAATTATTGGGATTACAACGTCGTTGTCCTGAAAGGCAAAGAGCGAATTAACATCGTGAAGAAGAACGTTTGTGTCAAGTACAAAGTATTTTTTCATGAGGGCATTCTATAAAATTGGCGGGACGAGGTCAAGGATAATGATTATTTTATAATCAGGGAGATGTGATGCCCCTTGATTTAAAATTTTTTCTGTGTAATATGAAATGCCCTAACGGATAGAACCAAGAGAGCGACTGGAGGATAGAGTAATGTCCATTTTAGAAAATTCAATCATACTGAAGAAGATTGCAGATGAGATCGGCGTTACACAACGCCAGGCGGCAGAGACCCTTTCTTTGCTGGAGGAAGGGGGCACTGTCCCCTTTATTGCCAGGTACCGTAAGGAGGCGACCGGAAACCTGGACGAGGTGCAGATAAGGGACATAGATGAAAGACGGGTCTACTTCAAGGAACTGATAGAGCGAAAGGGGGTCATACTTAACTCTATAGAGGAGCAGGGGAAGCTTACCCCTGTGCTTAAGGCAAGGATTGAGGGATGTTACGAGAAGACCGAGCTGGAGGACCTGTATCTCCCTTACAAACCCAAGAGGAAGACCAAGGCTACAGTGGCTATTGAGAAGGGGCTGGAGCCTCTGGCCAGGTTTATATATGAGCAGGTTCCAGGCGATAAGACCATAGAGGTCTTTGCTGCCGAATTTATAAGCGAGGAAAAGAGTGTGTCAACCGCTGATGACGCCATTGAAGGGGCGCTGCATATCATAGCGGAGTGGGTAGCCGAGAATGCAGACTTCAGGAAGGCCCTTCGTGAGATGATGCAAAAGGATGGGGTGGTCTCATCAAAGGTACTGAAAGGCAAGGAAGGGGAGAAGAGCAAGTTTGAGATGTACTATGAATTCAAGGAGCCTGTTTCAGCCATCCCATCCCACAGGATGCTGGCGATCAGGCGCGGCGCAGAGGAGGAGGTGCTGAGCTTCTCAATCGAGATGGATGAGGCCAAGGTCCTTGGATATCTTCAAGGGCAGGTCGTAAAGGACAGCAAATCTATATTTGCACTACATCTTGAAAAAGCTGTAAAAGACAGTTATTCAAGGCTCCTGAACCCGGCTATCCAGACCGAGGTACGCCTTGCTCTCAAGAAGAGGGCAGACGAGGAGGCGATAAAGGTGTTTGAGGAGAACATGAAGAACCTCCTGCTGTCACCACCGGCAGGCCCCATATCAGTAATAGGGGTAGACCCCGGAATGAGGACCGGGTGCAAAGTGGCAGTAATCAGTGATACAGGGAGGCTTCTGGAAAACACTACCATATACCCGACAGAGCCAAGAAACGATATTGCAGGCTCTACAAAAACCCTGATGTCTATTATAAAGAAACATAAAATCAGTGCCATAGCAATAGGGAACGGGACAGGTTCCAGGGAGACGGAGAGCTTTGTCAGGACGATGCTCAGGGAGCAGAAGGTAGAGGGGATATTCTGCGCCGTTGTAAATGAGGCAGGGGCATCGGTATACTCGGCCTCTGATATTGCAAGAGAGGAGTTCCCTGAGCTGGACCTTACAGTCCGGGGAGCTATCTCCATAGCGAGGAGGCTCCAGGACCCCCTTGCAGAGCTGGTCAAGATTGATCCAAAAGCTATCGGTGTCGGACAATACCAGCATGATGTGGACCAGAAGAAGCTTAAAGAAGGGCTTGATGGAACAGTTGAATCATGCGTCAACAGGGTAGGTGTGGACCTTAACACAGCATCCTACGCCCTCCTGCGATACGTGGCGGGGATAAACGAGTCGGTGGCAAAAAAGGTCGTGAAGTACAGGGAAGAGAAGGGTCGCTTTCGATCAAGGCAGGAACTTGTAAAGATATCAGGGTTTGGTGAAAAGACATTCCAGCAGGCAGCAGGTTTTCTGAGGATCAAGGGCGGAGACAACCCTCTGGACGGGACAGCGGTGCATCCTGAATCGTATCCGATTGTGGAAAAGATGGCCTCTTCCTTGAGCATCAAGGTTGCCGAACTTATAGAAAACGTCAAGATGGTCCAGTCCTTAGACATCAACCGCTTTATGGATGAGAAGACGGGCGTCTATACCTTGAATGACATTAAGGAAGAGCTTCTAAAGCCTGGGAGAGACCCGCGAGACAAGTTCGTTGCCGCATCCTTCAGGGATGATGTGAAGGAGATAACCGATTTGCAAGAAGGTATGGTCCTTGAAGGCGTCGTGACCAACGTGGCCAACTTCGGGGCATTTGTTGATATAGGCGTCCACCAGGACGGCCTCATTCATCTGTCTGAGCTTTCCAACAGGTATATAAAGGACCCTAAAGAGGCCGTAAAGGTTGGCGAGGTGGTCAAGGTAAAGGTGCTTTCAGTGGACGTGCCTATGAAGAGGATATCGTTGTCGATAAAGGCCCTGCTCGCACCTGAAGCGGGTGCTAAAAAGCTGGAAAGAAAAGAGATCCAGAAACCGGCAGCCCCCAAGACAATGAACGATCAACTGGCGGCGTTGAAGGCTAAGTTTGGGGGGAGGTAAACGGAGAAAAGATGAACGCTTCAGTCAAACAATAACAGGAACTGCGTCAGAGGCATATAAAACAGGTTGTCCTTTCTGCCGAAGTCATCCCAATTTTTTGAAACTACGATGCCGAAAGGACAATTGAGCCGTTTGCAGAAGTTCTTGATTGTCCTTAGTTCGGTGTCCCTTATTGTCTCTTTGTATTTAACTTCGATTGGGAGATACTTGCCTGCGCCCAGATGAACGATAAAATCCACCTCCGATTCCTTTTCTCTGAAATATCCTATATTTACCGTACCTTCCCATTTTTTCAACGCATTGAATACGAGGTTTTCTGCGTAATAGCCAAGGGTTTTTGCATCCTTTAAAAGGCTGTCCTGTATCCTCAAGATAGCGTTACGCAACGCAAGATCTACAAGATAGCATTTAATATTCCCCCTTCTCATTTTGATAGGGCTCTTCGTAAATTTTTCCGCATGATGCAACAAGTCCGTCATTTCAAGCAGAGGGAAATATTTCTCAATTGTTGCCCTGTTGATCCCTAAATCCTGCGACAACTGCTGAAAATTAATCTCCCTACCAGGACTTTCAAGCAGCGATATGTAAAATCTCTTCAGCATTTCGGGTTTCCTGAGTTCCACCGCCAACACGAGGTCTTCAAGGATTACCTTCTCAACCTGGTTGTCAAAGAGATACGATTGCTTCATTTCCCAATCAGGCAGCTTCCAGACCTCAGGGAATCCGCCTTCAATCATAAATCTCTCAAGGGCCTCATCAATATTCCGCCTTAGCTCATAAGGGATATGCGAGATGGAAACCTCTTGAAGGTCTGCATATTCAGGATGTCTGGCAAACATTCCCATGACTGCTTTCCCTGTTTTATATATATCATCTAATTGCCGCAACAGTTCGGAATCATCCCGGTTGAGATAAAGAAGGGTCTCCCTGAAGGAAAAGGGCAGGATGTGATAATCCTTTATTCTACCCAAAAGGCTTTCCCTGCTCTTTTTGAAGATCGGCGACGATGCCGAACCGGAAATTACGAACCTGACCGGATAATGAAGGTCATAATACTTTTTTAAAAACAGCTCCCACCTTTCGAACCGCTGTATTTCATCCAAAAATACATACGTCAATTTATGCGCCCTTTTTCTTGCTTCATTCATCAGCGAATCGAAGAACCGGTCGTGGTCAATATCTGCCCGCAGCAGGGCCGGATCATCCATAGAGTAATAAATGATATCTGCTGGATTTACATCTTCAGATATGAGCCTTCTCACAATCTGTTTTATGAGAGTGCTTTTCCCTACCCTTCGAGGGCCGGTAATAGAAATTATCTGTGGCGCCTCTTTCAGCCCACGGAGTATTTCATCAAATATCGGGCGATGAAATGAGGGAATAAGTTTAAATGCGTCCGCCTCTCCCCACCATGGATTATAAGGCAGTAGTAACTCTTTGTATTGCAAGCCTGTTTCTCCTTTTTCCTGATTATGCTTATTATGAGTAGCATATTTGGGAAATGATGTAAAGATATTTTTATTTCAAGAGGTTACAGCTCCCACCTTAAAAGCTTCCAGAACCGACGGCAGTGTGGCGTACATATGAAATCCGGAAACCGGCAGCCCCCAAGACAATGAACGATCAACTGGCGGCGTTGAAGGCCAAGTTTGGGGGGAGATGATGCAAGGTGGAAAGTGTAGAACGACCAAGCTCAGGGGCGCGCCGCTTTTGGCGCGTCCCCTGGAGCGCCTTGTTGGGCACCTTGCAGAGGACTTGATGAATGTGCAACAAACTCAGCTGGCGTAACGGGTTCGACACCACTCGCCGCCAAAACACGCTCACGTCGTGAAAGTATGGTACGGATATCTACTGTTATAAAGAAACGAACGCGGTTTCGTGCTGCGGCGAAAATGTGCCATTGGTCATTTTCGTCTGGGAGAATCTCAGACAGACGTTGCTTTAACCTTCGTAACGGGTTAGCCATAGAAAAACCGAGAGGCCCCATTCGGGTTAGACCGCCAACTGAGGGCACGGGAATTGATAGAAAGTTAGCGAGCAAATCGTAGTGTGGTGTTCGATAGCGATCAGGTATAGCCGCAATTTCCTGCTCGACTATTGCGGAGCGAAGGAGATCGATTCTGCCACTTGTGTATGCCGCCATGATCTTTTCAAAAGCGCCTCGTTCGTTGGCTTCCAGTTCATTCTTGACGTAACCACTTATCACACAAGTATCAAGATAAGCCGCCACAGCCACGTTAATTGATCGTGATGTCATTGGGGTGCCCAACAAGTTATTATATAGATCTTTACTAACACCTCTAAAAGGGATCTTAGTCGGTTAACTCGATAACATCCCAAATGGAATATTAGTCCTTGAGGCAGTTAATTGTTAGCTGGTTTAACGAGGAGTATCATATAGTTAAAAGAATTGTCAATTAAAAACACTGTACTGTCAAGCCAAAATTAAAAGGCTTGGTCATTTCCTACCCATCCTCCCCGCCTTTACCGCCGCCCTTTCCTCCAACATCCTCCTCGTCCTTTCAACCTCAGCAACCAGGGTCTTTTCTTCCAGCAGTGCTTTCTCACCCTTCTTGAGCATGGCGGCCTTGTTCCTGGAGAGGGCCGTTCGCTCGTAGAACTGGGTGTCAATTTGCCGCTCCAACTGCCGCACAGTCCAGCCGCCCAGCAACGCCTCTTTTTCTTAGAAGGAGCGGGCTTCGGGGTTTTTTAGCGGTAGCAGCCTAACGTATTGAGACCAGGGGAGGGAGAAACATTTAGCTATATCGGCTATAGTGAATTGTGCAGACGGTGTCTGCAATTTTTGAGATTCGACAGACGCTGTCTGTCGAATTTGAGAAAGAGGCCATCCCAAATAAAAACTGCGCATTTTCCTAAGATCGCCTTATCTTACCATAATCTTTCCAAACTCCCCGTCGTATCCAGGTTCTATCAATACCTTTCCTTTCCTCATATTTGAGATGACCATAGAAACTGATGGGGTTACTGTCTCTATTTCACGGATTGACCTATCCATCAACACCTTTAGCTCAGGCCCCAGGGTATTCAGTATATTCATGTACTCCAGAGCAACTTTTTTGCTCCCCTCTCCCACTCCAAGGGTCTGAGAGATCAGGGTGCGGAGGGATATCAAGGGATGATAAGGTTTTGCACCAATTGGTCTTTCCCTTTCTTTTCTGTCTGCCAGTTCCTCAACCCTGTGCATCACACCTATGGTGACCTTTTTGCCGCATGAAGGGCAAAGACAATTGTTCTTTATTGTATCCTCAGGAGAAAGCCTGACCTTGCAGGCCCTGTGTCCGTCTAAATGGTATTTACCCTCCTCAGGGAAGAACTCTATAGTCCCCATAAAACCTTTCCCGTCCTTGATACCTCCCATGATCCCACTGTATGAGAGTTCTGTGTCAAATATGTTCGCTTCCCTCCCTATCTTCTGTGGTGAATGGGCGTCTGAATTGGATATGAGGGTTATATTGTCGAGGGATGAGACCCGCCAGTTCATGGGAGGGTCGGAGGAAAGGCCTGTCTCTATGGCGTGGATATGGGGGGTAAGCTCCTCAAAGCACTCCTCAAGGGAATTAAAGCCGGAACGTGAACCAAATACTGAAAACCAAGGGGTCCATGCGTGGGCTGGGACAAGGACCGAATCAGGTGAGATGTCAAGGGCCATTCTTAAAAGCTCCTTTGAGTCAAGGCCAAGGATAGGGCGCCCGTCTCCCTTGAGGTTCCCTATCTTCCCCAACTCCCTGTTTAATCTCTCTGCCTCCTCAAACCCCGGCATATATACCAGATTATGGACCTTCCTTACCTTTCCACCCTTTTTATATATGCAGCTTATCTCGGAGGAGAGGAGGAAGTTGACCTCACCTTTGCAGGGATTAGGGACCTCTCTGTCTATCCCCCTGTATTTTTTCTTGAGTCTGAAAAGTCCGTTCCCAGCAGGCTCAAGCTTCTCTTTCAGCTCTGATATCCATGATGGATGGGTGAGGTCTCCGGTCCCAAGAACTGTCACGCCTTTAAGTTGCGCCCATTTGTAAATGGTTTCGGGGGATATGTCCCTGCTTGTGGCTATGGAATATGATGAGTGGATATGGAGGTCAGCAATAAATGACATCCTATTACTTCCCTTCAGAGGGAAGGCCGAATCCGTATCTATCCATTACAGCCCTTCCCTTAGGGCCATTAATAAATTCAGCGAGTTCCCTTGCCTTCTTCTCGTTCTTGCCTCCTTTTATGACGGCAAGGGTCTGCACTATTGGCGCGTATAGCTCCTGGGGAATAGGCATATAATTTACATCCGAACCTATAGTGACTGAATGGGCCAGGATAGCAGCATCCACATTCCCTGTCTCAAGATACTGCATCGCCTGACGGATATTTTCGGCATATACAACCTTATCTTTTATTTTATTCCATATATCATTTTTCTCCATTGCCTCCTTTGCAGCCATTCCGTAAGGCGCATGGGATGGGTTGGCAATGGCAATCCTCTTAATATCGGGCCTCGTTAGCTCTTCAACTGAATTCAGTTTCACGCCCTCCTTAGGAGTGGCAAGGACAATCCTTCCTATGGCATAAACCCTCTTTGTCTCAGGTATGATCAGTCCCTTCTTTTCCAGCTCATCAACATACCTCTTATTTGCAGCAGCAAACAGGTCAACCGGTGCCCCTCCCTCTATCTGCTGGGCGAGCATTCCGGTTGAGCCGAAGTTGAATACAACCCTGTTCCCGCTCTCCTTCTCATACATCGCCCCGATCTCTTTGAATGCGCCAGTCAGGTCCGAGGCGGCAGAAACAACGACCTCAAAGGCCAGAGAAGTTCCAACATGCAATAATGAAAATAATATGGTCAGGCCGGCCTTCTTAATATTCAATGTCTCCTCCAATTATTTCCCAAAGATCATCCTGAGTGCCACAAGCAGGAGAAAACCACCGAACAGTCTTTTCAAGAGCAAATCTGATACAGGCTGGATCATGGATGCCCCAACGAGACCGCCAAAAAAGAAACCGAGGCATATCAGAGGCGCAGCATGGAGATCAACGTACCCGTTTGTATAATACTTCCATGCGGCCAGAAGCCCTATGGGCGGAATCATTATGGCCAATGTCGTCCCCTGGGCCAGGTGCTGGGAAAAACCGAATATATAGACGAGGGCAGGGATAAGAATCGTCCCGCCGCCAAGACCAAAGATACCTCCGAAGATACCTGCCACAAGGCCTAAAATAAGGAATTCAGATGCAATAAGCATAGCCACCTCCTCCTTAGCCTTTGGGTATGATCCAGATCGATTCTTTTTTCAATGACACTCTGATCTCTTTCCCCTCATTCAGCCCCAGCTTCTTGAAGGCGTAAGATGGGACGCTTATGTGGAGAGTCGGGCCGTTCACTGCATGGAACAGTATCAGGTAGGTCGGTCCCTGTTCTACTATCTCAATAATATGTCCTGAGATTATATTCTCGGAGAGCCCCTCCCTTATCGGCCTGTCTTCCCTGAGGATCATCACCTCTTCGGGCCTTATGCAGAACTCAACCTCTTTCGAAATGGTCAAAGGTATAGGGGATGGGGCAGTCACATGGAACCCTATTGAATCTATGGACACTTCCCCTTCAATGACGGAAGCGACCTTACCCCTGAAGATATTCTTTATGCCAAGGAACTTTGCAACCTTTTTACTTTTAGGCCTGTAGAAGACTTCTTCCCTGGTCCCGACCTGCTCTATTTTTCCCTCGTTTATAACTGCGATCCTGTCGCCCAGGATAAACGCCTCTTCCAGGTCATGGGTGACCATCAGGGTGGGGGTAGAAAATCTGCTCCTGATCCTTTTCAGGTCAACCCTCAGTTTGGACCTTACCGGGTGGTCCAGGGCTGCAAAAGGCTCATCAAGCAGGAAGAGGGATGGATTAACTATCAAGGCCCTTGCTATGGCGACCCTCTGCCGCTGTCCTCCAGAAAGCTCGGAAGGGTATCTGTTTTCAAGTCCTTCGAGCCTAAGGATGGAAAGAAGCTCTGATATCTTTTCCTTTATTATCTGCTTTGGCTCCCCGGATATCCCGTATGAGACGTTGCCGTAAACAGTCATGTGGGGGAAGAGGGCATAGTCCTGGAATACATATCCTATCTGTCTCTTATTCAACGGAAGACTGACAGATTCTTCCGAATCAAAGTATGACTTCCCGTTCATCCTCATACACCCTGAGTCAGGGGTCATAAGGCCGGATATACACTGGAGGGTCAGTGACTTCCCGCTACCGGAAGGTCCGAAGAGCACCATAAGTTCGTTTTCGACTTGCAGGGAGAGATCGAGATGGAAGGTTCCCACGGACTTTTTGAAGGAGAGTTCAAGCATAAGGCATTTGTAGGGGCATGGACAAGCCCAGCCCCTACATCATTTTTAGTTTCCCATAATATTTATGCCTGTGTCAACGTAGTGTATCTCGCCGGTTACACCGCTGGAAAGGTCGCTTAAGAGGTATAGACCGGAGTTCCCGACCTCTTCTATGGTCACATTCCTCTTCATGGGGGACTTTTCTTCTGCACGGTTCAGCATATCCTTGAAATTTCCAATCCCCATCGCAGCCAAGGTCTTTATAGGGCCTGCTGATATGGCATTTACCCTTATCCCTTCGGTTCCAAAGTCAACAGCCATGTATCTTACCGATGCCTCAAGGGCTGCCTTTGCAACGCCCATTACCGTGTAATTGGGTATGTACTGTCTGGCGCCGTGATAACTAAGGGTGATTATACTGCTGTTCCTCCCCTTCATTAAAGGGTATGCTCTTTTGGAGACGGCAATAAATGAATATACACTTACATCCATAGCAAGACGGAAACCATCTTTGGATGTATTGATGAGCATCCCCTTGAGTTCCTCCTTGTTGGCAAAGGCAATGGAGTGGACCAGCATATCGAGACCCCCAAAGGCATCATTTACGGCATTAAAGCAGTTATCTATATCCTCCTCCCTCGAAACATCGCAGGGAAGGATAACCTTAGATCCTATACTTTCAGCCAGAGGCCTGACCCTCTTTTCCAGGGTTTCACCTGCATATGTAAAGGCCAGTTCCGCCCCTTCTCTGTGGAGCGCCTCCGCAATACCCCATGCAATACTCCTTTCATTTGCCACACCCATTATCAAAGCCTTTTTACCGCTTATTAGACCCATATGTATAATCCCTCCTAATTTAAAGCTGTCATTTAATAACATGTTTCTATTACAAATTCAATATCTTTAAATAGTTCAATGCCTCCTGGCGACAGATTCCTCCTTGACTGCGATTCAATCAGATTATCTTTTATCCCTTGACCTTCAACCCTACTTTATCTAAACTTACCTACGTCATGGAAAAGATAGATATAAAGATAAAGAGGGTGAGGGATGGAGGGGACATAACACTCCCCAGGTATATGACTTCCCATTCCGCAGGGATGGACCTATATGCGGATATGGAAGGAGAGATGCTCCTCCAGCCTCTGGAGAGGCGGCTGGTTCCTACCGGGATTGCCATAGCCCTGCCCGATGGTTTTGAGGCGCAGATAAGGCCCAGGAGCGGTCTTGCCATAAACCACGGGATAACCCTTTTAAACTCTCCAGGCACCATTGATGCCGATTACAGGGGGGAGATATCTGTGATAATGCTCAACCTTGGCGACAAGCCTTTTACTGTGAAAAGGGGGGACAGGATAGGCCAGATGGTGATAAACAAGATTTACCACGCTGCTTGGAAAACTGTCGAGGAGCTTGAAAAGACGGAAAGGGGCGCAGGCGGGTTCGGGCATACCGGTTTGTAACTACCGGCATTTCGTGATATAAAAAGGTTATGAAAAATAAAACGGGCGAGACAAGCGAGAAGGTAAGCCTGCATACTGTTGACATAGCGAGGTCTGTCTGCGGCGAACGGGATGAAAACCTGAGGCTCATAGAAGAGACTTTTGATATAAGGATTGGGGCAAGGGGGACGGAGCTCACCCTCTCGGGAATGCCCAAAGATGTGGAAAGGGCGAATGGGTTTATTTCCCAGGTAGAGGAGCTGCTCAGGGAGGGGTATCCTCTTTACAGGGGTGACGTGGATTATGCGCTCAGGGCCATCAAAGAGGAGCCTGTAACAGACCTTAAGGAGATATTCCTCGATACCATTTATGTCTCCTCCAAGAGGAGGCTCATAACCCCCAAGGGGCAGGCACAGAAGGCGTATATAGACGCCATAAGGAAATACGACATAGTCTTCGGGGTGGGCCCTGCCGGAACAGGGAAGACATACCTTGCCATGGCCATGGCAGTGGCGGCATTGATGAAGAACCAGGTCAGCAGGATAATCCTTGCAAGACCCGCCGTGGAGGCCGGGGAGAGACTCGGGTTCCTTCCTGGCGACCTTGCCGAGAAGGTCAATCCTTACCTGAGGCCGCTTTATGATGCGCTGTACGACATGGTTGATATGGAAAAGGCCTCAAAGCTCATAGAGCGCGGAGTGGTGGAGGTGGCCCCTCTTGCATTCATGAGGGGAAGGACTCTGAACGAGGCCTTTGTCATCCTTGATGAGGCCCAGAACACAACAGCGGAACAGATGAAGATGTTCCTTACGAGGCTTGGTTTCGGCTCCAAGGCTGTGATAACCGGAGACATAACCCAGGTTGACCTCCCCACAGGGAGACCTTCAGGGTTGATAGAGGTGCAGAGGATACTGAAGGGGGTAAAGGATATCCGGTTCAGCTATTTTACAGAAAGAGACGTAGTCAGACACCGCCTTGTGCAGGACATCGTCAGGGCCTACGACAGGGACGAACTGGAAAAGAGGGGAATAATTGAAGAAAGCAAAACCTAAGATCGCTATCGAGAACAGGCACAAAAAAATCAAGATAGAGAAGAAGAAGGTAAGCGATGTGGCTTGCTCAATCCTTGCTGCCGTTGGTTGCACCCCTGTGGAGCTTAGCATCCTCTTTACTGATGATGAGGAAATAAGGAAACTGAACAGGGAGTACAGAAAGAAAGATAAGCCTACCGATGTCCTCTCCTTTCCCATGAGAGAGGGAGAGTTTGGGGACATGAACCCGGACCTCCTTGGGGACGTGGTAATATCGCTTGACACTGCGTCGATGCAGGCGGAAGAAAGGGGAGAAACGCTGGAGGAAGAATTAAACTTCCTTCTGGTCCACGGGATCCTGCACCTCTTCGGGTTTGACCATGAAGGAACGGCCTCTGAAGTAAAACGGATGCAAGCCAAGGAAAAAGAACTCCTGGGGCTCCTCAAGCCATGAAGCCCAAAAACTGGCTGGAAAGCCTGAACTGCGCAATAGAGGGCATACTTTATGTGGCCAAGACCCAGCCCCACATGCGCTACCACTTCATAACGGCCATAGCCGTCCTTCTTCTCTCCCTCTTCCTTAACCTCTCCTGGATGGAGTTCAGTGTCCTCTGTCTCTGTATAACCCTTGTACTCTTCGCAGAGGTGATAAATACAGCCGTAGAGGTCACCATTGACCTTATCTCCGAGGAGTTTCACCCTCTGGCAAGGATAGCCAAGGACGTGTCTGCGGGGGCGGTACTTCTCACTGTTATCGGCTCCCTGGCCATAGGGTATGTCGTCCTTTCCAGGCACATATTCCCGCCTGCCGCCGAGACGCTTAAAGAGGTGAGGCATTCCAAGGCAGACCTGACGTTGGTGTCGCTGCTCCTGGTAATAATAGCGGTTGTAATAACAAAGGCAAAGTTCGGAAAGGGTCTCCCACTCCACGGAGGGATGCCGAGCGGACACTCTGCCATAGCCTTTTCCGTATGGACTGCCATAACCCTTATAACGATGGACCCGATGATTGCGTCAATCACCTTCGCCCTTGCGGTAATGGTGAGCCACAGCCGGATGCTAATGGCGATACATACATTCTGGGAAGTCTTGGCCGGCGCGCTTTTGGGGAGCCTTATAACATTGATAATATTTCAGGTATTTGGATGAAAGAACAGTGGCCAGCGGTCACTTAATTTGAGAAAGGGAGTCTAAGATTTGGACACAGCGGACTGGTATAAACGGGTGAAGCTTTTAATCAAGGCTTTTTTCCTGAGGAGCAAAAAGGGGGAAACGGTTCCTGTGAGCGAGAAGGAGATGCACGCCCTCATAGACGTAGGCACTGAGAGCGGAATCATCAACAAGGAAGAGGGTGAGATGATCCAGGGGATCTTTGAACTGAAGGATACCCTTGTACGAGGGGTAATGATCCCGAGGACTGAGATAGTTGGCATAGAAAGCGATGCTACTGTGGATGACCTTATAAAACTGATCAGGGATGAGGGGCACACCAGGTACCCTGTATACAGGAAATCGATAGACAACATCATAGGCGTGATACATGTAAAAGACATCCTGACCCAATGGGACGGTAAGGGGGACAGCCCGCTGAAGCCGTTTATAAGGCATCCTTTCATCGTCCCGGAGACCAAGAATGTGGAAGAGCTGCTGAGGGAACTTAAAAAAAAGAGGACCCATATCGCCGTGGTCGTGGACGAATACGGAGGGACATCCGGCGTTGTCACGATTGAAGATATTATCGAGGAGATAGTCGGAGAGATAAGGGACGAATATGACATGGAAGAGGTGACAATAGTCCCGTTACCGGACAACTCCGTCCTGGTGGATGCCAGGTTAGACATAGAGGAATTGGCTTCTCACTTCGGGGTGGAGATACCAAAGGAGAAGTTTGAGACAGTAGGCGGTCTGATCTCTTTCCTTACAGGAAGGGTCCCGAAAAGCGGCGAAGAGGTAACCTTTGAGAACCTCAGATTTATAGTGGAGTCCGCAGATGAAAAGAGGGTACACAGGGTCAGGGTCTTGAAACAGGAGACGAAGGAAGAGGGAGAAGGTGAATAAAAAAGATGTTTTCCTTGCCGCTCTCTCAGGGGTTCTCCTTGCCCTGGCCTTCCCGTTGTTTGACATTGAACTCCTGGCCTGGATAGCTCTTGTCCCGTTACTTTTCTCCATAAATGGGAAGAACCAGTTACAATCAATATACCTTGGCATCACTGCCGGGCTTGTCTTTCACCTCATCCTTCTTTACTGGATACCCGTACCTATAACCATATATGGGAAGCTGCCGCTTCCAGCAGGTATCGTTCTCCTGTTGCTTCTGGCATCGTATCTTTCTCTCTACACCGCAACATTTGCCTTCCTGGTGACCTTTTTCAGGACAAGGCTGGGCCTACCACTCGTCCTTTCCGCTCCAGTTGTCTGGGTCTCCCTTGAACTGCTGACGACATACTTTCTTACCGGCTTCCCGTGGGGTCTTTTGGGATACTCCCAGTATCTCAACCTTCCAGTCATACAGATAGCTGATGTTACCGGAGTATACGGGATAAGCTTTGTAATAGTTGTGGTAAATGCAGGGATATACAGGGTCATTGAAAGGTATCTGGAGGGGCTCTCTTTCCGGCATGGAAGGAGCATATGGGTTGCACTCTTTGTCCTTCTTACTGCGATTGGTTATGGTTTCTGGACGCTTGAGCAACTGGAAGCAGGTAGAAAACAAGCCTTGCCGCTGCGGGTCGGAATCGTTCAGGGGAATATAGACCAGGACCAAAAGTGGGACCCTGAATACCAGAGGGAGACAGTGGATGCCTATCTTGCATTGTCAAGAAAGGTCTCGGAAGGGGGAGTTGACCTCATTGTATGGCCGGAGACTGCTGTCCCGCTCTATTTCCAGATGGATGAAACCTATAAGCCTGAGATACTGAAGGCTGCAAAAGATGTGAATTCATACCTCCTCTTCGGCAGCCCGGCATACGAGAGGGACGATGAGGAAGTAAGGTATTATAACAGCGCATTCATGGTCTCTCCCGATATGAAGGTGATTGGAAGGTATGACAAGATGCACCTGGTCCCATTTGGCGAATATGTCCCTTTAAAAAAACTCCTCTTCTTTGTTGACAAGCTGGCAGAGGGTATAGGGGATTTTTCCACAGGCAACGATATCAAGACCCTGAAGATGGGTAAAGCTGAGATCGGGACCCTTATCTGCTATGAAGGGATATTCCCCAACCTGAGCCGGAAGTCTGTGAAAGAAGGGGCGAACCTGTTTGTGAACATCACCAATGACGCATGGTTCGGGCGCACGTCTGCCCCTTACCAGCATCTCTCCATGTACTCTCTCCGGGCGGTGGAAAACAGGGTCCCGGTTGTTCGGGCTGCCAACACCGGAATTTCCGCATTTATAGATGAGAGGGGGGTTATCACATCCAGTAAAGGTATATTCGAGAGGGGTTATTTAAAGGCACAGATTTATGTATCAGGTTCCAAGACCTTCTATACAGGGCTTGGAGACCTCTTTGCCTATATCTGCGCAATAGCCACACTTGTGCTATTGATTAGGGGAGTTATCAGCCCGAAATAGATTCACTTTCACTGTCACAGAATCCTGCATTTATTAACCGTTTCTTAACTTTGACTTCTTCGTAAGGCATCCTTTAAGCCTTCCCCATTATTGATATGGAATAAATTTAGAAGATAGCAAACCGGGTGTGTCTGTGCGGGTGGTCATAAAGGATGACCAGCGGACGGGCAGGCTGACGTAAGGGGTAGGTGCGCTACGCTCTTCCGTAAATCTCCGTCATTTCAGTAAGACGCTCTTTAGTTAAAGAAGTTATCTGTTCCGATATAAGTCGCCACCCCCAGTTCCCATCACATACAGAAGGAGTATTCATCCTTTCTTCTTCTCCAAGCCCCAGGATGTCCTGCATAGGCAAAATAGCGGTATCGGCAACGCTCATCATAGCATATCTAATAAACTCCCAGTGAATCTCGTCCTCCGTTGCTTCACGTCCCATGTATTTAAACAGCCTTTGTTTGTCCTCCTGGCTTGCCTCGCCGTTGAACCACCCCCTGATAGTGTTGTTGTCGTGGGTCCCAGTATAGATTACGCTGTTTTTATCGATGTTGTGAGGTATGTAAGGGTTAGTGGGCATGTCGCCTCCGAATGCGAAGATCAGCAGCTTCATACCGGGAAACTCGTAGAAGCTCATGACTTCCCTTACTTCCGGTGTAATGACACCCAGGTCTTCGGCAATAAAGGGGAGGGACGGGAAGTGCCTTAAAAGGGTATTGAGGAAGTCGTAGACAGGGGCCTCCACCCATCTTCCGTTTATGGCGGTCTTTTCATGGGCAGCGACCTCCCAGTAGGCGACAAATCCCCTGAAGTGGTCGAGCCTCATGGTATCAAACTGTTTTATATTGTGCTCTATGCGCTTTATCCACCACCTGTAGCCATCTTCCTTCATGACGTTCCACGCATAGACAGGCGTACCCCAGAGCTGACCTGTCTCACTGAAATAATCGGGCGGCACGCCTGAGACATACTCCGGTCTCTTTTCGCCATTAAGCTTGAATATGCAGGGGTTTGTCCATACGTCGCAACTGTCATAACAGACATAAATGGGGAGGTCGCCTATTATCTTTATATTCCTGTCGTTGCAGTAATTCTTGAGAGAGTCCCACTGCCGGAAGAAGAGGTATTGGAGAAACATCTCAAAAAGAACCCTGTCCTTAAGCCTCTCACTCCAATCCCTTATTGAATCTTCACACCTGTCTCGTATTTCACTGGGCCAGTCGCACCATGCACTGCCTTTGAAATGTTGCTTAAGCGCCATGAACAGGGCATAATCATCGAGCCAATCTTTGTTCTCTATGCAAAACCTCTCAAAGTCATAGTCCTGGCCTATTTTAGCGATGTATCTCTGAAAGACCCTGAGAAGGAGCCTGTTTTTATTCTCTGTTACAGCCTCATAATCAACTTCATTATCTGGAAAGGATGGAAGCTCCTCGATGTCTGATACTGAAATAAGGCCTTCGGTCAGCATGACATCAGGGCTTATGAATAGCGGATTTCCTGCAAAGGCCGAAAAGCTGCTGTACGGAGAATTACCGTGAGATATGGACGTAGGGTTCAAGGGTAGTATCTGCCAGAGGCACTGCCTTGTCTCAACTAGGAAATCGGCGAATGCGTAGGCACCGGGACCCAAATCGCCGATTCCATAAGGTGACGGCAGAGATGATATGTGAAGGAGTATTCCGCTTGCGCGTCTGTTCATAATAAAATCCTTGTAAGGAGAGATAGGAACACCCCAATTATATTTGACATCCGATTTTAGTCAAGGATTCTCATCCCAATATATCCCATCCGACCTTCGCGATGTTGACATCTTAGGGGAAAAGAGTTATTAATTTACTATGAGATCGGCAATAGAGAACTGGATAGCATCCGGGGATTACGACTTTAAGACGGCAGTGAACCTTTTTAAGAGCCGTCGTTACATATATGTAGTATTCTTGTGCCATCTTGCGATAGAGAAGATTCTCAAGGCAATTGTCTGTATGCGGCTGAACGAGATGCCCCCTTATACACACAACCTTAACAGATTGGTAGAGCTTGCAGGTACTGCTACAGGGCAAACGCATTTAAACTTCACGTCCACAAAGGATTTTGCTCAGATAGTCA
>CAKKSC010000084.1 GCA_919902985.1 Desulfuromonadales bacterium | reverse complement strand
TGACTATCTGAGCAAAATCCTTTGTGGGCGTGAAGTTTAAATGCGTTTGCCCTGCCGAAAGGCCCTTTGTAGTTGACATTATCCTGTCGTTGTATTAGTCTCAACACTCATGAATACCTTGCTGAAACTCTTTGTAATCTTATTGTTTGTAACCGTTGCAGGTTGCTCAGGGGCAAAGTTAAAAAGTGATAAACCTGCAGATGTGATCTATAAAGAGGCGATGGACTTTTTTGAACGCAAGGATTATGAAGAGGCGATAGCAGCCTTTCAGGAGCTAGATGCAAAATATCCGGTAAGTGAGTATACTGTTCAGGCCAAGCTAAGGATAGCAGATTCATATTACAAGGACGAGAACTATCCAGAGGCCATCTCCGCTTTCAGGGAGTTTGAGAAGCTGCATCCTATCAATGAAAATGTCCCTTATGCCGTCTTTCAGACAGGGATGGCGTACTTTAGTCAGATGCTGACCATAGACAGGGATCAGACCCCGACGATGAACGCTGCTGCAGAGTTTGAAAGGCTCTTATCACGTTTTCCTGGTAGCAAATATACCGATGAGGCGAAGAGAAATCTGAGGACAGCCAGGAATAATCTGTCTGAGAATGAATTCTATGTTGCAAGCTTTTATTTCAAAAAGGGGAATTACAAGGCTGCCATGGAGAGGTTCGATGCAGTAAGAAGCAAGTACCCGGAGTTTGCAGCCATGGATAAGGTCCTCTTTTATGCAGCGAAGGCGTATATAAAGATTGATGAAAAAGATAAAGGCAAGGCATTGCTGGAAAAACTCAGTAGTGATTACCCTCTAAGCAGCTACACAAACAAAGCTAAGAAGATATTGGGTGACAACTAAGCATTAAGTTAGATGGAGGTCAATCATGGATTCAAAAGAACTGAGCGCAAAAGGGGAAGAATACTTCCAGAAGGGTGATTATACCGAGGCAGAGGAGCTTTTTCTTAAGGTCTTAGGCTCAGGACAAAGGTTCGCAGACGTATACAACAAACTGGGGCTCATCTCTTGCGCCAAGGGAGCATATGACAAGGCTTCAAAATATTTCGAAAAGGCCCTGGAGATCAACCCCAAATACACCGAGGTCTCTCTTAATCTGGCTGTTACTTATAATGAGATGGGCCAATACGACAAGGCCAGGAAGGTTTACGGTGCAGCCAAAGGGGTGGCAGAGACAGAAGCGAAAGGGATTGACCCATTTGTAAAGGGCAAGCTTGCAAACCTTCACTTCAGCACAGGGGAGATATACCATGAGATGGGCTTGCTTGATGAGGCGCTGACAGAATACCTCAAGGCTGTGGCCCTCAGGCCGGACTTTGTGGATGTAAAGGTGAAGCTTGGAATAGCATACAGGGACAAGGGGCTTACTGATAAGGCCATCCATGAGTTTAAGGAGGCAAAGGGGAAAAAACCGAACTATGCTCCGGCTGGCATTAATCTTGGCGTTACATACTACACATTATCTAAATTCGATCTGGCTGAAGAGGAATGGCTGGATGTCCTGAAGAAACATCCGGAAAATAAGGCTGCAGCAATGTATTTGAGATTGATTAAGAAAAAGGTTTGATAATAGGCTTTTAACAGTGAAGACTTTTTCATCCCTCCTCATCCTTTCCATTTTACTCTTGTCTGGCTGCACTTCCCGCCCTGAACGCATCTCTGGATTCCTATACTTAAGGCTTTCTTCAGACATCACCACCCTCGACCCGGCAATGATTGTTGATGTTGCAGGCGGATCTGTTGCCGCAAAGATATTTAACGGCCTTGTCAGGTTCGATGAGGAGTCACGGATAGTCTCTGACCTGGCTGAGGGTTTCAATATATCTGCTGATGGGAAGACCTATAAATTCAGGCTGAGAAAGGGAGTCAGGTTTCATAACGGGAGAGAGTTCAAGGCGAAAGATGTAAAGTATTCATTTGAAAGAGTATTGAGCCCGGAGACCAGGTCTTCCAGGACATGGCTCTTTGACAGGATATCAGGGGCAAAGGAGTTCATGAACGGTGCAGCTCCTGATCTTCAAGGGATCAGGATACTGGATGAATATACAGTTGAGATAGAGATAATGGAGGCTTTTGGCCCATTCCTGAGCCTCCTTGCCATGCCGCCTGCTTATATCGTCCCATTGGGCGCGGCAGGAAGGGAGTTTTCTTCCAACCCCATAGGCACAGGCCCATTCAGTCTGAAGGAATGGAGGAGGGGAAGGGAGCTTATGCTTTCAGCCAATGTCGATTATTTCTCCGAAAAAGCAGAGATAAAAGGCCTGGTTTACAGGATCATCCCGGAAGAGCTGACTACCATAGCAGAATTCGAGTCAGGGAGTCTTGATATCATGGGAGTTCCGTCCACAGAGTTCAGAAGGTATTCAGAGTCGTCAAGGTGGAGCGGCCAGATGCAGAAGTCGCGTGGCCTGAATATCTTCTATCTTGGATTCAACTGCCAGAAGGCACCGTTTAACGACAGGAGGGTGAGGCAGGCCCTGAATTATGCCATAGACAGGGAGAGGATTTTAAAAACAATACTGGAAGGAAGAGGGGAGGTTGCCGCAGGGCCTATACCCCATCTCCTTTTGCAGAGCTGGAACAAGGGTTACAGATACGATCCTGATAAGGCCAGGGTCCTTTTAAAAGAGTCGGGTCTTGAGAATAAGCTTAAATTCAGGATCTATCAGGCCCAGGATCAAGATACGGTTGACATCATGGAAGTGGTGCAGCAGTATCTGAAAGGTATTGGTGTTGAGGCAGAAATAGTCCAGCTTGAATGGAGCGCCTTCAAGGATGCCGTCAACAAGGGTGAGGCCGACTCCTTCTGGCTCTCATGGCGCGCCGACTATCCTGACCCTGAAAACTTCCTCTTCCCGGTATTCCATTCCGAGAACTGGGCCTCGGCAGGTAACAGGGCCAGATTCAAGGATTACGAGATAGACAGACTGATAGAAGAGGCCCAGGTAGAACCTGATGAAAAGAAGAGAACCGCAATTTACATGGAAACCGAAAGACGGGTTATAGAAGAAGCTCCGTGGCTCTTCTTCTGGCATAAGAACGAATATATCGTCCACCAGCCCTGGGTCAAGGGTGTAAAAGCCTATTCCATATACAATGCGGACAAGGGTACGGATGTTGCTATCAGGTGAGGAATTGGTTGCAGATAGAAATAAGAGCTGATACTATAGCCATAGTATAAAAATGGGTAATTTCAATAGCGTTGCCCTTGAGTAATATATGGTTCTGCCGCTTAAGGGAAGAATAATAATGAATGTTGTTCGATGAAAGGATATCCTATGAAATGGAACGCTCTGATGTTGTGTTTTCTACTTCTTGCGGGTTGCTCGACAACAAGGCCGGTCGGCCTGGGCAATTCTAAGAATGGTTTCAAGCCTGTTGATGTAATCGTCATCCCTTTGGAAGGGGTTCCTGATGCGTTCAGCAAGATGATTGCTGAGGAGATCAGCAAGCAGTATGATCTCCATGCGAAAGCCGCGACCAGTATGGGCCTGAGTAAATCCATGTACGACCCAAACTGGAATCAATATATGTCTAACCGTATTGCTGGCGAGGCCTTTAAACTTACAAATAAATTTCAGGACAAGCACGATAAAACCTTTTTATTGGTGATCACCAATCTGGACATAAACGCTGAAGGTTCACATGCCAGATATAATTACGCTACCCATTTCAACCATTTGTCCGTCATTTCCACAGCACGAATCGACCCAAGAAACTTTGGGGAAGCAGAGAACGAGCAGCTCAAACAGACTCGTCTGTTTAAACTCATCAATAAGGCCATCGGGCAGCAGATTTACGGATACGCTGCATCCTCAGATATCAGGAGTGTTATGTACGGTCCTATCACTGGTCTGCAAGATCTGGACAAAATGGGATCAGCCTTTACTGAGGGAGAACAACTGGCTCAACCCTAAGCCGTTGTTCAAAATTAACCTGGACATTAGAATGGCGGGAACGGCATAAGGGGCCGTAAAGGCTTACCCAGAAAAGTACTGGTTATTCCTTAACGGCTCCTAAAAATGAAACGCAGGAAGTGTATGGGTAGTTGTTGATCGGTTTCTTCCTCAGGGCAAACGCATTTTAACTTCACGCCCACAAAGGATTTTGCTCAGATAGTCAT
>CAKKSC010000083.1 GCA_919902985.1 Desulfuromonadales bacterium | reverse complement strand
GTGGCCTCCATGCTGGGTTTATGAACTTTTATTCAACAAAAAAACTTATGCAATTTCCTAACCGGACAAGGCTGACCTTGATACATCAGTCTGGAACTTCTATTATGCCGATGACGCGCCGGAAAAGAAGGAAGTAACAAGGCTCTTTTTTGAAAACCTTAATAAGTCGTACCGCTATCAGATATACTCTTCACCTGTTGTTCTCAGGGAAATTGAAAATGCAGACGAAAAAACAGCCTCAGCGTTGATAGCCCTGATAAAAGAGCATCCACCGATAATGTTAGAGGTCAGTAGTGAGATTGACGAACTTGCGGATATCTATATTGCTGAAGGCGTAATCCCCAAAAAGAAACGGGATGACGCCATGCACATTGCTGTTGCTACAGTCAATGAGATGGACGCACTGGTCAGTTGGAATTATAAACATCTGGCCAACCTTGCGAAAAAAGAGAAGGTGCGCGCTATCAGCCTTCTACAGGGTTACCTTAAGGAACTGGAAATGATAACGCCTATGGAGGTGATTGGGGATGAATGAGTCAAAGAAGTTGAAAGAGGTGTGGAAATGGAAAGAAGACGTCTATCAGAAGACAAAAAAGATGACAAGGGACGAGCGGGTCAGCTTTTTTAACGCCGGACTGAAGGATTTCATGAAAAGGACAGGAATCAAGAAGGTTACGGAGAAAAGAGGGTAGCACCGTTCGCAGGGCAGCCACCACTTACCGCAAACATATCAGGAACACATGGCGGGCAATGTCCCGGTCGCCCTGCCAATCTTTTCCAGTGCCTTAAGGGTCATGCCCTCATACTCCCCGCTCTCTATGCGTGATACTGCCTGCTGGCTCGGAAACAATAATCGGGGACGGGTTCGCATTTCGGTTGTGGATAAAAGTGAGGTAGTCATGGATAGATTGTTGTCTTTTCAACTGTCTTATGCAAAAATAGGTTCATGTTTACGAAAAAGAGCACGGCAGGTATTTCTATAGAAGCGATCAGGGAGAGGTTGAGCCCTCTTTTCACAGAAGAGGGGCTCCAGCTCATCCTCCTTTTCGGGTCGCATGCATCCGGTAAGCTGCACAAGCAGAGCGATATTGATGTTGCGTTTCTCTTCGACAGACCTGTTGATATACTGGCCCTCACTAATAAAGTTATAAAACTCCTGCATACAAACAATGTCGATGTAGTGGATTTAAGTCGTGCCAGTCCGCTGTTAAAGTTCTCTGCTGCAAAAAACGGCACACTGATCTATGAACGGGAGGCTGGCGTATTTAATCAGTTTTATTCCCTTGCCTTCAGGATATACGCGGATACGAAGAAGTTACGTGAGGCACAGAAGTCTGTAATTAACTCTTTTCTTGCTGCAAGAGGTCTAACATGAGCCCTTTAGACAAAGATATTATCAGGAGAAAACTTGTCGTCATTATAGAAAATCTCAATGCCCTAAAACCTATATCATGCATGACGAAAGATGAATATATTGAGGACATATACAAAAGAAAGGCCACGGAGAGGCTTTTGCAGGAATTAACAGAAGCGGCTATATATATAAACACCCATGCGATAGTGCAGAGTGGAAATCCTGCGCCTGATGATTACTACGAGAGTTTTATAACGGCAGGGGAGCTAAATATCATCTCTGCCGGTCTATCGGAAAAGCTTGCGCCATCTGCAGGTCTCAGGAACAGGCTTGTGCATGAATATGACATGCTGGAACACTCAATGGTCCTTGGCGCCGTCAGAATGGCCGAAGAACTCTATCCTGAGTATGTAAACGAAGTGGAGAAGTTTCTTGTACCTGGCTATTTTGAATCTTAAACCCCCTTTACCCCTGCATGCTTGTATGCTAATATTTCGCCGCATTTAATTGATGGATTAAGGAAGGAAAACATATGGCAGTTATAGCCCCGTTTAAAGGGATTTTGTACAATCCGGAAAAAATCGGAGATATGTCAAAGGTAATAGCCCCTCCTTATGACGTGATCTCCCCAGATGGTCAGGAGAATCTGTATCAGAAGAGCGACTATAACATAGTCAGGCTCGACTTTGCCAAGGGGTCTCCTTCAGACGATGAGAGTAGTAACAGGTATACAAGGGCTGCATCTGATTTTAAGAAATGGCAGGCGGATGGAATACTGGTCAGTGATGAAAGGCCTGCCATATACATTTACGAGCAGGATTACAGGCTTAAGGACGGCACTGTAAAGACCAGAAAAGGGTTTATGTCACTGGTACGCATTGAAGAGCTTGACTCCGGCGTAATCCTTCCTCACGAGACTACCCTTTCAGGGCCTAAGACAGACAGGCTTAACCTGACAAAGGCGACAGACGCCAACTTTTCTCCCATCTTTTCCCTCTATTCCGACCCTGGGTTGAAGACAAATTCCCTTTTGTCAGGGGAATCAAAGACCCTGCCCATAGTGAATGTCCAGGGTGAGGACGGTGCAAATAACAGGCTTTGGCGTGTCACGGACGAGTCAATTATAAACGGCCTTATCAGAGAGATCTCAGACAAGATGATATTTATCGCAGACGGACATCACCGCTATGAGACAGCCCTTAATTACAGGAATGAGATGAGGGAGAAGCACCCTGATTATACCGGTAAGGAGGGTTTTAACTATACCCTCATGTACTTCTCGAATATGGACGACGAAGGGCTTACGGTATTCCCTACCCACAGGCTCATGTATGGAGTGAAGGAGTTTGATCCTGATGTGCTTGAAAACAGGCTTTCTGAGAACTTCGAAATAGAGAGGATGGCTGTGCCGGTGGCAGCGGATCTCTGGGATCCATTTATGGAGAGGCTAAGGGAAAAGGGGAGGAGCGGCCATTCCTTCGGGGTTTATGCAAAGGGATGGAACCATGCTGCAATAATAACCTTAAGGAACGAGGATATTATGGGCAGGTTTGTTGCTGAGCACTCCAAGGCGTACAGAAGGCTTGATGTTACCATTCTACATACCCTGGTCATTGAGAATATACTTGGGGTCAGCAAGGAACGCCAGAAGAAAAAGGAGAACATAGAGTATATACAGGACGAAGGTGAAGGGCTCTCAAAGATTCAAAATGGCGAGCGTCAGCTCCTTTTTATACTGAATCCCACGAAGGTCACCGAAGTTGAGGATGTGGCCAAGGCCAGGGACAAGATGCCGCAGAAGTCCACATACTTTTACCCAAAGCTTCTTACAGGCCTTGTTATAAACAAGATCGGAGATACAACTATATAACCTTTTGACTTTTACACTTTTTTTACTGTATACTGTATACAATTATGGCACGCAGATCACGAAGAACTATAGACCAGACACAGACCCTGAGGGAGCGCATTGTAAACATCCTCAGGGAATCTATTATAAAGGGGACGCTGAAGCCTGGAGAGCGCGTAGCAGAATCCGATCTTGCCGAGAAATACGGGATCAGCAGGACTCCCATCAGAGAGGCATTCCGACAGCTTGAGACAGAGGGGTTTCTGAAGGTCATACCGAGGAGAGGGGCGGAGGTTACGTCCCTGACAGAGGAGGATGTAAGGGAGTTTTATGAAGTGAAGTCTCTTCTTGAGAGTTATGCTGCAAAGGTCGCAACAGACAGGCTTACCGAAAAGGACATCAAAAGACTGGAAATGCTCAACTCCTCCATGGAGCGTTTTGCCAGGAACGACGATATAAAGGGTTTTTTTAAGGCAGACAACGATTTCCACGACATATTCATTCAAAAATGCGGTAACGACAAACTCTGCAATATCATTCAAAATCTCCTACAGCAGTTCCAGAGGTTCAGGATCGCCTCCTTTGTTCTAAAGGGAAGGATGGAGGTCTCGGTAGACCAGCACAAGGACATAATTAAGGCCTGCTGTGACAGGGACTCCAATCTTGTCGAACAGCTTGTGAAAAGGAATGCCGAGTACAGTGCAAAACTTCTGGCCCAGAGGTTTCAAAAGAGCGGAGAAGCTGTGGTAAAGGGGGTAAGAAAATGATAATCACAAAGCAGAAACCCTTTGAGGTGATAAAAGAGTACCTCCGGGACAATAAGAAAGTATTTATAGTAGGATGCGGCGAATGCGCCACCCTTTGCAAGACCGGCGGTCCGGATGAGATAGCAGAGATGGCCCAGATGCTTAGAGACGCGGGGAAAGAGGTAACAGGCAGCTTTGTGGCTATAGCGCCCTGCAACATAGTCGGGACAAAGATTGAGATGAAGAAGCTGGGTGAGCCGGTCAAGGATGCGGATGCGGTAATTGTACTCTCCTGCGGCGCCGGAGTCGGCTCCATAGCTGAGACGTATGAAGATAAAAACGTGATTCCCGGCTGTGACTCCCTGTTCCTCGGGAACACCATCAGGGTAGGAAGTTATGACGAAAGATGCATGACCTGCGGTGAGTGCATTTTAGAAGAGACTGGCGGGATATGTCCGGTCACAACCTGCGCAAAGGGGCTTCTCAATGGGCCTTGCGGGGGGATGAACAACGGGAAGTGTGAGATAAGCCCTGACATAGAGTGTGCCTGGGTAAGGATATACAGGAGGCTTGAGAAGAAGGGAAGGCTGGACAGGATGGAAAAGATTCATGAGGCAAAGGACTACTCCAAGCACACGAAACCTGGCGTATTTGAAGGAGAGAAGTACGCAAAGATGAGGAAAAGGCCTGAGGGAGGCAAGAGATGAAGAGATTCAAGGAAGCCCTGGAGGCAGGCGACTTCGTCATAACAGCCGAGTGCGGCCCTCCGAAAGGCACTGATATATCAGAGTTAAAGGAACATGCAAAACACCTCCTGGGCAAGGTCCATGCCCTCAATGTTACTGACAACCAGTCTTCCGTTATGAGGGCAGGCTCCCTCGCCATAAGCAAGGTGCTCCTTGATATGGGACATGACCCTATCTATCAGCTCACGTGCAGGGACAGGAACAGGCTGGCAATCCAGTCGGACCTCTTGTCTGCCCATATCCTTGGAATAAGGAATCTCCTCTGTCTGACTGGTGACAGCATTTCAGTCGGTGACCATAAAGGGGCAAAGGCGGTATTCGACATAGAATCAGTGCAGCTGCTGAAACTCATGGAGACCATGAACAACGGGAAGGATATGGCAGGTAATGACCTGAAGGGGGCGACAGACCTTTTTGCAGGCGCAGTTGTTACCCCTGAGGCAAACCCTGTGGAACCGCAGCTTATGAAGTTTTCAAAGAAGGTCAGGGTTGGGGCGAAGTTCTTCCAGACCCAGGCCATATACGATATTGAGAAGTTCAAGACGTTCATGGAGTATGCCCGCAAATTCGATACAAAGATCCTCGCAGGCATCCTACTCTTAAGAAGCGCAGGGATGGCAAACTTCCTTAACGCCAATGTCCCAGGGATAACGGTCCCGCAGCACTTAATAGACGAACTCAAGGCAGCTGGGAAGGAAAAGGCCCTTGATTGCGGGATGGACATAGCAGCCCGGCAGATAAGAGAACTGAAAGGTATATGTGACGGCGTCCATGTTATGGCCATAGGGCTTGAGGACAAGGTACCGGAAATACTAAAGAGAGCGGGATTCTAATCCATTAACGCAAATATCAAATTGCAAAGTGCAAATTGAAAAATTAACTCATTTTGCGTTTTGCGCTTTGCATTTTACAATTTGCAATTTCAGAGTTCAATATGCCTCAATCCAAACTAAAAGTAGTCCTCCTCCGCCACACGCCAGAGCCTGAAGAGGCCGTGGCACTCGCTGCAAAGCTCTGCTACTCTTCGGCTGACATCGGCGACCTCCAGGAAAAGATAGAGGCCAAAGACCAGAAAGGTTTTGTGGAGAAGCTCGTAAAGATCGGCCACATGTCCCCTATAGAGCATGTCTCCTTCACCTTCGGGATAGAGGGAATATCCAGGGCATGCTCGCACCAGCTTGTCAGGCACAGGGTTGCATCGTACTCCCAGCAGTCTCAGAGGTATGTTAAGGCAGGTGGAGAAGAGGGTTTCGGCTTCATCATACCTCCAAGCGTTGTAGAAGCAGGGAAGAAGGAGTGGTTCATCGAAAAGATGGAGCACATGCAGATGTGGTACGACGAGCTTGTGGAGGCCCTCGGCGACAAGGGGGAGAAGAGCAACGAGGATGCCAGGTTCTTACTGCCAAACGCGGCTGAAACAAAGATAATGGTAACTATGAACGCCAGGGAACTCCTTCACTTCTTCAGACAGCGATGCTGCAACCGCGCGCAGTGGGAGATAAGGAGGATGGCGGAGGAGATGCTCAGGCTTGTTCAGGAGGTCGCCCCTACAATATTCAGGACAGCCGGTCCGGGCTGTATTTCCGGCCCCTGTACGGAAGGGGAGATGACGTGCGGCAAGATAGAAGAGGTAAGAAAGAGGTACGGGGTCAAGAAATAAGGATAGGACACTCCAGATACAAGAAGTGCCCTATCTTTGCAGCATTACTTTAATCACTACTTCTTCTCTTGCCTTTCCTTCATACGTTGCTGTTTTTCTTCCATCCTCTCTTCTTTTTGTTTCATCATCTCTTCGTGCTTCTTCATGAATCCATCCATCTTGTTTATCATCTCATCAAGCCTGGTTTTCTGCTCTGCTGTCGGGGAATGGTTGAACTCTTTCAGTATCCCCATGGTCTCCTTCATCATCCCCATCATATCTTGCATCATCTGGTGATGCTCCGTCATGTTCTTCATCATGTCGCCCTTTTTTCCACCCATTTTGGCAGATGCTGAGGTAATTGCCAGAGACGATGCAAAAATTGCAACAATAAACAATCCAGTAAATCTCTTCATATTATTCACCCCCTTTCTCTTTTATTAGAGTAACCTTAACCCAGTATTATAGTTTGTCAAGTTTGTGGTCTTTGTAGTATAAAAGGTTAGCGCTATACGACTTGGATGATATACTTATAAGACAGGCATTGCAGATCTTAAATAACAGGTGAGACCGATGAAAAAAAGGATTTTATTAATAGGCATCGCACTAATAGTCTTGATTACTGCCTTTCTTTTTCTATCCAGGAAAGATGGAAAGGACGAACCGATTGTCACAACCGGAATTGTCGAAGGGACGGAGGTAAACCTCTCATCCAAGATCTCAGGGAGGATATCGGAATTCTGCTGCAAAGAAGGCGATAAGGTCAGCAGCGGTCATGTCCTTGTTAGGCTTGAAAGCAATGATATAAAAGCATCATTTGAGCAGGCAAGGGCCGGCGTCCTCAGGGCCAGGGCGGATATAACGTCTGCTGAAGCATCTGTAAAAAATTCCGAGGCAAACATAAGAAGTGCGGAGGCGGAGATAGACTCCGCCCATGCCGATAAGGAAAAGACAAAGTCGCAGATGGCGGAGGCTGAAAAGGAGATGCACAGGGCAGAGTTCCTCTATAAAGATGAACTCATCTCAATCAGAGAGGTTGACCTGGCAATGATGACGTACGAGACCTCAACTGCCTCATATAATGCTGCTGCGGCCAAGATAAAAGCGGCTGTTGCAAGAAAGGAGTCGGCAATCTCCCAGTTAAGTTCATCCCGAAGCCTCGTTGCGTCAGCGACTGCAAGGCTTAAAGAAGCTGAGGCCGCCTTGAACTTCCAGAATGCAAGGATGGACGACACGGTTATAAGGACACCTATTTCAGGGACTGTAGTACTCAAGGCCATGGAGACAGGGGAGGTGGTTTCACCTGGTATAACCATACTAAGCATAGTCGATCTGGATGACCTGTGGGTGAGGATAGACATGGAGGAGACCCTCATAGGCTTTGTGAAGATAGGGAACGAGGTGGCTATTCATGTAGATGGTATGCCTGGAGTGGTTTTCAATGGCACAGTGGCCGAGATCGGGAAAGAGGCCGACTTTGCTACCCAAAGGGATGTTACCAGAGGGAGGCAGGACATAAAGACCTTCGGGATAAAGATAAAGACAACGGACAAGACCGGAACGCTGAAACCGGGGATGACGGTGATGGTCCAGATACCGAGGAAGGGTTAGCCATGCCTCCTGCAGTTGAAGTCCAAAACATAACAAAAAAATTCGGCGACCTTACGGCTGTTGACGATGTGAGCTTCAGCGTGGCGGAAGGAGAGTTCTTCGGCTTCCTCGGGCCTAACGGCGCAGGGAAGACCACCCTTATAAGGATACTGACTACCCTTATCAGACCCACCAGCGGAAGGGCAAGGGTCGCATGTTGCGACGTCATCAAGACTCCGGAGGATGTGAGAAGGGAGATAGGTGTGGTCCCCCAGGCCATGACAAGCGACCTTGACCTGACAGGATATGAAAACATGGATATATACGGGAGATTCTACGGCATCCCTAAAAGAGAGAGAGAGGAGAGGATTGCGAACCTCCTTGAAACGGTAGGGCTGACTGCAAGGAAGGACGACCTGGTGGCTACTTATTCAGGTGGGATGAGGAGAAGGCTTGAGCTTGCCAGGGTCCTGGTTCATAAGCCGAAGATACTGTTTCTCGACGAGCCGACCATAGGTCTTGACCCTCAGAGCAGGAGGGTAGTATGGAATTTTATCAGGAAGTTCAAGGAGGACTCCATGACAATGTTCCTTACCACCCATTATATGGACGAGGCGGACTCCCTCTGCGACAGGGTGGCTATAATAGACAGGGGGAAGATAATCGCACTGGGCTCTCCGAATGAGTTGAAGGCACAGATACCGGGTAATGATATTATATCTCTTACTGTAGAAGCACTCTCCGATGCCTTCATAGGGGAAATTAAGGCCCTCCCATTTGTCCATAATGTAAATATGGAGGGGGATACCATGAGGATATATGTGGACAACGGTGCACAAAACCTTGCATATCTATTGGAAAAGGTAAAGTCTATAGGTATAAAGATGGCCTCCGCCACTATTCACCAGCAGTCCCTGGAGGATGTATTTATTCATCATACCGGCCGCTCTATAAGGGAGGAGGAGGCAAAAAAGGTCAGCTTCCTCCTAGGAGCCGGGGTGCCACAGAAGATGGGGAGATAGATGACGCGTCTAATTGCAGTTATCGAGAGAGACCTGCTGAAGTTCAAGAGAAACCCGGTGGTCATAGCGGTGAGCGTAGTAATGCCTCTTATCTACTTGGTTATTCTTGGAAACGCATTCCAGGGGAAGCTGACTAAGCTCCCTATGGCAGTCGTAGACCTTGATCCAGGCCCTTCTTCCAGGCGTTTGATGGAGAATCTGAGGGCGCTGGAGACAGGGGCAAAGACATTTACGATAACGACGTTGAAAGACCAGAAAGAGGCGATAGAAGCCGTCAGGGACGGGGAGTTTAAGGCGGCCCTCATAATACCGAGGGAATTCAGCAGGCATGTGGTTGTAAGCGACAAGGCCGAGATAGGGCTTTTTGTTGACAATACGGACAGTATATCAGCAGAGTCTGTCAGGGGGGCGGTTGAGGGGGCGCTGCGTTCTATAAGGGAGGAATATGTTCCGATAAGGGAAAAAGGGAATGCAGCATACTTACGGGGGATAGATCTGTACGGCAGGGTGGACTACGACCAGTCCCTCATCCCGGGTGTCATAATAATGGCTATATTCCTCTCAACCATGACTACAGGGGTCTTTAACCTGGTCATGGACAGGTTCATGGGGACGGACGAAAGCTACCTCCTTACCCCTGTAACCAAGAGCGACATAGTGACAGGCCTCATCATCAGCGGTCTCTTCATAACCACCATACTTGCCATGCTGGTATTCGGCCTGAGTATACTTGTGACAGGGGCTTCGTTCAGTGGAGGGCTGGAGCAGTATCTCTCGATATTCCTTGTCATAGTCCTCACATCGGCAGGCCTTCTGGGGATGATGTTCATACTACTTGGCAGGGCGAACCATCCGAGGATAGTGGGGGTATTCAGCGGCTTCCTGAATGTGATATTCTACTTCCCCAGCGGGGCGATATACCCCATAGCCAGCTTCCCGGGATGGCTCAAGGCCTTTGCAAAGGTAAACCCTGAGACATATGCGGTGGATGCCTTGAAGTCCCTGATTTTCAAGAATGTTGGTATTTCCGCAATCTCAGGGGATATAGCCTTCCTTGCCATATTTGCGGCAATAACGATGACCATGGCAATAGCCACATTCAAGAGGACTCTGTAATTTTAGTAACTCTTAACCCTTTTTTCCATGGAACAGCTCACTCCCGGCCCCAGGGTAAACTGTGCGCTCTGATACAGGCGTATATCTTTCAATCTTAGGCCACATTCCAGAACCAGGTTCTGAGCCTTCCCTTAAAAACCAGCCATTTCTATTTTAGCTTGATATAAGAACAAATAATCCTTGAAATAAAACCCGGTAGGTGTTAAACTTAATCAAGAAAAGTTAAATATTGTACTTTGCTCAGAGCAAGCTTCGGGAAACCGAAGGTCGCAGAGCCCCGAGGCTAAATCCTTTAAGGACATGCCAGTCGAGCCGCCAAAGATATCTTTGGCGGCTTTTTTTATTATTCGGCGCTGAAATAATATAAGAGGTAATGTCAATTAAAGACATAAATTCAGATGGAAAAGGAGGAGCTATGGAAACGAACGACGAAACAACAAGGTTGTTTGATAAGGGATTGGCACTTATCAAGCGTGGTTACCCTGCTGAAGCCATAGAATGTCTTGAGCAAGTCATAAACCAGGGGCATAAGGGTTCAGCTTGTTACTCCTGGCTTGGCGTTGCAATGGCACGGTCCAAATGGGACATGGCAAAGGCAGAGGAGCTATGTAAAATGGCCGTCAAAAAGGATTTTTACGTCACTCAGTATTACATCAACCTTGCCGAGGTTTATAAATTAAGGGGGAACAAGGTCAAGGCCATAGAAACTCTTGAGGCAGGCCTTGAACTGGACGGCGAAAACAAGGCAATTCTCAAAGAGTTGTACAAGTTTGGCGCAAGGAAGCGTCCGGCAATTCCCATTCTCTCCAGGGAAAACCCGATCAACAAACAACTGGGGATTGTTCTGTCAAAAATGAGGAAAAAATAGTGACGCAAGACGCAAAAAAGGGGTAACTTACAGCGACATGTCGAATATGACCGCAGAAAATACCGCTGCCAGATAAAACATTGAGACCTTGAAGTTGGCCCAGGCCAGTTCTCTTGTGGGATTTATGAGAAGCTGGATGTTCTTGAATATAAAATAGAGGCCAGTTACAAGCGCTACTGTAAGGTAGAATCCACCGAGATAACCGAGATATGAGGGTATCAGGGAGGATATAAAAAGTAGAACTGTGTTTACAAGAATATAGAGCGCCGCCTTCTTATCTCCGACAACAACAGGGAGCATGGGGACACTGGCCTTCCTGTACTCCTCCTTGTGTACTATGGCAAAGGCCCAGAAGTGGGAAGGTGTCCAGAAGAACATGAATACCGCAAGTACGACTGGTGCGAAGCATAGCTCTGGGGACGCGGATGCACCGCCGGCCATGACCGCAAAGCTCCCTGCCAGCCCGCCAATGATGATGTTTGCCCAGCTCCTCCTCTTCAGCCATACAGTGTAAAGGATTACATATACAAAGGCACCGATGAAAAGATGAATAGTGACCATTAAGTTCAAGGTGAAATAAGAGATGCCCAGAGAGGTCACCATCAGGAAGATGGCCAGATATAAAGCCTTTTCCGGTGAGCCAAACTCAGGGGACGTCAGAGGCCTCTTCTTTGTCCTCCCCATAAGGCAATCTATATCCTTATCGAAATAATGATTAAAGGTACCGGCACTGGCAGATGCCAGCATGGTAACTATTATGAGGAGCCCCATATTGTCCCATGACATGCCATTTGTGGTTCCTGCAACGGCCCCGACAATGGCGCTGAAGGTTATGAGGCAGCTAATCCTCAGCTTTAAGAGAGGCAGATATGATTTGAATCCCATGCAGCGTTTCCCTTTCTTTAAGTAACATATCTTTAACATGTCAGAATGCTTTAGTCAATCATCACTTCAACATCGTGATAGCTTGACAATTCACGGTTGCGCACGTATCATCTCAGTATATCAGATTGAAAACAATGATGTATATCATGCTTCAGGAGGGTCTGCCATGACCGATAAAGACAAGCTTGCACACATCCTTCACCACTGGATTGAACACAATGAGGCCCACATAGAGGAGTACAGAAAGTGGGCGATTACAGCCGAGAAGGAAGGAATGAAGGAAGTAAATAAAAATATAATGGAGGCAATAAAGGGTGTAGAAGAGGCAAACGCCTCCCTTAACAATGCCATGAATGCAGTGAAACAGTAATGCCAATTCCCCCTTGTCATTAATTAGTATTTGTACTATCCTTACTCACGATGGAACGGGTTATAACCCCTCAGATTGCAGAAGACGACCTTTCCTTTGACCCAAGCCTACGCCCCCGCTCCTTAGACGAATATATCGGCCAGGAGAAGGTAAAGGAAAACCTCAGGGTGTTTATCGAGGCAGCAAAGGCCCGTGGGGAGGCGTTGGACCACCTCCTTTTCTATGGCCCTCCGGGACTGGGTAAGACGACCCTCGCATATATCATCTCCCAGGAATTAAATGTAAACATAAAGACAACATCAGGCCCTGTAATAGAAAGGGCAGGAGACCTTGCCGCAATCCTCACAAATCTTCAGGAAAAGGATGTCCTCTTTATAGACGAGATTCACAGGATGAACTCAACAGTTGAGGAGATCCTGTACCCCGCCATGGAGGACTTCCAGCTTGATTTAATCATAGGCCAGGGGCCGTCAGCGAGATCAATAAAGATAGACCTCCCCAGGTTCACTCTGGTGGGCGCAACCACAAGGGCAGGACTGCTGACCTCACCGCTCAGGGACAGATTTGGTGTCATATCAAGGCTTGAGTTCTATAATTCAAAAGAGCTGTGCATCATTGTAACGAGGTCCGCAAGGATACTTAATATCGAGATAGAGGCGGACGGTGCAATGGAGATAGCCCGCAGGTCGAGGGGCACCCCAAGGATCGCCAACAGGCTTTTGAGGAGGGTCAGGGACTTTGCCCAGGTCAGGGCTGGAGGGGTGATAACAAAGAAGGTTGCTGATGACGCCCTCAAGATGCTGGAGGTGGACAACCAGGGGTTTGACGGGATGGACAGGAAGATACTCCTCACCATCATAAAAAAATATAGCGGCGGCCCGGTTGGTGTTGAAACCCTGTCCGCAGCCATAAGCGAGGAGAAGGACACCATAGAAGACGTTTACGAACCTTATCTCATCCAGGAAGGATACATTGACCGAACTCCGAGGGGAAGGACCGCGACGCGCCTTGCATATCAGCACTTCGGTATAGAGATGCCGGTTAATCCGGGTGGGATGACGGGATATTCAAGACAGGAAAGGCTTTTATAAATGGAAGGGATGGGCAGATCTCTCATCGTCATTGGACTCATCCTCATTGCAATAGGCGTAGCCGTCTCATTCGGCCCCAGAATCCCTTTTATAGGGAGACTTCCGGGAGACATATACATAAAGAAGGAGAACTTTACCTTCTATTTTCCACTGGCCACATCCATACTTATTAGCGTTCTAATCACATTGATTCTGTACCTGTTCAGGAAATAGCTGATTTGACTTATTTAGATTTTGCATTAAAATTACCAGGGGCAACTGGCAGACAACATTAGGAGGTTTTCTTTAATGAACGGAATGAAGGGGGTCGTGTCCGGCAAGCTTGAGAGTCTGAAGAGCCTGATACCCGGACATTCGGGGAGAGAAGGTATCGGGTTGGATGAAGTGGATGGAGAATTCAGGCTCCACCTCTCGGAGAAAGTGATGAGGGGGATGGAGCGAATGGAGGAGATAAAGAAGGAGTTCTCGGAAGACGGGAAAGTCGTGATTCTGGCGCCTATGGCTAAATCGATAGGAAGGCTGTCAAGCTTGGGGACCCTGCTGAAGAGCGACAGATACAGCTACAGCGTATTAGACGACAAGATCGGTGGACAGGAACTTGACAGGCTTTACAACTTTGACATGACTCTCCTCGAAGAGGTTGACAAGCTGGATCTTATGGTAGAAGAGATCGCCACCTCCGACGGATACGACGCCAAGGTCAGAGAGGAGATAAAGAGGCTGGAACAATTTCTTGATGAGGTTGAAGAGCTTCTTTCCAAAAGGAGCGAACTGCTGAAGTTGGCGTGAAATCGGGACTTTTTAACTCCCCCTAACCCCCTCTTAAAATAAGAGGGGGTGCCGTCAGGCGGGGGCGTTAATTTTTACCCTGGGTAATGCGAGTATCGGTTTGGTTCCTTCTGTCCACCACCTGTCTTTTCAACCCTTACTGCACAAACCTTGTACTCCGGTATCTTTGCTTGCGGGTCAAGGGCGTTGATAGTTAGAATATTTGCGGCTGCCTCCTTGTAATGCCATGGAATAAATACTACTCCAGGTGTAGGCCTGTCGCTTATAACCGCCTTCAAGGTTATCCCACCTCTCTTGGACGTGACTTCTACCTCTTCACTGTTCTTTATGCCCATCTTCTTTGCATCAGCGGCATTGAGCTCCATATAAGGTTCCGGAGACCTCTCGTTTAGAGAACTTACCTTTCTCGTCTGGCTCCCTCCGTGCCAGTGCCAGAGGTTTCTTCCTGTCGTAAGTATCAGGGGGTATTCGTCATCAGGCCACTCCGTGGGGGGTTGGAATTCGAACGCCAGGAACTTGCCTGCCCCCCTCGTAAACTTTTCCTCGTGAAGTACTGGAGTCCCCATTATAAGGGTGCCGCATGAAGTACGATCAATGGAGCAGCTGTTACACGGCCAGTGTACAGCAACCCCCTTGTCCAGATACTCATAGGAGACACACTCATAAATCGGGGTTACCGATGCAAGCTCATCCATTACCTTTGAGGCGGAAGGGTATTCCATCGGATATCCCATCTCCTTTGAAAGAGAGCAGATTATCTTGGTATCCTCCCATGCATCACCGGGCGGTTTGACGGCCTTCCTTACCCTCTGGATCCTCCTCTCCGTGTTGGTAAACGTACCCTCCTTCTCTGCAAAGGAAGTGGCAGGGAACACTACATGGGCCAGTTCCGCAGTTTCAGTCAGGAATATATCCTGGACCACCAGGAATTCGAGGGACTCAAATGCCTCTTTTGCATGGTTCAGGTCGGGGTCGCTCATCATTGGGTTCTCACCCATGATATATAGCCCTTTAATGCCCCTTTCCGTGCCCATGGAATTTACCATATCAGTAAGGGTCAGCCCTGGCTTTGCCGGGACCTTTACCCCCCAGACCTTCTCGACCCTTTCTACGTTTTCAGGCACATTCACGGGCTTATATCCTGGGAACTGGTTTGGCAGGCATCCCATATCGCATGCACCCTGAACGTTGTTCTGCCCCCTCAGCGGGTTGACCCCTGTCCCTGGTTTGCCTATATTTCCGGTCAGCATCGCCAGATTGACAATGGAATGGACCCCGTGAACGCCGTTTATGTGCTGGGTACTGCCCATGGCCCAGTATATTGAGGCCCTTTCAGCCTTACCGTACATCCTGGCAGCCTCTATAAGCTGTTCCTTCGGTATCCCTGATATCTTCTCCACGACCTCAGGGGTATACTTCATTATGACCTCTTTTGCCTCTTCAAACCCATCGGTCCTATCTCTTATGAAGTCGAGGTCGGCAAGCCCTTCCTCTATTATGATCCTTGCCAGGCCGTTGTAGACGGCCACATCTGTCCCAGGCCTCTGCCTGAGGTGCATGGCTGCATATTTTGTAAGCTCTATCTTCCTCGGGTCTATCACTATGAGCTTTTTATTCTTGTGTCTCACAGCCTGCCAGATCTGCATTCCTATGATCGGATGGGCCTCGGTTGTATTGGAACCGGTGACAAGGAAGAGATCCGCCTCATCCAGGTCGTGGAGTGAATTGCTCATTGCACCGCTACCTATCGCTGTGGCCAAACTGGCCACGGTGGCGCTGTGTCAGAGGCGCGCGCAGTGGTCTAAATTATTGGTCTCGAAGTTGACCCTGACGAACTTCTGGAATAGATAGTTCTCCTCGTTGGTGCATTTCGCTGAAGAGAAACCACCCAAGGAATCTGGGCCGTGCTTCTCCTTTATCTCCTTGAACCTTTTGGCTGTGTATGAAAGCGCCTCTTCCCAGGAAGCGGGAGTGAGCTTGCCGTCCTTCCTGATTAAAGGGGTGGTTAGTCTCTTATCGCTCTTGACAAACTCATACCCATATCTTCCCTTCACGCAGAGATGCCCCTTGTTCAGAGTGTCATCCCTGGAGGTAACCTTAACTATCTCGTTGTTCTTTGTATGAAGGGTAAGGGAGCATCCAACACCGCAATATCCGCAGGTTGTCTCAACCTGCTTTGTCTCCCATGGCCTGTACTTAAACTTAGACGGCTTTTCTGTGAGGGCCCCGACCGGGCACTGCTGGACGCATGAGCCGCAGAAGATGCAGTCCAATACCTTGTCTGCGCAGGTCGAGACCTTCTGATAAAATCCCCTCTTCGCATACTGGATCGCCCCTATTCCCCTTACCTCATCGCAGACCCTTATGCAGCGGCTGCATTGAATGCAGCGTTGATAATCCCTTCTGATAAATGGGTTTACCTCTTCGACAGGGACCTTCCTCTTCTCTCCTTCGAAGCGATTTCCCTTTATCTTGTAATCATGGGTCAGGTCCTGGAGCTTGCACTGGCCCCCTGCATCGCATGTCGGGCACTCCAGGGGATGGTCGGAAAGGAGTAGCTCAAGCACAGTCTCCCTCTGTTTAATTACAACAGGTGTGTCGGTCTGGATATCCATATCCTTGGTTACAGGGGTTGTGCAGGAGGTGACTGGCTTGGGAAGACCCTTAACCTCTACCATGCAGATGCGGCATGCGCCCTGAACTGAGAGCTGTGGGTGGTGACAGAGGGTTGGGATATAGATACCGTTAGTCTTGGCTACGTCAAGGATTGTGCTCCCTTCCTCCGCCTCAATCTCCCTGCCGTTTATCTTTATATTGAGCTTTCCCATGGTACCTCCGGTTTATCAATGTAATACCAAGTTGCTTTCAAACATCTACAATGGAGCTTAATGAAAGCTTACTCGGTATTTATACCCGGATGGGTATTATACCTGAGCGTTCATAAGTCTTCATTTGAATGCGAATTGGTATAAATAAGACGGTATGCCCTTTTGTGGGGTAAATAAATACCATATCAATCCCCTGAAAGTCAAGCTGTTACTTATCAAGACTTATACTGAGTTGCTTTAAAGCATCTACTATTGAGACGAAAGAAAGCTTACTTGGTGTTATGCAGGCGATATGGATATTATTGTTTGATAGCCAATTGGTACCAGAATTTTGTGTTGTAAATGGAGGGGGGAACTACTGTAAAAAGAAAAAAGCCGGCTTTACGCCGGCTTTACCTCTTCTTTCGCCTTCTTTGTCTCTTTCTTTGGGGCCCCGATCAACTCAATGATCGAGACTGGAGCTGAGTCACCGAGGCGTCTGCCTAACTTGAGGGTTCTCGTATATCCTCCGTTTTTATCATTGAAACGCGGGGCTATCTCAAACAACTTCTGGACTGCCTCTTTTCCAATAATAAATGCAGCTGCCTGCCTCCTGGCATGGAGGTCTCCACGCTTGCCAAGGGTTATCATCTTTTCGACAACACCCTTAAGCTCCCTGGCCTTACCATCAGTAGTCTGAATCCTTTCATGCAAAATCAGTGAGGTGGTAAGGTTCCTCATCAATGCCTTTTTGTGACTGCTGTTTCTTCCGAGCCTCTTTCCTGCAAATCCATGCCTCATATTTTAATCCTCGCCTTCAGTTTCTTCATCTTCGGTATCTTCAGCCTCGACCTCGGACGTCTCGACAAAACCCTCCGGAGGCCAGTCAGTTACCTTTATGCCGAGATGAAGTCCCATTTCTGTTAATACCTCTTTTATCTCATTCAGTGACTTCCTGCCAAAGTTTTTGGTCTTCAGCATCTCGTTTTCTGTCTTCTGGACAAGCTCTCCTATATACTTGATATTGGCCTTCTTGAGGCAATTGGCAGCCCTCACCGAAAGTTCAAGCTCGTCAACGCTCTTCAGCAGGTTCTCTCCAAGGGCCACCCCTTCTCCTCCCGCATCATAAGGAGTCTCAACCTCTTCATAATCCTCTTCCTCGAACCCAATAAACACAGACAGCTGGTCTTTGAGTATCTTGGCCGCAATACTGACGGCATCTGTAGGTGTAACGCTCCCGTTGGTCCAAACCTCCATTGTCAGTTTGTCGTAATCTGTTATCTGGCCAACCCTTGCATGGGAAGTAAGAAAATTGACCTTCTTAATGGGGGAATGGATGGAATCCACAGGGATAGCGCCCACAGGCAGTGAGTCGTCCCTGTTCCTCTCGGATGTAACATATCCCTTCCCCCACTTTACAGTCATCTCCATATTGAGCTTGGCGTCCTTGGACAGGGTTGCAATATGATGATCAGGGTTCATTATCTCGACAGTACCGTCTGTAATTATGTCGCCTGCCTTGACCTCTTTCTTGCCCTTGGCACTAATCCTGACAGTTTTCGGCCCCTCACCGTGAAGCTTCAGATTGACCTCCTTCAGGTTAAGTATAAGCTCAGTAACATCCTCTGTAACTCCAGGTACTGTCGTAAATTCGTGGAGAACGCTATCTATCTTGACCGCTGTTATCGCAGTCCCTTGTAAAGACGAAAGAAGTATCCGTCTGAGGGAATTTCCTATGGTAGTTCCATATCCTCTCTCTAAGGGCTCGGCATAGAACTTCCCGTAAGTCTCTGTCAGGGTCTCCTTTTCTGCCTCAAGCCTCTTTGGTTTTATAAGTTCTTTCCAGTTCCTGTACATTCATCCTCCTGGATTCTTTCAGCTCATACATATCGATATTGCCAATGGCCAATGCAGCATCATCTGCAAGTGCAATTTGAACAGCAGATTACTTGGAATATAGTTCGACTATCAGCTGTTCCCTGATCGGAAGCGTAAGCTCCTCCCTCACAGGAAGGGTCTTGACAACGCACTTAAAGTTGGTCTTGTCCAACTCCAGCCAACTCGGCACTCCCCTCCTCTGAACAGCCTCCAGTGACTCCTGAATCCTGATCAAAGTCTTACTGCTCTCCCTGACCTGAAGGACATCGCCCGGCTTAAGGACATACGAAGGTATGTTAACCTTCTTGCTATTGACAAGAAAATGGTTGTGCAGTATAAGCTGCCTGGCCTCATTTCTGGAACTTGCAAATCCCATGCGGTAAACCATGTTGTCAAGTCTGCGCTCCAAAAGCCTTAAGAGGTTCTCTCCGGTTATTCCTTTCTGCCTGTCGGCTTCCGCAAAGGTGCCACGGAACTGCTTCTCAAGCAACCCATAGAGTCTCTTTACCTTCTGCTTCTCCCTCAGCTGCGTGCCATATTCAGAGACCTTGGTCCTCCCCTGCCCGTGCTGACCCGGCGGATAGCTTCTCCTATCCACGGCGCACTTATCGCTATAGCACCTCTCTCCTTTCAGGAAAAGCTTCAGTCCTTCCCTCCGGCACAATCTGCATACTGACCCTATATACCTTGCCAAATCAAACCTCCCTTTTAAACCCTTCTCCTCTTTGGCGGCCTGCAGCCGTTATGAGGAAGCGGAGTTACATCCTTTATCATTGTTACCTCAAAACCAACGGCCTGCAAAGCCCTGAGCGCAGACTCCCTGCCGGAGCCGGGCCCCTTTACAAATACCTCTACATGCTTCAATCCATGTTCCATTGCCTTCTTACCTGCGTCCTCCGCTGCAATCTGCGCAGCAAAAGGGGTGCTCTTTTTTGAGCCGGTAAATCCCTTGCTCCCTGAGCTGGACCAAGAGATCACATTTCCGGCTGTATCTGTGATCGTTATTATCGTATTGTTAAATGTTGACTGGATATGGACTACACCATGGCTTATCCTCTTCCTGTCTTTTTTCTTGGTAACACTTTTTTGAACCGCTGCCATCATTCCCCCTTATGATCTTACTTCTTCTTTCCTACCATCTTCTTTCCAGGTCCCTTTCTTGTCCTGGCATTTGTCTTAGTCCGCTGTCCATGAACCGGCAAACCTTTCCTGTGGCGAAGGCCGCGGTACGAACCAATATCCATAAGCCTCTTGATATTCATCCCAATTTCCCTGCGGAGGTCTCCCTCAACAGTATGCTTGCGCTCTATAATCTCCCTGATGCTGGCAACCTCAGTCTCTGTCAGCTGGTTTATCTTAGTATCGGGACTTATTCCTGCTTCCGTCACTATATCCTGAGAAGACTTGTTCCCTATACCGTATATATAGGTCAGCCCTATTACAACCCTTTTATCCTTCGGTAAATCAATCCCTGATATACGTGCCAATGAACCCCTCCCTTTTTGGACTTTAAATATTGCAGCTGAACTGTAGCTCAGCAAGCCGCAATTATAAAATCCGCATTTCTTATCCCTGCCTCTGCTTATGACGCGGGTTTTCGCAGACTACCCTCACGACACCCCTTCGTTTCACTATCTGACACTTCTCACATATCTTTTTTACTGATGCCTTTACCTTCATCTCTATCTCCTTCGTGAACCGTAAATCGTAAACTGTAACTTCTTTTCATTTCACGGTTCACATCTCACGGTTTACGGTTTATTTTGCCCTGTAGGTTATCCTTCCCCTCGTAAGGTCATATGGTGACAATTCTACTGTGACTTTGTCTCCAGGAAGTATCTTGATAAAGTGCATCCTCATCTTTCCTGATATATGGGCCAGTATCCTGTGGCCATTTTCAAGCTCTACCCTGAACATGGCATTTGGAAGCGGTTCAACAACCTTTCCCTCAACCTCTATTGCCTCTTCCTTTGCCATTTATCCATCCAGACTCGTCAAAATTACCGGCCCAGTTTCGGTTATTGCGACCGTATGCTCGAAATGAGCCGACAAACTTCCGTCTTTCGTAACTGCGGTCCACCCGTCCTGCAGGATCTTAACTTCACATCCGCCCGCATTTATCATCGGCTCGATAGCCAGAACCATTCCTGCCCGTAGCTTTATTCCCACCCCAGGGGATCCATAGTTAGGTATCTGGGGCTCTTCGTGCAGAGACCGTCCAATCCCGTGCCCTACAAACTCCCTGACCACCGAAAAGCCGTTCCCTTCAACAAAGCTCTGAACGGCGTATGATATATCTGAAAGCCTGTTTCCCTGATATGCCTTTTCTATTCCTTTATAGAGGGCCTTTTCAGCCACCTCTTTTAGTTTCATGGCCTCCTTGGAGACCAATCCAACCGGCACAGTGATAGCCGCGTCACCATAGAATCCGCCGGAATAGACTCCGAAATCCAGACTCAGCAAATCCCCTTCCTTCAAAGGGATTTTAGTCGGTACACCATGAACAACCTGAGAGTTGACTGATGTACAAAGGGCCTTTGGGTATCCCCTGTATCCCTTAAATGCAGACTTTGCCTTCCTTTCCCTCAGCCTTGCTTCAGCAAAACCGTTCAATTCATCAGTTGTGATCCCCGGCCTTACTATTTCCCTCACTGCCTCAAGGATCTCAGCAACGATCCTGTTGGCAACCCTCATTTCCTCAATTTCTTGTGGTGATTTTAGAACCACACCCCTATCTTTCATCAACGATTTTGCATATATCATCAAAGATGGCCTCAACATCGCCTATGCCGTTGATTGTCTTAAGCAGCCCGTTTTTTTTGTAATATTCTGCCAGCGGGGTTGTCTGGGCTTCATAGGTCTCAAGTCTCTTTATCACTACATCTTCTCTGTCATCATCCCTCTGAAAAAGCTCGCCCCCGCATCTATCACATTTGGCACCGTCCTTAGACGGGTTAAACTCTATATGGTATCCTGCTCCGCAAGATCTGCAGACCCTACGGCCGGAAAGCCTTATTACAAGACAATCCTTTTGCACCTTAATATCAATAACTTTAGTTATTGGACATCCGCACTCATTCAAATAAGAAAACAGTGCATCCGCCTGTGCTATAGTCCTTGGGAATCCATCAAGGACATAACCCTTTCCGCAATCACCCCTTTTTAGCCTCTCCTTGACAATTCCTATGACAACTTCGTCAGGGACCAGAGCCCCCCTACTCATGTAGGAGTTTGCCTCTATTCCCAAAGGAGTCCCGCTCTTCACTGCCTCCCTTAGAATGTCACCAGTAGAAATCTGTGGTATAGAGTATTTATCCACAAGCATCTTTGCCTGTGTACCCTTCCCCGCACCGGGAGGGCCCAGGAGGACAAGGTTACGTGGCACTATCTCCTCCCCTTTATCCTCGCCTTACCCATAAAGCCTTCATAATTCCTCTGAAGTAGATGGGACTCTATCTGCGCAACAGTATCCAGGGCAACACCAACGACAATAAGGAGTGACGTCCCTCCGAAATAAAAAGGCACATTCATCTGGCTCACCAATATTGTAGGAAGAACACACACAATTGCAAGATACACTGCACCACCGAATGTGATCCTGGTAAGGATCCTGTCTATATACTCAGCCGTCTTCTGCCCCGGCCGTATGCCCGGTATGTAGCCGCCGTATTTCTTCATGTTATCCGCAACATCCGTAGGATTAAAGGTAACTGCCGTATAAAAATAACAGAAGAAGACTATAAAACCAACATACAAAACCTCATGGGGCCAATTCCCCGGAGTCAATGCGCCTGCAACCTTCTGCATAAATGGAGCAGTGCTGAACTGGGCAAGGGTTGCAGGAAACATTATTATAGATGAGGCAAATATCGCTGGTATCACACCTGCTGAGTTTACCTTAAGAGGCAAATGTGTGCTCTGTCCGCCAAATACTTTCCTTCCGACAACGCGTTTTGCATACTGGACAGGGATCTTTCGCTGTCCCCTTTCCATGAATATAATGAAACCGACAACAGCTACCATCATGGCTATCAAAACTAAGACGAGCAGAATCGGGAACTCACCAGTCCTCACCAGTTTAAGGGTATTGACTGCTGCACTCGGCATCCTCACAATTATACCGGCAAATATGATAAGAGATATCCCGTTGCCTATTCCTCTCTCGGTGATCTGCTCGCCCAGCCACATAATAAATGCCGTACCGGCAGTAAGTGTAATTACAGCCATTATCCTGAATGACCAGCCCGGATGAGGTACTACAAGTTCGCCAGCAGGGCCTGTCATCTTCTCCAGCCCAAAGCTTATTCCGATGCCCTGGATAACACTAAGGGCGACTGTCCCATACCTGGTATACTGGGTGATCTTTTTCCTCCCCATCTCCCCTTCCTTGGAAAGCTTCTGGAGGTAAGGAACAACCACAGTCAGCAGCTGAAATATGATAGATGAGCTTATGTAAGGCATTATACCGAGGGCAAAAATAGAAAGCCTCTCGAGTGCGCCGCCCGAAAACATGTCAAAGAGCCCAAGGATTGTACCCTGCATCTGGGCAAAAAATGCGGCCAAAGCATCCCCGTTTATTCCAGGCGTAGGGATATGAGCCCCGAGCCTGTAGACTACAAGCATCAGGAACGTAAACAGTATCCTCTTTCTGAGTTCCGGTATCTTCCCTATATTCTTATAAGCGTCGGACAACTCAGACCACCTCTATCCTTCCGCCTGCCGCCTCAACCTTCGCTTTAGCCGACTGACTAAACTTATGCACCTTTATGGTAAGGGACTTCTTTATATCGCCATCTGCCAAAAGCTTCACTCCAGCCCCAATCTTGTTAACCAGCCCTGCTGCAACAAGCAAGGCGACATCAACTGTGCTGCCTTTATCAAACCTGTCAAGGTCGCTCAGGTTGACAATAGCATACTCCTTCCTGAAGATATTGGTAAAGCCCCTCTTCGGGAGTCTCCTCTGCAAGGGCATCTGCCCGCCCTCAAAACCAGTCTTTCCTCTGCCGCCGGACCTGGCCCTCTGCCCCTTATGACCGCGGCCGCTCGTCTTGCCGTGTCCAGAACCGGACCCTCTTCCAAGCCTTTTTCTATTTTTGCTCGCCCCTTCGGGGGCACGGAGCTCACCAAGATTCATTCCAATCACCTCTATATTGCTTCGACTAAAACAAGATGCGAAACCTTATTGACCATCCCCCTGTTTGAGGGTGTATCATCTCTGACAACCGTTCTGTTGACTTTTGTGAGCCCAAGGCCGATAAGAGTATTCTTCTGTCTCTCAGGTCTGCCGATTCCACTCTTTACCAAGGTTATCTTAAGCTGCTTTGCTTTCTTAGTCATCTAAAACTCCTTCTACCTCATTTCCTCTACGCTCTTTCCTCTCATGGCGGCAACATCTTCCGGGCTTCTCAGCTGCTTCAATGCGGCAACTGCAGCCTTTACCACATTATGCGGGTTGTTTGACCCAAGAGACTTTGCAAGAAGGTTCCCAATACCCGCCGATTCGACAACAGCTCTGACAGCCCCACCGGCAATGACTCCGGTCCCCGCAGATGCCGGCCTGAGAAGAACCTTTGCGGCCCCAAATCTGCCGGTAACCTCGTGGTATATGGAAGCATTTTCAGCGCTCAGCGAAACCTTGACTAACTCCTTCTTAGCCTGCTCCACTGCCTTCCTTAACGCCTCAGAGACCTCATTGGCTTTACCCATCCCATAGCCTATTACGCCGTTGCCATCACCAACTACTACAAGGGCGCTGAAGCTAAACCTTCTTCCGCCTTTTACCACCTTGGCCACTCTGTTTATGTTTACCAGGCGATCTTTTAATTCCAAGCCTTCGGGATTTATCCTCGTTGCCAAACTGCCCTCCTACCTCAATATTGTAAATTTCAAATTGTAAATTGTAAAATTAAAACCTGTTTTGCGCTTCGCAATTTGCATCTTGCATTTTGCAATCTAAAATTCGAGCCCCTCGCCTCTTGCCGCGTCAGCAAGCGCCTTTATCCGACCGTGATAAAGGTAGCCACCCCTGTCAAATACAACCTTTTTAATATTCTTAGCAAGTGCCTTCCTTGCCACAAGTACGCCAACCTTCTGTGCAGATAGAACATTCCCACCATGTTTTATCTCTCCCTTTAGATCAGGACTGACACTTGACGCCTCTACCAGTGTCGTACCATCCTGGTCATTTATTACCTGAGCGTATATATGCGAGGCACTACGGAACACACACAGCCGCGGCCTCTCAGAAGTCCCTGCCACCTTCTTTCTCACCCTTGTCTTTCTGTTCAGCCTGCTTACAAGCCTTTTACTAGTCTCTCCCATCTTTATTTACCCGCCTTCCCAGCCTTTCCGGCCTTTCTCAGAATCTTTTCACCCTGATATTTTATCCCCTTGCCTTTATAAGGCTCTGGAGGTTTGAATCCTCTTATATTGGCTGCCGCCTGGCCTATGACCTGCTTGTCAGGGCCACTAAGTGTTATCACAGTCTGCTTTTCGACTTCCGCCTTGACACCGGCAGGAAGTTGATATTTAACCGGATGAGAAAAACCGAGACTCATAACAAGACTGTCACCCTGAACCTCTGCCCTGTAACCAACTCCAGATATCTCCAATTTCCTCTCATATCCTTTTGTAACACCGGCAACCATATTAGAAACAAGGCTTCTAATAAGCCCCTGAACCGTCCTCGCCTCCGAACTCTCAGCAGGCCTGGTAAATACGATCTTCCCGTCGTTTACAGATATATTGACTCCGGGGTTTATCCTCTGCGAAAGTTTGCCCTTAGGCCCATCGACTTTGAGCAGGTCCCCAACAACTGCAACCTTTACCCCCTGGGGTATTACAACTGGAATTTTACCTATACGTGACATCTTGTTCTCCAAAAAGCTTTTATCAGCTTGCCAGTAACACCGACCTTCAAACTGTATGTTTACCAGACCTTACAGAGCAGTTCCCCGCCTACATTGGCCTCACGAGCCGCTTTATCCGTCATCAACCCCTTTGAGGTAGAAACGATTGCAATTCCAAATCCATTTAAAACCTTTGGGATTTCTTCGGTTCCGACATACATTCTTCTCCCAGGAGTGCTTACCCTCTCAAGACCAGTGATCACACCCTCATTTGCGGATGAATATTTCAGAAAAACCCTGATAATACCCTGCTTCGCGTCAGCTACCATCTTAACATTCTTTATGTAACCCTCTTCCTTGAGGATCCTTGCCACTTCAGCCTTCAACGTAGACGAAGGGATGTCCACCTTCTCATGCTTTGCCTTGCTTGCATTTCTTATTCGTGTAAGCATATCTGCTACGGGGTCGGTCATACTCATTTCAATCTACTCCTTAACAACTTAATAGCTAAACTTTATGCCAAAATACAAGAATCTCGCTGAACTTCGATTTCAGCACTATACACAACTACCAGCTCGACTTTGTAACACCAGGAAGCTCTCCCTTATTGGCCCTATCTCTCAGGCAGATACGACACATACCGAACTTCCTGTAATACCCTCTCGGCCTGCCACACAACGGGCACCTGTTGTATGCCCTGACTCCAAATTTAGGCTCTCTGTTTGCCTTTGCAATCAATGATTTCTTTGCCACTTCTCCTCCGCTTAATCCCTGAAAGGCATTCCAAACTCTCTCAAAAGGGCCTTTCCCTCTTTATCTGTCTTGGCTGTTGTCACAAATACTATATTCATGCCCCTTACCTTGTCCACTTTGTCGTATTCTATTTCAGGAAAGATGATCTGCTCCTTAAGACCCATAGCGTAGTTACCATGACCGTCAAAGGTCCTGCCGGAGATCCCTTTAAAATCCCTGACCCTGGGCAATGTAACACTTATGAAGCGATCCATAAACTCGTACATCTTCTCTTTCCTTAATGTCACCATACACCCGATGGGCATACCTTCACGGAGCTTGAAGGTCGCTATTGACTTCTTTGCCTTTGTTATAACCGCTTTTTGTCCGGTTATGGCTGCCAACTCTTTAGAAGCTGCATCCAACACCTTTACATTCTGAACGGCCTCTCCCAACCCCATGTTTATAACAACCTTCTCTATCTTTGGTACTTCCATTACACTCTTGTAGTTAAACTCCTTCATAAGTGCAGGAACTACCTTCTTGATATATAAGTCATTCAGCCTTGCCATTCATTTCCTCCAATATCGTGACGCATAAACCCTATACCGTCAACTTAAAAAGAGTGACGCCACGCATTACATTACTTATCAATAACCTCATCACACTTCTTGCAAACCCTGACCTTATTCCCGTCCTCTAACAATTTATAACCGAAACGAACAGCAGAACCGCATTTCGGGCAGACAACCATCACATTCGATATATGTATCGCCCCTTCCTTTTCTATGATGCCACCCTGTCCAGCGGCTCCCCTCGGCTTTGTGTGCCGCTTTACAAGGTTTATCTTCTCAATTATAACCCTTTCCTTCTTTGGAAGGACCACTATAACCTTTCCGGTCTTCCCCTTTTCCTTACCTGCAATTACCTTGACGGTATCGTTCTTCTTTACATGGGTTGCTAACATCAAACCTTCTCCTTAAGAATTCCACAAGTAGAGAGATAATACCGGCATCTCTCCATCATCTTTCTACTATAACACTTCAGGGGCAAGAGAAATTATTTTCATAAACTTCTTTGCCCGGAGCTCCCTTGCGACCGGCCCGAATATCCGCGTTCCAAGAGGTTCGTTCGCTTTATCTATGATAACAGCGGAGTTCCCGTCAAACCTTATATAAGAGCCATCACGCCTGGCGACCTCTTTGGCGGTCCTCACGACCACCGCCTTCTGTACATCACCCTTCTTAACCTTGGCGTTAGGGGCAGCCTCCTTCACTGCGACAACTATCACATCTCCAATCGATGCGTACCTCTTTCTGGTGCCGCCAAGTACCTTTATACACATAACCTTTTTTGCGCCGGAGTTATCTGCCACATCCAACACAGTCTGCTGTTGTATCATCCTGCACCCCTAATTATGCCTCAAGTCGCAAGTTGCTATGATATCTTGCCTCTTGCATCATGTAATTATCCCTACGCCGACTGCCCTACTTTCCCTTTGACCTTCCAACGCTTGTCCCTGCTTAGAGGACGGCTTTCCTCTATTACTACCTTGTCGCCCAGATGGCAGGTATTCCCCTCATCATGGGCCTTATATTTAGCGCTTTTCTTAATGGTCTTTAAATATATATGGTGCTTCACTGTCCTGTCAACCTTTACCACTACGGTCTTATCCATCTTATCACTCACAACGACCCCCTGAAGGGTCTTCCTGATGCCTCTTTCACTCATTTACGTCTCTCCCTTATAACCGTCTTGACCCTGGCAATGTCCTTTGCTATCTGGGACAACCGAGCTGTGTTTTCGAGCTGCCCGCTTGCATGCTGAAAGCGGAGATTAAAAAGCTCGTGAGACAGTTCGACAGGCTTCTGATTCAGTTCCTCATCGCTTAGGCTTTTTATATCGCTAACCTTCATGGCCTTCACTCCTGGAAATTATTTTTGTGGATATGGGAAGCTTATAAGCTGCAAGCCTGAACGCCTCGATAGCAGTCTCCTTGGGGACCCCTTCCATCTCAAAGAGGATCCTTCCGGGCTTTATCACACAGACCCAGTCTTCAGGGGCCCCCTTACCCTTACCCATCCTGGTTTCAGCAGGCTTCTTGGTTATCGGCTTGTCAGGGAATATCCTTATCCATATCTTGCCGCCCCTTTTTATAAAACGGGTCATGGCAATCCTTCCGGCCTCAATCTGTCGGGTGGTTATCCAGCCGCATTCCTGCGCCTGAAGTCCAAATTCCCCAAAGCTAAGGTCTGACCCTCTGTAAGCGGCCCCCCTCATCCTGCCTTTCATCATCTTCCGATGTTTAACCTTCTTTGGCATCAACATAGTTACTAACCCCTTCCCTCAAGAACCTCGCCCTTAAATATCCAAACCCTTATACCTATGACACCGAATGTGGTCATAGCCTGAGCAAACCCATAATCTATATCAGCCCTTAGGGTATGAAGCGGCACCCTTCCCTCTTTATACCATTCTCGCCTTGCTATTTCGGCGCCACCAAGCCTTCCGGCACACGCTATTTTAATCCCCATGCATCCAAACTTAAGGGCAGACTGTATGCTCTTCTTCATCGCCCTTCTGAAGGCGACCCTTCTCTCCAACTGTAAGGCAACATTCTCAGCCACCAATTGGGCGTCTGTTTCAGGCTTCCTTATCTCCTGAATATTTATATAGATCTCTTTACCGGTTAGGCCTAGCAGGTCCTTCTTGAGACTTTCAATCTCTGTTCCCTTCTTGCCTATTATTATGCCTGGTCTAGCAGTAAAGATATTAACCTTTCCCTTATCGGCTACCCTTTCGATCTCTATCTTGCCGACCCCAGCGTGAAACAGCTTCTTTTTGAGGAACTTCCTTATCTTTATGTCCTCATGAAGAGACTTTGCGTAGTCCTTATCCAGGTACCACTTCGAATCCCAGCCTCTGGTTATGCCAAGCCTAAGCCCTATCGGATTTACCTTCTGACCCAAAACCTACCTCCCTTGGTTCTTAACTCTCTTCCAAAACAACCGTTATATGACTGGTTCTCTTTTTTATCTGCGAGGCCTTTCCCATCGCCCGAGGCATAAACCTTTTCAGGCTTGGCCCCTGATCCACACATATCGTCTTGACCTTCAAATTATTTACATCGACTCCCTCTTTCTGCGTAGCATTGGCCACCGCAGACTTCAATAGGTTAGTCAAAATCTTAGAGGCGGCCCTTGGTGTAAAATCAAGGATAGCAAAGGCCTGGTCCACCCTTTTTCCCCTTATCAGATCAACAACCAGCCGGGCCTTTCTCGGCGTAATTCTCATGAACTTAGCTTTAGCAATCGCATCCATACTGCTCCACCTTCTCTTAAATTACTTTTTGGGGGCTTCCTTGCCTTTTGCTGCACCTTTTACAACAGTCTTTTTCCCCGCTGAATGCCCGTGGAAAGTCCTGGTAGGCGAAAACTCTCCAAGCTTGTGCCCAACCATATTTTCCGTGACAAACACCGGTATAAACTTCTTACCATTGTGTACAGCAAACGTGTGACCAACAAAATCAGGCGTAACCATTGATCTCCTTGACCATGTCTTTAGAACTCGCCTGTCACTGGCCTCATTGGCCTTATTCACCTTATCCATCAAACAATCATCAACAAACGGGCCTTTTTTAGCTGAACGTGCCACTACTACCTCCAGTTACTTTCTCTTTCTCACTATGAACTTGGTTGTTGCCTTGTTTTTGCGCGTCTTATATCCCCTCGTAGGCTTTCCCCATGGTGAAACTGGGTGCCTTCCACCGGATGTCTTCCCCTCGCCGCCCCCATGTGGATGGTCAACAGGATTCATTGCAACTCCCCTGACACTCGACCTTATCCCCAGCCAGCGGCTTCTTCCAGCCTTTCCTAAAGATACCTTTCCATGATCCATATTTCCAATCTGACCAACTGTGGCCAGGCACTCGATAAGTATCATCCTGACCTCGCCAGAAGGAAGCTTAACCTGAGCATATGCCCCCTCTTTTGCCACAAGCTGGGCGCCAGCCCCTGCACTTCTTACGAGTTGAGCTCCCTTTCCGGGCCTCATCTCGATATTATGAATGGTCGTGCCGAGAGGGATAGCCTTTATAGGTAATGCATTCCCTGGACGGATATCTGCATCCAGTCCCGCATCGACCACTGCCCCAACCTCAAGCTGAAGCGGCGCAATTATGTATCTTTTTTCCCCATCGGCATAATGCAGAAGAGCTATACGCGCCGACCTGTTAGGGTCATACTCGATCGAAGCCACGGTAGCGGGAATCCCGAACTTATTCCTCTTGAAGTCTATTACCCTGTAAGCCTTCTTATGTCCCCCACCCTGGTGACGGCATGTAATCTTACCGCGGTTGTTCCTTCCTCCGGTCCTCTTAACAGATTCAACAAGCGACTTTTCAGGTCTGCCTCTTGTTATCTCCTCAAAGGCGGAACAGGTCTGCCCTCTTCTTCCCGGGGACGTCGGTTTATATGTTTTAACGGCCATTACTATACCCCTTCAATGATTTCTATCTTTTCCCCAGCCTTAAGAGTTACGATGGCCTTCTTCCAGTCCGATCCCTTGCCGAAGCTTCTACCTACGCGCTTGGTCTTACCCTTTACACTGATGGTATGAACAGCATCCACCTTTACACTGAATATCTTTTCAACGGCATTCTTAACCTGTATCTTGTTTGCCCTTCTGTCAATTTCAAAGAGATACTTATTCATTCCCTCTTTTAGATCAGTCCCTTTCTCTGTCAACAGAGGTCTCTTTAATACATTGTATACATCACTCATTCGCTCACCTCTCCTTTCACATCTCCCTCAAAAGCGGAAGCTGTAGACTCGAGAATCAGTAGCTTATCATAAGAAAGGATGTCGTATACGTTCAGCCCCTGTGGCCGTATTACCTTAAATTTCCGCAAATTCCTTGACGACATCTCAAAATTCACCATCTCTTTATGAGATATAAAAAGGGACTTCTCGGCGTCAAACCTCTTCAGTATCTCCAAGGCCTTGCTTGTCTTTACCTCGTTAAGATCAAAGTCTTTTATGATCCAGACCTTGCCTTCGTTAACCTTCATTGAAAGGGCTGACCTCAGAGCACCCCTCCTCACCTTTTTCGGTACAAGATATGAATAATCCCTTGGCTTCGGCCCAAAGGCTGATCCACCTCTGACCCATATAGGTGATGTGTTGGCGCCAGACCTGGCCCGGCCCGTCCCTTTCTGCTTCCAGGGCTTTGCTTTTCCGCCGCTCACCTCGGCCCTGGTCTTGGTCTTAGAAGTACCAGCGCGTCTATTGGCAAGCTGCATCTTAACCACTTCGTGGATAAGATACTCATTCACTTCAGAGCCAAATATCAGATCGCTCAGATCTATCGCTCCGACCTTTTTCTTCTCGATATCGTATACATCCAAATGCGGCATCTCTAACTCCAGGTAAAAATAATCTTAGACGGACTTCTTTATGCTGTCCCTTATCAGGACCAAGCCATTTTTTGATCCAGGAACTGCGCCCTTCACAAGAAGGAGGTTCTGTTCCTTTTTTACAGCTACTATCTCCAACCCCATGGCAGTAACTCTATCCTGTCCCATGTGACCCGGAAGCCTCTGCCCCTTAAATACCCTTGAAGGAAACGAACTGGCGCCAATAGAACCGGGGGCCCTGTGATGCATGGAGCCGTGGCTCGCCCCTCCACCCTTAAAGTGATGTCTCTTGACTCCACCCTGAAACCCCTTCCCCTTACTAATCCCCACAACATCAATCCTTTCACCCTGTTCAAATATGTCGATATTAATTCGCTGCCCGATCTCATACTTGCCGGTATCCTCAAACCTGAACTCCCTTAGATAGCGAGCAGTATCTGCGCCAGCCTTTTTGAAATGGCCGGTAAGCGGCTTATTGACCCTCTTGCCCTCCACTGCATCAAACCCGAGCTGGATTGCATTATACCCATCCACCTCGACTGTCTTCTTCTGCGTAACCTGGCATGGGGTTGCCTGTATTACCGTAACGGGGATCAACTTGCCATCTCTGGCAAATAGCTGCGTCATCCCTAACTTCTTACCTATCATTCCCTTTTTCATATTCCGCCTCAAAATTAAAGCTTTAATTCAACATTAACACCAGCAGAGAGATCCAGTTTCATCAAGGCATCTATCGTCTGCTGAGTCGGTTCGAGAATATCGAGAAGCCTCTTGTGAGTCCTTATCTCAAACTGCTCTCTTGATTTTTTATCACCATGCGGAGAGCGATTCACACAATACTTGTTTATAACTGTAGGCAATGGGATAGGACCCGACAGCTTCGCTCCGCTCCTGTTGGCTGTCTCGATTATCTCCTTTAGTGACTGATCGAGAATCTTATGGTCGTATGCCTTAAGCCTTATCCTTATCCTCTGTGCTTTTACAGCCATTATTCTATCACCTCACTGATGGCGCCGGCGCCCACAGTCCTGCCGCCTTCCC
>CAKKSC010000082.1 GCA_919902985.1 Desulfuromonadales bacterium | reverse complement strand
ATGACTATCTGAGCAAAATCCTTTGTGGGCGTGAAGTTTAAATGCGTTTGCCCTGGGGATTGATAGGTTTTTGCTTGACATATTAATTCTTGCCTGTTATAAATTTGATCTCTGTGCTACAAGGTTTTTATCCTCAATTTAGGGCCAATCTGTAGTGTATTTAATGTAAAAAAGATTGTGATTCCATGCAGATGGAAATCATATTCATTGCCCGATAGCTCAGTCGGTAGAGCAGGTGACTGTTAATCACCCTGTCGCAGGTTCGAATCCTGCTCGGGCAGCCATTTTATTACTTAAAGGCAGGAAACAGACGTTTTCTGCCTTTTTTGTTATTGTCTCATAATTTAGTTGACGGAATGGCCTATTTGGGTATAATTCACTTAACGTTTCGGAAGGGAGACTATAACAAGGAGGGTGTCATGGCTGTTAAAGTTGCTATCAATGGATTCGGAAGGATAGGGAGGAATATTCTGAGGACCGCTCTTAATAATAATGACCTGGATTTTGTGGCCATAAACGATCTCACCGATGCAGAGACACTGGCCCATCTGCTTAAATACGACTCTGTTCACGGTATCCTTGACGCAGAGGTAAAGGCGAAGGATGGCGCCATTGTTGTTAATGGGAGGGAGATAAAGATACTGGCCCTTAAAGACCCTGCAGAGCTTCCATGGAAGGCGATGGGAGTAGATATTGCCCTGGAATGCTCCGGCCTCTTTACCGACAGGGAAAAGGCATCCAAGCATTTGGCTGCAGGTGCAAAGAAAGTAATTATATCCGCACCTGCAAAGAACCCCGATATAACAATAGTCATGGGTGTCAATGAAGATAAATACGATCCTTCTAAACATAATATCATCTCCAACGCATCCTGCACAACCAACTGTCTGGCCCCAGTTGCAAAGGTCATCCTTGAGAATTTCGGGATAGCGAGAGGTTTGATGACTACCATCCATTCCTATACTAACGACCAGAAGATTCTTGATCTTCCTCACAAGGACTTGAGGCGAGCCAGGGCTGCTGCCCTTTCCATGATCCCTACAACTACCGGTGCTGCATCTGCCGTTTCGCTTGTCCTTCCTGAGCTTAAAGGAAAACTGGATGGCCTTGCAATAAGGGTTCCTACTCCTAACGTATCTCTTGTTGACCTCGTAGTAGATGTAGAGAAGGACACAACCGCGGATGAGGTAAATGCAGCGCTGAAGAAGGCCGCAGATGGCAAGCTTAAAGGGATACTTCAGTTCTGTAAAGAGGAACTGGTCTCAAAGGATTTTAATGGAAATGCCAATTCTTCAATAGTTGATGCTGCAACTACAACAGTTATTGACAAGAGGATGGTGAAGCTCCTTTCATGGTATGATAATGAGTGGGCTTACTCTTCAAGGATGAGGGACCTGGTGTTGTATATCTCAAAGAAGCTTTAAACCATTTTAAACACAGAGTCACAGAGGGCACGGAAAAAGGTTTTGAGCGGTTCAGGCGTACTCTGTGACCTCCGTCTGTGGTAAATAAATTTGAGGTAATGTCGTGAAAGAGAAGCTTACTATAAGAGATGTGAACCTGAAGGGGAAGAGGATCTTCATCAGGGTTGACTTTAATGTCCCTCAGGATGAACAGGGGAATATAACCGATGACACAAGGATAAGGGCGGTTCTTCCTACCGTAAACTTTGCGCTGGATGAAGGGGCGAAGGTGATCCTTGCTTCTCATATGGGCAGGCCCAGGGATCGGGAGACAAAATACTCCCTGGCCCCTGTAGCAAAGAGGCTTGGCAGGTTGCTGGAGAAGGAGATAACCTTCCTTGACGACTGCATAGGGCCGGATGTTGAGAAGGCCGTCAATTCGATGAAGGCCGGGAATATTATCCTCCTGGAGAATGTCAGATTTTATAATGAAGAGGAAAAGAACGACGATGCCTTTGCCCAAAAGCTGGCCAGGCTTGCAGACATCTATGTAAACGATGCCTTTGCCACAGCCCACAGGGCCCATGCAACGACGCACGGAATAACGAAATATGTTAGCCCCTCTGTAGCGGGGCTACTGATGCAGAAGGAGCTTGAATACTTCAGGAAGGCCATGGAAAAGCCGATGAGGCCTTTTGTGGCAATCATAGGGGGAGCCAAGGTATCCAGCAAGATAAACGTCCTTCTTAACCTGTGCGACAAGGTCGATAAGATCATTGTCGGCGGAGGGATGGCCAATACTTTTTTGAAGGCAATGAACTATAATGTGGGCAAGTCCATGGTTGAAGAGGACATGCTTGAGACTGCAAGGCTTGTAATGGCAAAGGCCAAGGACAAAGGGGTAAAGTTCTATCTTCCGGTGGATTGCGTAGTGGCTGACAAATTTGCCCGTGATGCGGAAAGCAAGGTTACTACTACTCAGGAGATACCTAATGAATGGATGGCCTTAGATATCGGCCCAGCCACTACTACCCTCTTTGGAGAGGCCCTTCAGAATGCAAAGACCATAATCTGGAACGGCCCCATGGGTGTATTTGAGATGGATGCCTTCAGCCGCGGCACTTATGCCACAGTGTCCCATGTGGCTAATTCATATGCGCTGACCATTGTCGGCGGAGGGGACACGGATGTTGCCATACACAGGGCGGGAGAGTATGCCAAGATATCATATATATCGACCGGTGGTGGGGCTTTCCTGGAGTTGCTGGAGGGGAAGGAGCTTCCAGGGATTGTGGCATTGACGGATAAGACATGAGAAAACCTGTGATAGTCGGTAACTGGAAGATGAACTGCACTATTCCTGATGCACTTGAACTTGTTAAGAGGCTCAAGATGATGGTGTCAGATGTGAAAGGGAAGGAGATAGTTGTTGCTCCGCCTTTTACAGCCCTGAGTTCCGTATCAAAAGCGCTCGTAGGGAGTAATATGACTTTGGCCGCCCAGAATTTCTATTGGGAGGAGAAGGGGGCATTTACAGGTGAAGTATCTGCAGAAATGCTTCTTGATGCCGGATGTGATTATGTTATTGTAGGCCATTCCGAACGCAGGCAGTTGTTTGCGGAGACCGATGAAGGGGTAAACAAGAAAGTAGAGGCGGCCCTATCCGCCGGACTCATTCCCATCGTTTGCGTTGGCGAGACCCTTGCCGAAAGAGAAAGTGATAAGACTTTTTCAGTCATAGAAAGACAGTTGACAACCGGACTCAGGAATGTTAATATTTCTGATTCTGAAGAACTGCTCATAGCTTATGAGCCGGTGTGGGCCATTGGTACAGGTAAGACAGCCACACCCGAGCAGGCCCAAGAGGTTCATTCCTATATTCGGGAACTTTTGGAGAAGATATTCAATGACGCTGCTGACGACATAAGAATCATATACGGCGGCAGCGTAAAACCTGAAAATATCGATGAGCTTATGACAGAACATGATATTGATGGAGCTTTGGTTGGAGGGGCAAGCCTTAAGGCAGACTTATTTGCGAGGATAGTCAAATTCAAGGTTTCTGAGATTGCAAAGGATACGGAGCATTACTTATAAAAATATTTGGGGGTTAATTATGACGGTAGTTATAACTATAATTCATGTGTTTGTGGCCATTTCCCTTGTGCTGGTTGTTCTTCTCCAGAGCGGGAAGGGCGCTGATATGGGAGCAGCCTTTGGCGGCGCATCCCAGACCATATTCGGGAGCAGCGGCGCTGCAACCTTCCTTGGCAGGCTCACAGCCGCCGCTGCCGTAATATTCATGATAACATCCCTATCCCTGACTGTGATAGGCAGTTCTAAAACCAGCTCCGTTATGCCTGAAACCGCTAAATCCACGGCTGTCAAGCCCCAGGAGGTAAAACCGGCTACGCCTCAGGAAGTACCTGCAAAGTAACGGATACCGCTTGACAATATCAAAGAAGTCAGGTATATCTTATATCAACCAAAAAAACCTATTAACCTAACCAAGAAGGGTACAGAAAACCCCCATAATAGCTGAGAAGAGTGATCCAGAGTATAAAGCCTTCCCGACAACCTCTTCCATCTTAAAAAAATCCCAAATAGAGTTCATGGTAATAAGCTTCCTACAAAAAGAGAATCAAGATTGTTTATATCAGGGGAGATCTGACGGCTTAATCACCTTAAGGCCAATCATCTGACAAATTAAGGCGACACTTTGCTGTCTATGCTCATTTGTGGAAGAATCAACATCAGGTTAAGGGCCTAAACATATTTATTTAACGAGGAGAAGTATGAATCTGAAAGAATTGAAAGAGAAGAAGATAAGCGAACTTGCGGTTCTTGCCAGGGAGTTCAACATAGAAGGCGCTGCCGGAATGAGGAGGCAGGACCTCATATTTGCCCTTCTTCAGGCTCAGACAGACAAGAACGGTGTGATATCCAGCGAAGGTGTGCTTGAGATACTCCCTGATGGATTTGGATTCCTGAGGGCACCCGATTATAATTATCTGCCTGGTCCTGACGACATATATGTATCCCCGTCACAGATCAGAAGGTTCAACCTTAAGACAGGGGATACAGTTTCCGGCCAGATAAGGCCTCCAAAGGAGTCAGAGAAATACTTCGCCCTTCTAAAGGTTGATAAGGTAAACTTTGAAGACCCTGAAGTTGCCAGGGACAAGATATTATTCGACAACCTTACACCTCTTTATCCTCAGGAAAGGATAAAACTTGAGGTTCCGCCAAAGAACCCTAAGGATAAAGATATGACCATGAGGGTTATTGATCTGATGGCGCCGATAGGCAAGGGGCAGAGGAGCCTGATAGTAGCCCCTCCTCGGACAGGTAAGACGGTTCTCCTCCATAATATAGCCAACTCCATTACAACCAACCATCCTGAGATAGTCCTGATAGTTCTTCTTATAGATGAGAGGCCTGAAGAGGTTACCGACATGCAGCGTTCTGTGAAGGGTGAGGTTATAAGCTCCACCTTTGACGAGCCGGCCCAGAGACATGTTCAGGTGGCAGAGATGGTGATAGAAAAGGCTAAAAGGCTGGTGGAGCACAAAAAGGATGTTGTGATACTCCTTGACAGCATTACAAGGCTTGCACGAGCATACAATACTGTCGTTCCTCCAAGCGGGAAGATTCTGTCCGGCGGAGTTGATTCAAATGCCCTTCACAGGCCGAAGAGATTCTTTGGCGCTGCAAGAAATATAGAAGAAGGGGGTTCGCTTACCATCATAGCGACCGCCCTTATTGATACAGGAAGCAGGATGGACGAGGTCATATTCGAGGAGTTCAAGGGAACAGGCAATATGGAGCTTGTGCTTGACAGGAAGCTTGCTGACAAGAGGGTATTCCCTGCAATAGATATAGCCAAATCAGGGACGAGAAAAGAAGAGCTCATACTCCCGGACAACGAGCTTAAGAGGATATGGGTGCTGAGAAAGTATCTATCCCAGATGGGGACTACAGATTCCATGGATTTCCTGTTGGAAAAGATACAGGGCACCAAGACGAACAAGGACTTTCTTGATTCAATGAGTAAATAAGTCTTGAATTACAAAAAAACAGTCTATATAATATAAAGTTCAAAAAATAGCGGAGGTTTTGAAATGAAAGAAGGGATTCATCCAGATTACATTGACTCAAATATTAACTGTGCCTGCGGGAATGTTATGCCTACTCGTTCAACAAAGGGAAGCAGCATAATGGTTGATATCTGCTCTAACTGCCATCCGTTCTATACAGGGAAGCAGAAGCTTTCCACAATCGGCGGCAGGGTCGAGAAGTTCCAGAAGAAATATGCCAATACAAAAAAGGCCTGATTCCGGAGGCTCTATTGTCTGGAAAACTTAATGTGGGTGGGCAGGCCGTCATAGAGGGCGTTATGATGAGATCTCCCACCTCCTTTGCTATTGCAGTAAGAAAGCCCAATGGTGAGATTGCTACATTAGTAGAACCTCTCAAGATGTTCTCCGAAAGGTCCAGACTGTTCAAGCTTCCCATAGTAAGGGGTGTTATAACACTTATCTCCGCCCTTTTCCTTGGCGTCAGGGCGCTTAACTTTTCTGCCGATATGGCTATGGAAGAAGAGGAAGGCAAGGACAAAAAAGAAAAAAAAGAGACGGGCTCTCTTGCAATGGGCCTTACTGTAGCATTTTCGTTGGGACTCGGTGTTCTGCTTTTCTTTGTCCTCCCGTTATACCTAACAAAACTCCTCAAAACGGTAATACCTCCAGTAGGAAGCAGTGAGTTTAGTTTTAATCTGGTAGACGGCGCCATAAGGGTGGCTATCTTTATTGTGTATATTATGGGCATTTCCATGATGAAGGATATAAAGAGGGTGTTTCAGTATCACGGCGCGGAACACAAATCTATATATGCATTTGAGGCCGGAGAGGAACTTACTGTAGAAAATGCCAGAAAGTATAGTTCCCTTCATCCCCGCTGTGGAACAAGTTTTCTTCTTACAGTCATGCTTGTGAGCATCCTTGTATTTTCCTTCCTTTCTCACGAAATGCCCTTCTGGAAGACGGCGCTTTCCAGGCTGGTATTTATCCCCCTGATAGCAGGTCTGTCATATGAGTTCATAAGGTATTCGGGCAAGAAGATTGGCTCGAAAGGGATGGATCTCTTAATGGCTCCGGGTCTATGGCTCCAGAAGCTTACCACAAGAGAGCCGAGCGACGACCAGCTTGAGGTGGCCCTTATATCCTTGAAAGAGGCCCTGAAGAATGAGAAGCTGCCAGAGGTCATATAATGTTTCATAAGCTTGAACAGGTTGAACAGAGATACGCTGAGGTCGGCAATTACCTCAGCGACCCGAAGGTAATATCCAATCAGTCAGAGTTCCAGAAGCTTTCCAAGGAATATTCTGATCTGACTGACATTGTGGAGGCCTATAGGGGTTATAAAAGGCTCTTGAGCGAGATAGAGGACAATAAGGGGTTGCTTAACGATGCTGATGAAGAGCTCAGGGATATGGCCAAGGCCGAACTCCAGAGGCTTTCAGAGGAAAGGGAGCTTCTTGAGCAGAAGGTAAAGATACTCCTCCTTCCCAAGGACCCTAACGACGATAAGAATATCTTGCTTGAGATAAGGGCTGGGACAGGTGGGGATGAGGCTGCCCTTTTTGTCGCAGACCTCTTCAGGATGTATTCAAGATACGCCGAGAGGCAGGGTTGGAGAGTGGAGATCATGAGTGAAAGCCCTACCGGCATAGGGGGATTTAAGGAGATCGTTTCCCTCATAGAAGGGAAAGGGGTTTACAGCAAGCTTAAGTTCGAGGGCGGTGTACACCGCGTCCAGAGGGTCCCCAAGACTGAGACACAGGGAAGGATCCATACATCCGCTGTTACTATTGCGGTTTTGCCTGAGGTTGAAGACGTAGACGTCCAGGTAAATGCAAACGATCTCAGGATAGACACATTTTGTTCTTCCGGTCCCGGCGGCCAGAGCGTCAATACAACCTATTCAGCCATAAGGATAACTCATCTTCCAACAGGTCTTGTTGTGAGCTGCCAGGACGAAAAGTCCCAGACGAAGAATAAGGCCAAGGCCCTTAAGGTGCTCAGGGCAAGGCTCTACGACAAGATGACGTTAGAGCAACAGAATGAGCTTTCCAAGACCAGAAAGGGTATGGTTGGGACAGGCGACAGGAGCGAAAGGATAAGGACATATAACTTCCCCCAGGGCAGGATGACTGATCACAGGATAAATCTTACCCTCTACCGCCTGGATACCGTAATGGAAGGCGATATCGAAGAGGTCGTAGACTCCCTCATAACCCACTATCAGGCCGAGATACTCAAGTCCGAGGAGACCCTCCATTGAGCGGCGAGACTTGGACAGTTTTAAAAATAATCCAGTGGACAACCGAATATTTAAAAGGAAAGAGTATTGATAACCCGAGACTCGACTCCGAGGTACTCCTTGCCAATCTCCTCAAACTCGACAGGGTAGGCCTCTATCTTAACTTTGACAGGCCTCTCAGCAAGGAGGAGCTATCCTCTTTCAGAGAAATAGTGAAGCGGCGCGGTTCGAGAGAGCCTCTACAGTACATAACCGGCCAACAGGAGTTCTGGTCCCTTGACTTCAAGGTTACTCCAGATGTCCTTATACCAAGGCCTGAGACTGAGATATTGGTGGAAGAAGCGATAAAAGTGGTCAGTGGTCAGGGGTCAGGGGCCAGTGAAAACCGACTACCGACCACCGACCACCGACCACTGATTTTTGACTTATGCACTGGAAGTGGTTGCATCGCAGTATCACTTGCGCATGAACTTGAAGATGCCCTTGTTTATGCAGCTGATGCCTCCGAAGCAGCATTGAAGGTCGCAAGAGAGAATGCAAAAAAAAACGGAGTTCAGGATAGGGTTACTTTTCTTAAAGGTGATCTTTATGGAGCGTTAGAAAACCGGCCACCGACCACCGACCACCGACCACTGCTCTTCGATTTAATCGTTTCAAATCCCCCATACATAAAGAATATCGACATTCCACACATCCAGCCCGAGGTCAGAGACTATGAGCCGATGATGGCAGTAGATGGCGGTACAGAAGGACTTGATTTTTATAAAAGGATTGTCGCTGATGCGCCAAATCACCTTTCACCTCATGGATGGTTGATGGTTGAGGTCGGAGAGGGCCAGGCGGAGGCCGTATCGGAAATGATGAAAGACGCCGGGGGATTTGATTCCCCCTTGACGGTCAAAGACCTGGCAGGGATCGAGAGGGTTGTTAAGGCAAGAAAACTGTCTGTTTGACAAAAATAAACTTTTTCCCCATCTATATTTACCCCGTTGTTTGCAAGATATTCCTACCGAATTTAATTCTTGACTCCATTGTCCGCCGGATTATAATCAGTCTGCTAATTTACAAGCTCCACAAATAGCACAATTGCAGTAGATATTACTCCGGCAATTAAATATCTAAATTTTAAGCAGCATATGCCACCTTTGGAT
>CAKKSC010000081.1 GCA_919902985.1 Desulfuromonadales bacterium | reverse complement strand
AATCATTGAATCTCAAAATAACATGAGAGAGTCCGGTTTCTATTTTTTGCCAACATAAAAAGTTTACTGAGATCAAGTGTACTTTGAAGGCTGTCAAGAAGAATGAGAGCTTCTGGTATGAACGTTTACCTCAAATGAGGTAGTGTTCTATCTCAGTTGAGGTAAAGTGTGAGATTAAAACGATATAAAGGATAAAAAATAAAAAGCTAACTCTCGATAATAGCTGACATTATTTGTTTTATGTGCCTGTTGGCATAATTGATGCTATTAACCAAACAATACATTAATATCCTAAAAAGGAAGGGGGTGAAAATAGATGAAGAAGATATTTGCATTGATGGTAGCCATGATGTTGGTAGTTGCCTTCAGCGGCGCAACATTCGCTGAAGAGAAGGCAGTAGAAGCTCCTAAGGCTGCTGAGGCAGCAAAGACAGCAGAGCCTGCAAAGGCCGCTGAGCCAACTAAGACAGAGGCAAAGAAGGTAAAGAAGAAGGTAAAAAAGGCAGCAGAGCCAAAGAAGGAAGAGCCAAAGAAGTAGTTTTGATTCTCTGTCTGAATCTCATATTTAACGGCATTGTCGAAAGACCGTGCCGTTTTTTTATTTATACTGTTGAAGTTCTGACAGTTCTAACGCAACAACATCCTTTTTTAAGACCGGCTCCTTTGAATAAACAGCGCTGCTGCTGGGGCCATAAAGCCTTTCATAGACAGCATAACTCCTCAACACCTTTTTTACATAGTTTCTGGTCTCGGGATATGGGATCTTTTCTATAAACTCGTCCATCTCCTCTGTCCCGTACCTGGAAACCCAGCTTGATACTACATTTGGTCCAGCATTGTAGGATGCTATGGCCAGCGGGATCTTCCCCTTAGAACCCTCCACGAGCTTCTTAAGGTATCTGCTTCCAAGGGATATATTAACCTCCGACCTGAAGAGGGAGGGGGTATTGTAATCATTGGACCCCGCTTCTCTTGATATCTTGTATCCTGTTGACGGCATCAACTGCATAAGACCGACAGCGCCTGCCCTCGATACGACATCAGCCCTGTAGGCGCTTTCCTCCTTTATGATTGCATGAATGAGAAATGGATTCAGGGAGTTTTTATCGGCATTAATCCTCACATCCTCACTGAAACCGGCTGGAAAGGCAAAGGTCCAAATCTCTTTGTCAGGCAGGCCCATATCATCTTCCAAAAATTCCTGGAAGCGATTCACTACAAGCCTCTGAGCCTTGTTGTAAGCCCCGATCCTTGTCATTAATCTCGCAATCTCCAGAAGGATTACTTTATCCGTACATCTTGACTCGGCCATAGACAGTTCTACGGAGGCATCTTCTCTCAATCCAAGGGCCATCATCTCCTTACCTTTATTCAGGTGAAGCGAAACGTATCTATCAGGTATTGTACGCTCATCGTGTGGTTCATAAGAGAGAGATTTGGCTTTTCTGACAGGTGTTTCAGAGGGGAAAACCCTTCCCCTTGAGATTGCAGCGTAATAGGACAGCGGGAAATTAGTGATGACATCTGTATAATGGGCCATCCCCTTATCAAGCATCCCCAGTTTTTCTGCCGTCCTTGCAGACCAGTAGGTAGCTGTGTCTGTAAACTCAGAGTTAGGGTATCCGGTCAGCAGTTTGTTGAAGATGAGATAGGCCGCTTTGTAATCTTTTTCAAGGTAATTTAGCCACCCTTCTTTCCAGAGGGAATCATCGGCAAGAGTGTTGTCAGGAAGCTCGGTATAAAGATTGTGATAAAGGCTTCTTGCCCATGCAGTATTACTATCCCCTTCAGCCATGTCGGCCCAACGGTACATGCCCTTGGCAGCAAACTCCCCACCTGGAAAGTCCTTAATCAGTTTATCAAAGGCTGCTGCAGCCTCCGCCCTTTGCCCCAACCGCTGGAGTGTCTTTGCGCTGAGAAAAGCTCCCTCTGCAAGCATCTTTGGCAGAGAGTATGTTGAGGAGAGTTTTTTGAGAGCAGCCAAAGCCTTGTTATCCTCCCTGACCTGATAGTAGGCATCTCCAAGTTTCAGCATAGATTCTGCAAACCATTTAGGTTTAGTCGCATCATCCTTCTCCTCAACCTCTTTCATAATAGTTGTCAGCTCGTTTATCCCCTCCCTGTAACTGCTATTGGAAAAGAGGTTGCAGACCCTGCTGTAACGTTCATCAAGTGAAGGCATTGATAAGGGTATAGAAAGACTGGTAGCGAGCTCGCTTGAGGATATCTGCCTCATCCGATCCCATGCTGTTCGTGATTCAGGAGATGCTGGATAGTTGACCCATATTGCTTTATACTGATTGTAAGCCTCATTTGGATCCCAGATCTTTTCATTACACTCGGCTATCTTTATCCTGGCCAGTGGAATCAGTGAAGACCTGGGGTATGCCTTTATGAAGCGATCAAGGGACAGGTGTGATTCAATATAACGGCCAAGCTGGAATAAGGCTACTGAAGCCTTGAAATCTGCATCTTCTCCCCATCTGCTGTCCGGGAACCTTGATTTTATGGTTAAAAATGTGTCTAAGGCGGCCTGATAATTCTCGGCGTTCAGATATGTCTCACCCAGGGAAAAGACAGCATAGTCGGCAATAGGTTCGTATTTTGAAGACCTCTGAAGCCAGCCGACGGCATCATCAAGGTTCCCTATTGCCTTATATGCAACACCAATTAGGTAAGAGGCTTCAAGGGTAGTGTTGTTTTCCTCTGTTTCAGCGGATATTATCTTCAACTCATCAATGGCCTTATTGTAATCAGCCTGTTGAAACAGCTTTAGTGCGTAGCTCAGTCTGTCTCCCTGTTTCTCTTCGCCGGCAAGGGTAACCGATGGACTTAATATGATGGTGAGAAGGTAAAAGATAAATAGGATGGTCTGTTTCATGGCAAGACCCATTTGAATAACGGTAGATAAGAATCGCAATGCGTCTCTACTGTTACCAGCCTGGTGAACGGAATATACACCAATCAAATTACATCGTATCTGTGAAATGATTTTATCGGAAAAATTTTATTAAACAATTTTAATCCTATTATTTGATGTTTACAAGATAAAACTTCAACAGATAAAACTTCAACCTTAAATGGAACTCGGAACCAACATTACCATTTTTTTTCGCTTGACATAAGTGAATAAATGATAAATAATCTATGCCACAACTAAATAAGACTTGTTCTTATCAAGAGTGGCGGAGGGAATGGCCCTGTGAAACCACAGCAACCGGCATCTATTAGTGATGCGTCAGGTGCTAACTCCAGCGAGGCGAATCGCCTTGAAAGATAAGGAGCGGTAAAGTAAACCTCTTCTTATCTATAAAAGAAGGGGTTTTTTTATTTTTTGGAGGTTTTTATGAGGCTTAAAGTAAATGGGAACGATGAAGAGATAACCGGTATAGAGTCTATTACAGTGATAGACCTTCTGACCAAGAGGGAGATTAACCCTGAGATGGTCTCTGTTGAGATCAACGACAGTATATTGAAGAAGGATGAGTTTACCACTACCCTCCTGAAAGATGGGGACAGGGTGGAATTCCTTTATTTTATGGGTGGGGGGATGTAGGGGCAACCCTCCGTGGTTGCCCTGGGCGGCTATAATGTCAAGACTGGTAAACAATATAACCGAATTGATCGGCGATACGCCGATGGTCAGGCTTAGCTATATTCTTGATGATGGCTGGGCTGATGTATATGCCAAGCTCGAATCTTTTAATCCAGGAGGGAGTGTTAAGGACAGGATAGCTCTTTCCATGATAGAGGCTGCGGAGAATGAAGGGTTTTTAAAGCAGGGTGGGACAATTGTGGAGCCGACCAGCGGGAATACAGGAATAGGCCTGGCCCTGGTGTGCGCTGTAAAGAAATACAGGCTGATACTTACAATGCCTGAGAGCATGTCTGTTGAAAGAAGGGCTATTTTATCTGCATACGGCGCGGAACTTGTCCTCACCCCTGCCCAGGAAGGGATGGATGGGGCCATAAGAAAAGCAGGAGAACTGAAGGAGCAGAACCCTGAATACTTCATGCCCCAGCAGTTCAACAACCCTGCAAACCCTGATGCGCACAGGAGGACCACCGCACTTGAGATAATTGAGGCAATGGCTGGCAAGACCATAGATGTATTTGTAGCAGCTGTCGGCACAGGCGGAACCATCACAGGCACAGGCGGAGTTTTGAGAGAGAGGATTCCAGGGATTAAGGTTATAGCCGTTGAACCAAAGGGTTCTGCTGTGCTTTCCGGCGGAAAGCCCGGCCCCCATAAGATTCAGGGGATAGGGGCAGGTTTCATACCAGGGGTGCTGGACATAAAGGTATTTGACGAGGTGATCCAGGTGTCTGATGATGATGCCTATAATACCTCAAAAAGACTGGCCAAAGAGGAAGGACTGCTGTGCGGTATCTCCTCAGGGGCAGCGGCATTCGCAGCCTTGCAGGTGGCTTCGCGCCTTGGAAGAGCAAAGAACGTGGTTGTTATACTCCCTGATACTGGGGAGAGGTATTTCAGCATGGATAAGTATTTTTGTCGTTAGCCTTTATCTCCCCTCCCCTTGCGGGAGGGGATTGAGGGGAGGGGGCGCGAGACGATTCACCCCCACCCTGACCCTCCCCCGTCAAGGGGGAGGGAAGAATCGTGTAGGAGTTTAATATGAACTTTACAGATGAACAAATACAGCGTTACAGCCGCCACATCATCCTGCCGGAGGTTGGAGGGAAGGGGCAACAAAAAATCAGCAACGGTAAAGTCCTGATTATCGGCGCCGGCGGTCTTGGCGCTCCTGCGGCACTTTACCTGGCCGCAGCAGGAGTGGGCACTATCGGTATTGCCGACGGGGACAAGGTTGATCTGACAAACCTTCAGAGGCAGATAATCCACCACACCCCGGATGTAGGAAGGCCAAAGGTCCTCTCCGCAAAGGAGAAGATACAGCAGATAAACCCGGGTGTGGATGTCATTACATATCAGACAAGGGTCGACTCCCAGAATATACTGGAGATTATGAAGGATTACGACGTGGTCATGGACGGGACCGACAACTTTGCCGCCAAGTTCCTTATCAACGATGCGGCTGTTATGGCCGGGAAACCCCTTATTCATGGCGGGATACTCCGGTTTGTCGGGCAGATATTTACAATAGTTCCGGGGGAGTCGGCCTGTTACAGGTGCGTATTCCTCAGCCCTCCACCGCCCAACGCAGTTCCAACATGCAAAGAGGCTGGTGTCCTGGGCGCTATTGCCGGCCAGATTGGTATTCTTCAGGCAATAGAAGTGCTGAAGCTGATAATCGGGATAGGGAAGCCTCTCAAGAACAGGCTCCTCACATACGATGCTCTTAAGTTGAAGTGGAGAGAGATCGGGTTGAAGAAGAACCCTGAGTGCCCGGTCTGCGGCGAAAACCCTAAGATCACAAGTTTGATAGATTATGAACAGACGGTTTGCGAGCTGAAATAGGGGACTGTCCCGTAATTACGGGCCGAAGGCCGTAGATTCGGGACTGTCCCCGGTTGAATGAATAACATCGGAGGTCTAAAGAATGAGTTTTGTAAAAGGTCTTAGATGCAGAGAATGCCATAAGGAATACCCAATAGAGCCGTTGCATGTATGCGAGTTCTGCTTCGGTCCCCTTGAGGTGGTCTATAATTATGATGAGATAAAGAAGGTCTTGACCAGGGAGGCTATATCAAAGAGGCCTCCTAATATGTGGAGGTATAAGGAGCTTTTACCCCTGGATGGAGAGCCTACTGTGGGAGCCCAGGTCGGTTTCACCCCTTTGGTGAAGGCGGACAACCTTGCTAAGGCCCTCGGTGTAAAGGAGCTTTATGTAAAGAACGATGCTGTCTGTTATCCCACCCTCTCGTTTAAGGACAGGGTGGTCTCCGTGGCTATCTCCAAGGCCAAGGAGTTTGGTTTCAAGGTCACTGGATGCGCATCTACAGGAAACCTTGCCAACTCAGTAGCAGCCAACGCAACTGCTGCCAATATGGAGAACTTCATATTTATCCCTAACGACCTGGAGCAGGGAAAGGTGCTTGGGACGTTGATATACAAGACAAACCTTGTCGCTATAAAGGGGACTTATGATGATGTTAACAGGCTTTGCGCCGAGATAGCCGGGAAATACGGCTGGGCCTTTGTCAATGTGAACATAAGGCCTTTCTACGCGGAAGGTTGCAAGACATACGCATATGAGGTATTTGAACAGCTTGGATGGAAGGTCCCGAAACATATAGTAGTCCCGATGGCAGGCGGCTCTCTTCTGAACAAGATATGGAAGTCCGCCCAGGAGTTCCACAAGCTTGGCCTGATTGATAATGCAGATATGAAGCTCTATGGGGCCCAGGCAACCGGATGCTCGCCAATAACTACAGCAGTGAAGACCGGTCATGACCTGATAAAGCCTGTAAAACCAAACACCATCGCAAAGTCGCTGGCCATAGGAAATCCTGCTGACGGTTTTTATGCAGCAAAGGCGATGAGGGAGAGCGGCGGATGGGGTGAGGACATCTCTGATGAAGAGGTCGTGGAAGGTATAAAGCTCCTTGCCAGGACTGAGGGGATATTCACGGAAACAGCAGGAGGCGTCACTGTCGGGGTCACAAAGAAACTGATAGAGCAGGGGAGGATACCGAAGGACGAATCTATTGTCATATGCATCACAGGTAATGGTTTGAAGACCCTGGAGGCAGTTGCCGGAAAGATTGGAGCTCCGGAAGTTATAAATGCTAAACTAAGTGAATTCGATGAGTTATACAAAATAATTAAGAAATAATCGGAGGTTTTAAAGAGATGCTGGATCATAATATTGAGGATGAAAAATACAAGGTTGAGGTAACTGTTCCTGTAATAGGTAAGTCGGCTGGAGTCCTGAGCTTTAACGATCTCAAAACTGGGGGATACATCAAGCAGCGACAGAAGGACAAGTTTACTGTCAGGTGCATGGTCCCCGGAGGTAGGCTGCCGATAAAGAAGTTGAAGAAGATCGTTGAGGTGGCCGAGAAGTATGGGGCTGATTATGTGCATCTCAGTATAAGGCAGTCGTTGGAAATCCCTTATGTGGATTACCATAATTTTGACAAGGTTGTGGCGGAGTTGTCGGAGGTTGACCAGAAGGTCGCATCCTGCGGGCCGAGAGTGAGGGTCCCTACTGCGTGCAGCGGGTGTGAATACAATCCAAACGGCCTATCCGACACCCAGGGATTGACAAAGGTTGTAAATGACAAATTCTTTGGAGCAGAGTGCAACCACAAGTTTAAGACATCCTTTTCAGGCTGCCCGATAGACTGCGCAAGGACATCTGAGATGGATCTGGCCTTTCAGGGGGCGGTATTCCCTGAATGGGAGGAGGAGAAGTGTACGGGTTGCAGGATATGCGCCTCTGCCTGCCAGGAGGACGCTATACATGACCACCCTGAAACAGGCGAGCCTATCTTCTTCCCGGATAAATGCCTGTACTGCGCAGACTGCATAAGGGCGTGTCCGACAGAGGCATGGGTTTCCGGAAAGACTGGTCACATTGTAAGGATAGGCGGGAAGCATGGAAGGCATCCGTTTAAAGGCTCGGTAGTTGCCAAGTTTGTGAGCGATGAGGACGTGCCTGTTATAATCGAAAAGACTGTTGAATGGTACAATAAGCATGGCGTAGGGAAGGGGAGGATCCGCATAGGAACACTTCTTAGAGAAGAAGGGATGATGCAGAGCTATATGGAGCACATGAAGGATGTCTTCAAGGACAAGGCAGTAAAAGATCCGAAGCCGCCGCTGGAGATTAATATACAGGAATAAATGTAGGGGCTGGTCGGTGCCCCGCCCTGGGCAAGGCAGCGCCTTGCCTCTACAAAAGAAGGAGATACAATGTCAGACATAAAGGTTGATGCAGTATTAGATATAACCAACGAGGTCTGTCCAATGACCTTTGTCAAGACAAAGCTTAAACTTGAAACACTGGAAACCGGGCAGCATCTTGAAGTCATTTTGAATGATGGAGAGCCGTTAAGGAACGTTCCCCGCTCCCTGAAAGAGGAAGGGCACAGGATAGTCGGAACAAAGAAGGATGGGACTAAATTTCACTTGATAGTTGAAAAAGGAATGTAGGGGACTGTCCCAGATTTACCGGCGGCGCAAAGCGACGCGGTAGAATCGGGACTGTCCCCGGAAAACCATTTAAAAGGAGAAGCGCAATGGCAGTCAAAGTAAGAATCCCGACACCTTTGAGGAAGCTCACAAACGGGCAGGAAGAGGTAAGTGCGGAGGGAAAGACTATTGGAGCGTTGATTGACACCCTGGAGAAGGCGTCCCCTGGGATGAAGGAGAGGCTCTGCGACGAGACAGGGAAGGTAAGGAGGTTTATAAACCTCTATCTCAACGACGAGGACATTCGCTTCCTTCAAGGCCTTGACACAGAACTTAAGGATGGGGATGAGGTCTCAATAATCCCTGCCATTGCTGGTGGAGCTCCGATCAAAAAAAAAATATATATGAACTTTCCACAGAAGCTGATAAAAGAACCGATCATCTATCAGATCGGCCACAAGTTCCAGGTAGTTACCAATATCCGTGGAGCGAGTATCAATGATGAGATAGGGATTGTGGCGCTGGAGTTGGAAGGGGAGCGTGAAGAGATAGAAAAGAGCATCGCATATATGAGGGAGAAGGGCGTAACAGTTGAGCCTATCGAACTGGATGTTGTGGAATAAGAATTAATGTAGGGGCGCCACTATAGAGGGATAAATGAAATTCACCGAAGAACAGATAATGCGTTATAGTCGCCACATCATCCTAAAGGAGATAGGCGGCAAGGGGCAGGACAAGATCTGCAAGGCAAAGGTGTTCATCATGGGGGCTGGCGGACTGGGAAGCCCTGCCGCCCTCTATCTCGCTGCTGCCGGGGTCGGAACCATCGGGATTGCAGATGACGATGTGGTGGACCTTTCCAACCTTCAGAGGCAGGTCTTGCATGCAACCAGCGATGTTGGAAAGGCCAAGGTCTTTTCAGCAGAGGATACGCTTAGCGCCATAAACCCGAATGTAAGGCTGATAGCGTACAAGGAAAGGGTAACCTCAGAGAATGTAAGGGAGATTATCAGGGACTACGACATAGTCCTGGACGGGAGCGACAACTTCCCTACGAGGTATCTTATTAATGACGCCTGCTTCTTCGCCAAAAAGACCCTGATATCTGGGAGCATACTGCGCTTCGATGGCCAGGCAACTGTATTTAAGCCCCATGCCGGAGGCCCATGCTATCGTTGCCTCTATCCTGAAATCCCTCCTGCCGGTTTTGTCCCATCGTGCTCAGAGGCCGGCATACTTGGACCTGTGGCAGGTACCATCGGGGTGTTGCAGGCTACAGAGGCCCTTAAGGAGGTCCTTGGGATAGGAGACCAGCTAATAGGAAGGCTCTCCGTCTTTGATGCGCTGAACTCGACTTTCAGAGAGGTAAAGATCAGGAAAGACCCTGACTGTGAATTGTGCGGGGACAAAGCCTCCATAACCCATCTGGTGGACTATGCCCAGGCGCCGTGCGCTATTAGAATATAAATGAAGAATCCTGGTTTTTTAAAATTAGAACTCTCCTCAAAAGGAATAAGGCTTTCGAAAGAGCTCACAGAAGGTAAAGACCTCAGGGCAGCTTTTCTGGCCCGCGCCGGGATAGGCGGCGGTATAGATATAATCCTCCCTGACGATGTCTGGGTGAATGCCCCGGTACGGGAGACGTTTACGAAAGAATCTCCATATCTGCTCTTAAAAGATAATGGTAATTTTTATATTGAAAAGGGTGGCGAGCGAGTTGAAGTCGGTGTAATCCCTCCGCCTGCCTTTTACGAGAAGAAGACATCTGAAGGTACGCCCTTCGCCCAAGTCGGCACAGTCCACGGCGGATATCTTACCATCTCTCCTATAGCATCATGCGATTTTTTCCCAAGTTATGAAAACTGCAAGTTTTGTTCAGCCAACTCTGTCATGGGGCCAGTTGGCAAGAAGGCGCTCAGCGTGAGAGAGGTAGTTGAGATTGTCAACGAGGCCTTTGAAGAAGGGATTGCAGAGTTTGTTCAGATATCCCTCGGCTACCTGGACGGGGAAGGACACGGAATAGCATCGCTTGAACCTTATATAACCGCAATAAAGAAGAACTTTGATACCCTTCTGGCAGTAGAGGCCCACCCACCTGATAAGGATGCATGGATAGACAGGACTTACGCCATGGGTGTCGACTCTATAGCGTACCATCTGGATATTTACAATCCGGAAAGATTTGCAAATATATGCCCCGGAAAGACAAGACATATCGGAAGAGACAGGTATCTGGATGCGCTTCAGTATGCGGCGTCGATATTCCCGAGCGGAACCGTGACCTCAAACCTGATCGTAGGGCTTGAGCCATTAGAAAGCACCACAGAAGGGATAGACCATCTGACCAAAATGGAGGTTGTGCCGCTCCTGCCTATATTTAAGCCTCTTGATGGTTCCGAATACCGCGGCCACAAGATACCTGATACAGAGGATATAGCTCCTCTGTTTGCTCATCTATATAACGCAGTGAAGGTCAATAAGATCAATATGAACTGGTCAAAGCATGTCAGCATATTTATTACACCAATAGAAGGCAGGTACTTCACCGGAGATCAGGCAAAGCTTGAGGTGACCCTGTACAATCTTTATAAATCAAAGATTGGAGGGTTGGCTACGAGGGAGATTGCCAAATTGCGCAGAAAATTAAAGGTAAGGGAGGTCGAAGGCTCCTTCGACGCCTCGGAGCTCTGACATGGCGGTAGCCATTGATAAAAGGCCCTTATGGGTCATTCTTTTAAGCAAGAGTTACAGACCTCTCTTTTTCGTGCTTATTACCCTGGCATTTTTAGGGATATTAAGCCTTCCGACACCTGCTGGTCTGAGTCAGGAAGGGCATAGGGCGATAGCAGTCTTTTTTGTCTGCGTGACCCTTTGGGTTACAACCCTGATCCCCCTTTCCATTACCAGCCTTCTGGCAATTATCCTCATCCCGTTTCTTGGGATCATGGACAGTAAGAAGGCCTATGCTCTGTTTGGAAATGAGGCGGTCTTCTTTATCCTTGGCGCCTTTATCCTGGCCGCATCTCTGATGAAGTCAGGACTGAGTACAAGATTTGCACTGGCTGTCCTTAGCAGATTTGGCAAGACTCCGAAGACTCTTCTGACCGCAGTTTATCTCTTTCCTGCCTTTCTTTCATTCTGGATGTCGGAACATGCAGTGGCCGCACTGATGTTCCCGATAGTGGTTGAGATTACAAAGGTCCTTGAGCTAAGGCCATTGAGGAGTGATTACGGGAAGGCATTGTTTGTAGCTATGGCCTGGGGATGCATAGTAGGAGGAGTTGCTACATTCTTAGGCGGAGCCAGAAATCCACTGGCAGTGGGCATGCTCCTTGAAACTACTGGCCAGTCTATTGGATTCTTCGAGTGGATGCTGGCCGTGGTTCCTGCTGTGATTATAATGCTGGTATTCGGCTATTTAATGCTTATCTGGTTCTTTAAGATAGACCTTAAGAATGTAAGCCAGGTTGAAGAGGCCCTTGTCCACAGGAAGATAGAGATGGGAAAGGTGACATGGGAAGAGCGTCTTATCGGGCTTGTAATGCTCCTGACCATCCTGACATGGATGTTTTTCGGGAAGAAGCTGGGCCTTGCCAACATAGCCCTGGCCTCTGTTGTAGTCCTCTTTGTCCTGGACCTGATAAAATGGAAAGACGTTGAGGAATACGTCAACTGGGGGATAATCCTCATGTACGGAGGAGCTATCACCCTCGGGTACGCCCTTGACAAAAGCGGCGCTGCGGCATGGACCGCGAATATGACTATTATGAAATGGGCCTCATCACCGATTCTGGTTATTGCACTATTTTCGTTATTCTCCATCATTCTCACCGAGTTTATGAGCAATGCTGCTGTGATCGCAATCCTCATGCCTGTAGCGCTTTCGATAGCACAACAACTTGGCATAGACCCGAAGGTCATGACATTTGTCATTGCAGTTCCTTCAGGACTTGTATTTATGCTCCCTATGGGTACGCCGGCCTGCGCTATAGCATATTCATCGGGCTTTCTCAAGATAAAGGATATGCTTGTCCCTGGTTTGATAATGGGGATTACAGCCTGGTTGGTTTTAATACTGGTTGGTTTATTTTACTGGCCGATGCTTGGGCTTAAAATATAGAAGGTGAGAAGATGGGAGGTTTAGAAGATGAGGTTTCTTAGTCTCTCAACTTCTTAGCTTCTCAATTTCTGAATCATGAGGTGCATATGAAAAACATACTACTCGTCTTAACAACCACCTGCCAGGTGGACAGGGCCGTAGAACTGGCTATTGATAAGGCCAAAAATGAGAAGGCAAACCTTACAGCTCTCTTCATCATAGATTCTTCCGTGTCTGAAAATATTGTCAGCAAGATGTCAGACCTGGGATTTCTGGGAGACAGGCCCAGCAGTGATCTTACCCATGCCATCCTTAAAGAATATAGAGATCAGGGAAACAAGAAACTTGATGAAGTAAAGTGGCTTGCCGAGTGTCTTGGTATTTCCTGCCAGACATTTGTTGAGGAGGGTGATTACACTGAACTTGCCCTTAAAAAGATAGCCAGGTTTAATATAGATTACGCCGTAGTGACCCGCTGTAAAAGTTCCACCATTTCCTCCTTCCTGTTCGGCTCAGCAATGGACAGGCTTGTCAGCAAGGCTGGTTGCAAGGTTGAAATAGTGGAGGAGTGATCAGCTAAAACACATCATTCCTCCGGCGTATTTCTCCATTCTCCCCAGCCTTTTTCGCTTCCTTAAAATATTCTTGATAGGTAACTCATTTATTGAATCGTAATATAGGCAATGCTGAAGCGAAACTATGGTAGAATCAAAAGGAAAGTCAAAGAATAGCAAATCAGGGCTACAATAGATATGGAATACGGTTGCATCTCTCTAAATAAGGTGTTAGAAAATGTGGTATGAGAAGGTTTTTTAAATCTCTTGCCATCCTCCTCCTCGCTCTCCTATCGATACTTATAATCTCTACAATCATACTCAGGCACTACTTCCCACCCGAAAGGATCAAGGCCTTAATCCTTGCAGAGGCAGAGAAGGCCACAGGCAGGAAGGTCTCTGTCGGAGAAGTCGGGGTCAGCCTCCTTCACGGGATAGATATTAGTGATATGTATATAGGCGAGGACCGGAGTTATGGAGATATCCCTTTTGTAAAGGTCAAGAGGGTCACAGTTGGGTACAGCTTTTCAGAGATATTCGACAAGAGGATCGTTTTCAGCAAGGTTACTGTAGACCAGCCTGAGGTCTATATACGCGCACGCGATGGAAGATTTGCACTTTCCGATCTAATCAAAAAACCTCCTGCCGATAAGAAGCCCTCTGTTGAAGAAAGTCCGACGGGACCGACGAAGCCTTTCCCTCTAACTGTCCTGCTCCAGAGCTGCGAGGTTAGGGGGATTAACCTGTTTTACGATGCAGGGGATGCAAAGGCTTCGATAAAGGGTATAAACATCTCCCTGAACGGCCACGTTTACCCATTTACTGCTATTAATGTCAATGTATCTTCCAGGGATGAGGAGAATATCGGAATATCTGCAAAGGGTTTAACCTTAAATGCCGGGTTATTGACAGACCTGCATCTTGCCCTGAAAGGGATTGACTCCATTTCGTTGCAGGGAAAGATGGAATTAAAAGGGATGAAAGCCGGTATAAAAGGGAAGAGGCTTAGGCCGTTTGATATTAACCTGGGGCTTGATCTGACTGGAGAGATGAACGGCGGAGCAGAGATAAAGAGCTTATCGGTTGTGGTAGGGAAGGGGAGCAGGTTTAACCTCTCCGGCTCCATCAGAGAGCTGAAAGGTCTTAAGAGTGTAGATATAAAGGCCACTGGCGAATCTGATCTGGCCGATGTTTCAAGGATAGCTGAGGAGTTCCTGCCCATACCTGTAAGCGGGTCTTTCAAGATAGCCGGGATTCGGGTTGAAGGAGATGCGCCTGATTCGCTGAAAGTAAAGAGTAATATGTCTCTGAATGGGGTAAAGGTTTCCCATAAGGGGATTAATCTCCAGGTTGACGGTTCTATAAAGGCGGAGGCCAACAGCAGGGGAGATGTCACCCTTTCTGGGATGAAGGTTAACTTGAGCAATGCCGTGATTGTGGAGGTTTCGGCAAATGCCTCCAAGTGGGGAAAAGGGAAGGTCAGCGGGAGGGCGCATGTCGTTGTTGATAACCGAAAGTCCCTGGCCTTATTGCCTGAAGAGATATTGAAGAAGATCGGAAAGGTCGGCATCTCAGGGATGACAAAGGTTGAAGTGACGGGAGGAAGGATTTCGGAGAAGGGGGTGTTCAAGGTTAATATCAGCGGCGTGTCTGATGTAAGGAATCTATCGGCAGTACCAATCTCTGTGGGCGAAACGGCAGTAAACTTTTCCATAACATCTGATGACCTCTTAAAAGGTAAGGTAGTTGCGGATGTCGGAGTCAAGGGAAAGGGGATCAAGCTAAATAAAGACGATATATCGGTAAGTGATGAGTCTGTAGATTTTTCTCTGTCTGCCACTTCCATGAATATCTTTAAGGCAGATGGGGATGTAAATGCCCAGGTCAGGTTAAGAGGGATAAAAGTAAAGAAGGGTGACATCGAACTGAGCGAAGATCAGTTAGACACCTCTGTTTCGGTCTTTGGGGATTTTAAGAAGGGTGATATCTTAATAAAAGGTTTTGAGGTTGCAGTCCCTATGCTGGTAAAGGCCGGAGTGGATGGCGATATAAAGGGATGGGGACAGGAGCTGGCCCTCAATGCAAGGGTGAATGATATAGAGCACAAGAGATGGCTGGAAAAGCTCCCTGCGCCGATAAGACAGAAGCTTCCCAAGATGGAGGTTGAAGGGAAAAGCAGTATCACCGCTTCTGCGACCGGACGGAATTCATTCAAGATCACCGGAACCTTTAAAACAGAGGGACTCGGAGTTTACCTGCCTGACAATGGTATAGATGTCAGGGATTCGGAGGGGAGTATTGACTTCGACATCTCTAAGGAGGTCCAGTCTATTTCAGGGAGGATGAAGGTCGGGTCATTTCAAAAGTCAGGGCTCCTTGACAAACCTGTTTCTATCCTGACAGGGTTTGAGCTGATGACTGACGGCCCGAATATAAAGATAAAAAATATCTCAGCAACAATCCCTGAGAAGGCGGCATCTTTTTCTGTCTCCGGTGAAGTGGCAGGGTACATGAAAGAGCCCCGGCCCATCCTTGATCTGGCCCTGTCCTTTCACCCAAGGGAGAAGGTTGATCTCCTGAAAGGAGTAAATGCAGCAGGGGGAGTCTTCTTCAGGGGAGGGATAAAATCTCCCAGGGAAAAGGAGCTGGAGATGAACGGCGGACTGAAATTTGACCACCTTTTTATATCCTATCAGGACAGGGCTTCTGTCAATGACCTTAACGGTGAGATCAAGATGGTCCAAGGTGTCAGATACGTAAAGGGTGTAGAGCTGATAACGGAATCGGAGGGTGGCGCACTATATACAGGCACGTTGTATGACCTGATGAGGCCGTATATGAAGAAGGATTACGACCTGACCCTGAAGTCTGCATCATTTGATGAATATGAGGTAGGCCCACTTAATATGGACATTGCCTGGAACAGAGGGAACCTGTTGGTTGACCGATATGACCTGGCCCTTTTCGGGGGCGGGATTTTAGGCAATGTGCGGGCAGCCTATGTCAACGGCATGCCTGAATACTCCCTTTATTCCAATATTGCAGGGATAAGGTTCGACAGGATATTCAAGGGTCCAAAGGGTGGTGAGGATGTTCAGGTCAATGCAGACCTGAACCTGAAAGGGAGAGGGACCGAGATTGAGGGCAATGTCAACGTGACCAGGATAGGAAAGGATATCCTCGACAGGGCGCTCCTCAGACTCGACCCCGGTGAAAGCAACCCGCAGATAGTTGATATAAGAAGCAAGTTAAACACACTGGGATGGGTGCCAAAGGAGGTGTCCATCTGGATAAGGCACGGAGAGCTTAACCTGGATGTTACCTTACAGAGGAGGGGATTTACTCTGCTGAATATCGTAGGGCTGGAAAAGATACCTGTGAGAAGGGTCCCTGTAGGATATCTGATAAAGAAGGGGATGAAGAGGGGTGATTGATCCAGAGAGATTCTCTTCTTGCTATAGGGCGCGTTCCTGTTATACAATTTTATTTCACTAAGTCTGTAAGTCGTGATAATACCCAATATGTCGACAAGGCTATAAGGCTATTCTGAGAGTAAGGAGCCTCTTGAACAGATGAAAGGTTTATTAATAACATCCATTGATCCTGACAGTATCGCCTCAGAGCTCGGCATTGATGGCGGCGATATCCTGCTGTCCCTAAACGGGCATGAAGTAAATGACATCCTTGATTACCGCTTCTTTTCTACAGACCCGGAACTTCTCCTTGGCGTTCTCAAGGCAGACGGCGAGGAGTGGGAGGTGGAGGTTGAGAAGGATGAAGGTGAGGAGCTGGGGCTTAACTTCCCGCCTCTCAAGCCAAAGACCTGCAAGAATAACTGCATCTTCTGCTTTGCCCATCAGCTCCCGAAAGGTCTCAGAAAGACCCTCTACTTTAAGGACGAGGACTATCGCTTCTCCTTCCTCTCCGGCAACTACGTCACAATGGCTGCTATCACCGACAAGGAGCTGGATCGGATAAAGGAGGAGAGGCTTTCACCTCTTTATATCTCAGTCCATGCCACGAACCCTGAATTACGAAAGATGTTGACAGGGAACCCCAAGGCGAGGGACATTATCCCTATCATCAAAGAGCTCACAGATGCAAGGATAGAGCTTCACTGCCAGGTGGTACTGTGCCCTGAGATAAATGACGGGAAGGAGCTTCAGAGGACCATAAAAGATCTGATACATTTCTACCCGAGGGTGGCCTCTCTGGCTGTTGTCCCTGTTGGCCTCAGCCGATATCGGGAGAAGCTGTACCCTATAAAGCCTGTGACAAAGGAATACGCCAGGGCCCTTATTGCAGAGATAAAGCAAGTTCAGAAAAGGTACATAAAAAAGTACGGAGACCCTTTCGTATTCCTTTCCGATGAGTTTTTTATCAAGGGTGAGGTGGAGTTCCCCCCTTATGAGTCTTATGGCGAATTTTCCCAGATAGAGAACGGTGTCGGGATGATACCGTCATTCCTGTATGAGCTTGAAGAGATAGACGGGAGGCTTCCCAAAAAGGCCAAAAGGGGGGTAAACGGGACAGTAGTAACAGGGGAGCTGCCTTCAAGGTTTATAAAGAGGCTTGTGGACAGGATCAATGAGATTAAAGGCGTTAATATTGGCCTTGAAGTGATAAGGAACGAGTTTCTCGGCCTCAGCATTACTACTACAGGCCTTCTTACCGGCGGAGATATCATAAAATCGCTGAAGGGGAAGGAGCTTGGCGATATCCTCTATATTCCAAATGCCATGCTGAAGCTTGAGGAGGACATCTTCCTCGATGACGTGACCCTTCTGGATATTGAGGAGGCCCTTGATGTGAAGGTAAAAAAGTTTGAGGCATCTCCATATGGATTTGCAGAAGTATTAGGATTGCTGTAAAGTTATCCAAAAGCTCATATGGTTCGACAAGCTCACCATGAACGATTATACTTACATTCGCCCTGAGCATGTCGAAGGGCAATACGATGGGGAACTTCTGTGAAGAATAAAGAAAAAGTCATCGATATCCTTAAATGCCTGAAGAAGCTCTATCCTGAACATAAGTGTGCCTTAAACTACAAGACCCCTTTTGAACTCCTGGTTGCCACCATACTTTCGGCCCAAACCACGGATGTCCAGGTAAACAAGGTAACTGAACCCCTCTTCAAAAAATATACGTCTGTCAAAGAGTATGCGGACGCTGATCCTGAGGAGTTTCAGAAGGATGTCGGTTCTGTAAACTTCTACAGGAACAAGGCAAGTAACATCCAGGGTTCGGCAAGGATGATTATTGAAAAATACGGTTCCCAGGTCCCGAAGACCATGGACAAGCTGATCTCCCTCCCTGGTGTTGCCCGGAAAACGGCCAATATAGTGCTTTCAAACGTCTATGGAATAAACGAGGGGATAGCAGTTGACACCCACGTAAAGAGGCTCTCCTACAGGCTTGGTCTTACGAAGAACGAAGATCCTGTGAGGGTGGAGGAGGACCTTATGCCCATAACGCCAAAAGAAGAATGGGGAAACCTCTCCCATCTCCTTATACTCCACGGAAGAAAGGTCTGTCAGGCCAGGAGGCCGAATCATGCAGAATGTGTCCTGAAAGATATCTGTCCATCGAGGGAGATATGATTACATTCTGGCTCTGCTTTGTCCCTTTGTTTATTGCAGTGGATGCATTGGGGATTTTGCCGATATTTATAGGCCTTATAGAGGGATTGGAGCGCTCGAAGGTCCGCAAAATCATCTGGCAGTCTGTTGTTACTGCAATGGTTGTTGCCCTTATCTTTCTTGTTGTAGGGAAGGCCATATTTGCTTTTATCGGGATTACCATTGCCGATTTCATGATTGCCGGGGGGACCCTTCTCTTTGTCCTTTCCCTGCGCGATATACTTACCTATGAAAGACAGTGGCGCTCCGTGGACCCTGACAGTCTGGGCTCCGTTCCTCTGGGGGTCCCTTTAATCGTTGGCCCTGCGGTTCTTACAACCACGATACTTCTCTCCGATGCGTATGGGATAATAGCGACTATTCCGGCAGTAATCCTCAACATACTCTTTGCCGGGGTCGTATTCTGGCTCTATGAACCGATAAACCGGGTCCTTGGAAAGTCAGGCACAAGGACCATATCAAAACTGGCCCACATCATCCTTGCCGCCATTGGTGTGATGATGGTACGCAAAGGGATAATGATTTACATAGTCGGTATTGCCTCGGCAACTAAATACTTGAATTAATCCTGTTTCTGTGGTAGATTATT
>CAKKSC010000080.1 GCA_919902985.1 Desulfuromonadales bacterium | reverse complement strand
GATAGGGAGAGGAGAGATATACTACACCAACTCCACCCACTTAAGCCCGTCTGCACCAATATCTCCCATTGACAAGGCACACATGGAGGGCAGGTTTCATAACCAGATAGATGCAAACCCCCTGACAAGCGTATGGCTTGGGGGCTCAAAACCAAAACCCCATGATATTGTGGAGCTTCTAAGGAGGATTCGGGAAGAGACGGACTGCTCCCAGGTCATGATAACCCCTGACTTTACGCTGTGCCAGGAGTGCGGGGCAATCTCCAGGGGACTCCTGGGAAACTGCCCCAAATGCGGCTCCATCGAACTGGACGGGATATGCAGGATAACCAACTACATGAGCAAGGTCTCGAGCTGGAACAAGGGAAAGCTCGGAGAGCTTCACGACCGCTTTAGAACCAAGTTTTAGACCTTAATCACTGAATTATAATATAGCTTCACCCCTGCGTGTTCTGTTGTACTTTATTATTTTCCTTTCGGCGGGACATGCTTCAGCTTCTTTGTACCATTGTAAAGGTGGTCTTTTCTGAACTCCTGAATCTCCTGAATCTCCTTTTTGTGGATCGCCTCATCTGCCACCAACTCTGCAGCATCCACCAACTTCTCAAACCCTTCCTTTTCTTTCTCTGTCATGGTTTCCTCCTTTGAGATAATGTTTTTGTCTGAGACAGGACATACTTCCTAATATCTTTAGGTTTTGGCAGGGAACCGATTAAATCCCCATCCTTTATAAATGGTTTAAGCATATCTTCGTGAATTCCCCCACAATCGCAGTGTTCCCGTTCTGTTGTAAAGGGTACAATTTTTTCACTGCCACAGGTACCGCACCGGATGACACTTTTGGATCCAGACCACTTTCCCCTCTTGGCAAGCGGTTTCCCCTCAACCTCCATGATATCCATTGCATAGTCTATGACAGGGGAGTTGCTTATCCAGGTTCCAATCCCATAACCGTCAACCACCGGGTTCAGTCCCAATACCTTTTCCTCATTTAACCCGCCACTGACGTATATCTTAACATTACCGAATCCTCTTATGTCAAGTTCCCATTTCACCTCTTCTATGATCCTGTAAAAGTTTCCCCTCCTGGAACCAGGGGTATCAAGCCTGACAGCAAACAGCCCTCCACCCAGGGCCTCGGCAGCCCTGACTGCCTCAAACTTTTCATCCACAAATGTATCAACAAGGGCAGTCCTCATCACTTTCGGCTCGATGACCTCATCAAAGGCCTTAATGGCCCTCTCCACATCACCCATAATAAGGATCAGAGCATGAGGCATGGTCCCCATAGGCTCCTCCTCTATGAGTTCTGCGCTTCTTAATACCGAGACCCCGTCACAGCCGCCGATATATGCGTTCCTCTCAATCATAGGGGCAAGTACAGGGTGCATCCTCCTGGCGCCGAAAGATATGACCTTCCTGTCACCAGCCGCCATCTTACATCGGGCAGCCCTTGTTGCCACGCCTGATGCCTGGCAGATAAGGCCAAGTAGGGCGGTCTCGTAAATTCCGAAGTCGGTATACATACCCTCTATCTCCATCACGGGCTGAAGGGGCCTGAATACTGTACCTTCAGCCATTGCCCTGACATTGACCTTCATTCCCTTAAGCAGCGCTGCACATTCCTCAAGACCAGTAAAAACTCCCCATTCGGCATTGTCAGGAAGCTCTTTTGCAATGAACTCCGCCTTTACCCGCTTGTCTATCCCCTTTGCCTTAAGGATCCTCATCGTCCTTTCAAAATAGACGTCTGTTACCTTCCCTGCCTTTATCTCATCAAATGATGCGGTCTGGAACATTAGCACCCCCTACAATTTCATATTATGTTCACCTTCAGCACCTTTTCCATCTGTCTCAAGCCAAATTCATGGTCTTCTTTATTCAGTCCCGCCACGCAATCCTTTGGCACTGTGACGTTATACCCTCTCAGAACCGCATCCGATGCCGTAAAAAGTATACATATATTGGTTACACAACCGGTTATTATTAGATCAGTTACTCCGAGAGACCTCAAAACCTCTTCCAGTCTCGTATTAAAAAAGCCTGAATATGTGGTCTTTTCAATGACGATATCTTTGGGCTCCGGCGCCAGTTCGTCAACTACCCGGGCCCCTTTTGTCCCTTTAACGCAGTGCCTTGGCCATATCTGAAACTCCCTGTCGTCCGGTGCATGGGAATCGCAGACGTAAACAACCGGATAACCCGCCCCCCTTGCCTTTATTATCTCCCGTCCGATATTCGGAATTATCTTCCTCGTATCCGGAACCTCAAGGGGAGCTCCCGGCAGGACAAAATCGTCAAGCATGTCGATTATAAGAAGGGTCTTTTGCGGCATGTCTGTTTCCTTTCCACAGAAATTATAGCAGGTTTATGGCTGTTTACCACCCATAGCTATAGATAATAAACTTGAAGCACCGGACAGACTCATAAGGTTTATACGGGTGTGTCCATATTGTCGGAGATTGAAATGCAAACCACTATTTTGCCTGTTGATTACAAGAAGCACCAGACATTCGCCCAATATGTTTCATCAGAGAATTTCTTCGGAAATAGAATATCTTTTCGTTGAATTTAGAAAAGAAAGGGATTTGTTTTAGATGTCCCGATTGGTGATGTGATACACCGCTCCTGGATATTCAATGCTAAGGGGACGGGCCATGAAGAGAAACTTGTCAGAAGTTTATGACCCTGAGAAGCTTCTCTCGAACCGCTTTGATGGGGCACGCTTCACTGTCCGTCAGGGTCGACGCTCAACCGCCGGAATGAGTTGCCGCGAAGCGGTCGGCGTGGAACGACTCGTTAGTATTATGCAAACCATAAGCGATTATTTACGCAACCCACCCTCCGGGGCGTGACCATCCAGGATTTGCAAACGTAGCTTCTTTTTCTGAAATTATACGAATTAAGCCAGGTATTGTACTAAATATCAATTCCGCATCTTTTTGAAAAACGGGCTTACTCTCATGAATGAGTTCATTTCGTTTGGCTCTCAAGCTGTTTAATGCATTGTAAGTACTGACATCAAAAACAGAAGCTGAATAAAGTAGTTCGATCTTAACCGCTGCAGTATAGACACGATAGTCTTTTAGCCTCTCACGCCGCCCCTTTTCATCACTGGCAACAAGTTTTACAACTTTTTCGTCCCATATTTTGTCTAACAAGATTTCAGTAAAAGACCATCCAAGTAACAGAGCACTATTCCATCGGTGGATCGTGTAGTACGCGTAAGCTTCAAGCGAAATGACACTCTCATAAGTCGCAAGATTGAGATTTTTGAGAATTTCGTTACCTTGATCGTATGCTTTGCATAAATCGGATGGAGCTATAATTCGTTTTGGAATCCAGGTCTGATCGATTAGTGACGACTGCATCAACGGTACTGTCAAGCGTTTTGTGTGAATTCTCTGAGTACTGGCAAATTGGGCCTTA
>CAKKSC010000079.1 GCA_919902985.1 Desulfuromonadales bacterium | reverse complement strand
TCAATAGTGAAACCACAATATATTGTGGCTGGTTGAGTCAAGTGGATACCCCTAAATCACGAATGAATTCACCACCATTACAAATGTGCAGAAAGGAGCTGGTCGGACAAGTCGACAGGCAGATAAAAAGTTTGGTGGGCGATGCAGGGATTGAACCTGCGACTTCCACCGTGTGAAGGTGGCACTCTCCCGCTGAGTTAATCGCCCAAGTAGTGGTTAATACCCCTCCGGGTATAATACCAAGTAAGCTTTCATCAACCATAAAAATAGATATTTGAAAGCAACTTGGTCTAAAAAATATCAGATGGTAGGCTCGTAGTCAAGAGCGGAATATTCACCCTGAACCAGCATTATAAAGGGCCTTCCACACCTCCCAGCTCCTGAGCCAACCCATCTTCAGAAAACCGTAATAGTTTATGTCTTTGAAGACCGTGAGCCTCAGGAGCAGGACCATAACCAGGATATTCCCGAGATAGATAAGAGGGGCAGAAAATACCAGCCCGCCCTCCTTTATATCTGGCTGGTCTGTCCTTAACGATTCTATGGTCATGAGGATGTGGAGGGAGATGGTGAAGCCTGTAAGGAAGAGGAAATAAGGGTAAAAACCTTTATCGTAACCAAACAGGATAGTCATCATATATATGAGAAGGACTATGAATGAGTAAAGCGGGAAGAAGTAAGGGGCCAGGGTTACGATGAAGTTGGAGCCTGATAGCTTTACATGGCCGCCGCTGTTTGTGGCCTTCATAGACTTGACCTTCCAGCCGAAGAGCTTTGCGAAGAAGGCATGGGTTAGTTCATGGCCAAAGATATGCAATAGTAAGGGTTTGGGGAGGAGGATGTGTAACAGCAGATAAACCGCGCCACCGCCGACAAACATCCCCCAGTAGGTGCCTGGGTTCTTGTAGATGGCTGATATTACCCTCAGAAACTCCAGGGAGTATCCGTAGCACGCTGGAAGAAGGGCAAGGCCTATGATGAACTTCAGGAACCTCTTCATGGCAAGGATAATACCAGCTTTGTCGTCCTTTGAAAAGGCAAAGATAATATGATATAAGAGACATCTGCTCGAGCCACTTTGAAGGAAGGGTCGCTAATTGCTCATAATCCGCTCTCTATTGTTTTATATACTCCACTGGCCGACGACCCTTATATTATCTGCATTGATCGTTATTGTCAGGCCCTTTGGCATCAGGGCATCCTATCTCTTTGGCCGCCTCTGGAGCAGGCTGAACGGGATATACCTGAGGCTGCTTTGCGGAATAAGTTATGAAGTTGTCGGGAGAGAAAATATTCCGGCAGGACCAGCCGTCTATCTTGCCAAGCACCAGAGCGCATGGGAGACGGTCATATTCCCCTCCATCTTTCCTCCTTACATGTGGGTGCTCAAAAGGGAGCTTTTCTATATCCCTGTATTCGGCTGGTGTCTCAAGGTCCTTGGGCATATAGGGATAGACAGGGAGATGGGGATAACATCACTGAAACAGATAAACAGCGAGGGGGCCAGGCTCCTGAAGGAGGGGTTCAGCGTAATCATCTTCCCGGAGGGGACAAGGGTTGCGCCGGGAGAGGTGGGTGAGTTCAACCCCGGAGGGGTGAGCCTTGCACTGAAGGCTGGAGTGCCGATAGTCCCTGTAACACACAATGCAGGCCTCTTCTGGAGACGCAAGGAGTTTGCCAAGAGGCCTGGAAGGATAAAGGTTGTAATAGACGAGCCGATACTCACGGAGGGGCTTTCTCCATCTTCAAGGAAGGACCTGAACCAGAAGGTAAGGGACATAATATCCGGGAGGCTCAAGGAGATAGGGGGGTGATTACACCTTCTTCTGCCACTCTCCCGACCTGTACCTGTTTATGAGGAGCGTCACTCTCACCAGCCAGTCAAGGATCATAAGTGACCATGTAGTATACAGTCCCACATGAAAAAACTTTATAAGGATAAGGGCTGCCGGTATCCTGAATAACCACATTCCTGCAATGGTGGTGAACATCGAATATCTGCTGTCACCCCCGCCCCTTAAAGTTCCGGCAAGCACCATTGAGATCGCCAGAGGTATCTGGAGGATGGCCACTATCTTGAGGAACACAGTCCCATGCCCTATCACCTGCGGGTCTGTCGTGAATGCCCTCATAAAGAGATAAGGAAGGAAGAAGAAGCAGAGTCCCATGGCAGTCATGATTATTACGGCCAGGCGGGTGGCCTCAATCGTGCTTATCTTTGCCCTGTCCGCCTTTTCAGCCCCCAGACTATGCCCTACCATTGTCGCCGCCGCTATTGACAGGCCAAGGCCAGGCATGAATGAAAATGCCTCTATGGAAAGCCCTACCTGATGTGCCGCGTAAGCAGCAGTCCCGTAACCCATCACAATCATGGCAAATGCCATCTGCCCAAGCTGTTGCATCACTCTGTCCAACGCCACAGGCATCCCCACACGGAGGACCCTTCTGGTAAGGATGGTGTCTATTGGCCCTTTTTTGATATACCCTTTTCTCAAGGCATCCCAGAATAACCAGACAGCCCCGACAGCCTCTGATACCCCTATGGCTATGGCGGCGCCTGGAACCCCTATTTGCGGACATCCAAACTTCCCGTATATAAGCGGATATGCAATTACAAAGTGGAGGATATTGACGAAGATTATGGCCTTCAGTGGGGTCTTTGTGTCCCCATGACCGTGCATTATACCTGTTAGAATATTTACAAGAGTTGTAAAAATGAAGGCGTAAAAGATTATCTTCAGGTAGGTGTCGGCTATCAGTGTGACCTCTGCATCAGCCCCCATGATGAGAGGCAGCTCATAGCTGAAGGCTATTCCGATAAGGCTTATGAGTACCGCCACTCCGGATACTACGAGAATAGATTGATATGAGGTCTTTCCAGCCTCTTGACTCTTTTCAGCGCCAGCCAGGTGGGCAACGACGACCGTTGTCCCTGCCGAAAGGCCCAGGAATATCGTCATGGCAACAAAGATGCTAAGCTGTCCAATACCAACTGCTGCAATGGAAGATGCACCAAGTCCTCCTACCAGGAATATGTCGAAGATACTAACGGTCCTCTGGAGGAGGCTGCTCAATGCCGCAGGGATGGCAAGTCTAAAAACCTGTTTCCTTATCTCTTTCTGCAAGGTCGTTTCCTCTCTGAATCGATGGAAGGGATATTTACCACAAAGACAAGGTAAAGTGAAAGACAAAAGGGATCATTAATTGACAAAGCTGATGTGAAGGCATTCTGGGAGTTGACGATTTCAGCATCATAATATAATCTTTATAATATGGAGAACCTCGATATCGCAAAGGTATTCTATGAGATTGCAGATCTTCTTGAGATCAAGGGAGACAACCCCTTCAGGATACGTTCTTACAGGAACGCCGGGCTTGTCATAGAGGGGCTTCCGGTAAATATCAAGAGTATCCTTGAGAGGAACGAGGAGGAGTTGGAGGAGATACCGGGGATTGGCGAGAGCCTCCATGAGAAGATAGTTGAGATGTTGAAGACAGGGAAATGCCATTTCCATCAGGAGCTTTTGAAGGAGCTTTCGCCAACCCTCCTTGATCTCCTGAAGGTGTCAGGTGTTGGCCCCAAAAAAGTGAAGCTGTTCTATGACCAACTCGGTATAAGGTCTGTTGAAGAGCTTGAAAAGGCGGGCAAAGAAGGTAAACTACGTGACCTTCCCGGAATGGGCGAGAAGTCTGAAGAGAAGATACTCAAGGGGATAAAGAGTCTTAAAGCAGGCGCAGGGAGGTTCGGGCTGGCTGTCGGACTTTCTTATGCCAACCAGATCGTGGAGTATTTGAGAAAGATGTCTGGAGTGGTAGATGTCGTCCCTGCCGGGAGCCTCAGGAGGTGGAAGGAGACGATAGGGGATTTGGATATACTGGTTACTGCGAAAAAAGCAGGGCCTGTAATGGACAGGTTTATTGCATTTCCTGATGTGGCGAGCGTTGTTGCAAGGGGCGAGACAAAGACAACCGTTGTGCTAAAGAACGGCATGCAGACAGACGTAAGGGTGCTGGAAGAGAAGGCCTTTGGCTCTGCCCTACAGTATTTTACTGGTTCAAAGGCACACAACGTAGCCATCCGTGACAGGGCCAAGAGGATGGGTCTCAAGATCAGCGAATATGGGGTATTCAGGGAAAAGGACGAAAAATGGATCACTGGAGAGACTGAAGAGGAAGTCTATAAGGCCGTGGGGCTTCCCTGGATTCCACCGGAGGTTCGGGAAAACAGGGGAGAGATAGAGGCCGCTGAAAAGGGGAGACTTCCGGAGCTGATAAAGGTCGAGGATATCAAAGGCGACCTCCATGTCCACACAAAGGAGAGCGACGGTGGGAACACCATAGAAGAGCTGGTGGATTATGCCGTTAAGAAGGGATATGAATACATAGCAATAACAGACCACTCCAAGGCGGTGGGTATTGCCCACGGGCTTAACGAGGAGAGGCTGCTGAAGCAGATAGAAGAGATCGATAAGTTCAACAAACGGCTCACGGCTCACGGTTCACGCTTCACGGTACTCAAAGGAACAGAGGTCGATATCAAGGGTGACGGGACCTTGGACCTTGATGAGAAGGTGCTGAAAAAGCTTGACATCGTGATTGGGGCTGTCCATTCCAGGTTCAATATGCCGGAGGATGAAATGACGACGAGGTTGATAGCAGCCATTGAGACCGACCTTGTAAATGTAATTGCCCATCCCACAGGACGGCTCTTGACAGGGAGAGAGGCTTATCCGTTGAACATGGAAAAGGTCCTTGAGGCTGCCAAAAAGTATAATGTCGCCATGGAGGTAAACTCCTACCCCGACAGGCTTGATCTGAATGACATCCATTGCAAGCTGGCGAAGGACATGGGGGTTATGCTTGTTATTTCAACCGACACACATATGAAGCAGCATATGGACAATATCAGGTTCGGGGTCAATACTGCAAGGCGCGGATGGGTTGAGAAGAAGGATGTGCTGAATACAAGGCCGCTGAATGAGGTATTAAAGCTACTTAAGAAAAAGTAGTTTGCTTGCAAGGAAGCAGAGAGCTCAGGAACTGTCATTTAATCTTTGTCTTTTTTTTAACTTCCCTGATATAATGCCCGAATCAAGCTATCCTGGTCATAAATCTCGCGTAGGGGGTATCTATGGCAATTAAAAACATGAGGGTCCTTGCAATGGTTATGGCCGGGGGAAAAGGGACCCGGCTGTTTCCGCTGACACAGGAGAGGGCCAAGCCCGCTGTGCCGTTCGGAGGGAAGTACAGGATCGTGGATTTTGTCCTTAGCAACCTCGTAAACTCCGGCATCTACTCGACTTACGTTCTGACACAGTTCAAGGCCCAGTCCCTCATGGAGCACCTTAAGGACGGCTGGAGATTCGGCTCCATGCTGAGAGACCAGTTTGTAACCATCGTCCCCGCCCAGATGAGGACAGGAGAGGAGTGGTACAGGGGAACTGCCGATGCCATATACCAGAACGTCAACCTCATAAAGCGCTTTGCCCCCGATATGGTGCTCATCTTCGGTGCAGACCACGTGTACAGGATGGACATAAGACAGATGATTGATTTCCATATTAAAAACAAGGCAGATGTGACCGTTTCAGCCTTGCCAGTCCCATTGGAAGAGGCCGGCCAGTTCGGGATCATCCAGACCGACAAGAAGGGGAGGATTGAGGGGTTTCAGGAAAAGCCGAAAAAACCCATTCCAATGCCTAATGACCCTACAAAGGCGCTGATCTCCATGGGAAACTACATATTCAACACAGACTTCCTGATAGACGTCCTTGAGAAGGACGCAAAGGAAAACACTGAACATGACTTCGGGAAATCAATCCTTCCGAGCATCTACAAAAAATCCCGCCTCTTCGTCTACGATTTTATGACCAACAACGTCCCAGGCGCATCTGAAATAGAGAGAGGATACTGGCGGGACGTTGGTACCATAAAGACATACTGGGAGACCAATATGGACCTGAGGAGGATAGATTCAACATTCAACCTTTACAACACCAAGTGGCCCATCAGGACTGCCAGCTACGGAGCGCCTCCGGCCAAGTTCTGCTATGATAAAAGAGGTAAGAGGGGGAGCGTTATAAACTCAGTGGTATCAGAGGGGTCTATAGTAACCGGCGCCAATGTCCAGGATTCTGTCTTAGGCAGAAACGTTCATATCAACAGCGGCGCCAGCATAATCAACTCGATAATCATGGACGGTGTAGAGATAGGGGAAGGGTGCAGGATCAACATGGCGATCATAGACAAGAACGTCAAGATCCCTCCCGGCACCGAGATCGGATATAATTACGAGGAAGACAAGAAGAAATACTTCATGGACAAGGAGTCAAGCATTATCGTGATTCCAAAAGCGGATTGATGCGTTTATAATATGGGAAGCGCTCATCGGTTTATAAAAAATGGTTGAAGAAGAATGATAACTTCATCAACAATTCTTGACTATTACAGATAATAAAGATATTTTACCAGAGAAGTTGAGCATATCTGTTAGGATAGGATACGGAGCATCTCTTGGTAAAGTTCCTATTAACCATATCTGCCATAGACCCGCTTTCCCTTCCACCGTACAAGGGATCTACCTTCCGAGGCGGCTTCGGCCACGCATTCAAAAAAACAGTCTGCACTATCAGAAACAAGGAATGCAACGACTGCATCCTCAAATCGCGCTGTATCTATTCCTACGTCTTTGAGACCCCGCCGCCGGAAGATTCCCAAATCCTCAGAAAATACGAAAAAGCCCCCCATCCATTCATAATAGAACCGCCCCTTGAAACAAAGACCCATTACAAGCCTGGAGATGCTCTCTCCTTCGGCCTTGTCCTCCTCGGCAAGGCCGCCGAATATCTGCCTTACTTCATCTACACCTTTGAAGAGCTTGGAAATATCGGGATAGGGAAAGGAAAAGGGAAATATCAACTGTTAAATGTGTCATGTGAAGGGAGGGAGATATACAATTCTGTAGACAGAAAACTATTTTATAACGCCCCCCGACCCCCTCTTGGATTAAGAGGGGGAGGCGAAGGCGGGGGAGTTGCGTCCGAGGTATTACGGACACGGACAACGGACACGGTTTCTCTGAGCTTCCTCACTCCTACCCGCATAGTCATAAACGAAGACCTTGTTGTTGATCTCGAATTCCATCACCTCATAAGAAGCCTCCTCCGGCGCATTTCGACCCTTTCATACTTCCATTATGGAGAGCGCCTTGACCTTGATTTCAAAGGCCTTATCGAAAGAGCGCAAAAGGTTAAGGTGAAAGAGAGAAAAACAGAGTGGCACGACTGGGAGAGGTATTCGGCGAGACAGGATGTAAGGATGAAGATGGGCGGGTTTGTGGGGAAGGTGAGTTTTGAGGGAGAGTTGGGCGAGTTCATGCCGTTCATAGAGCTTGGAGAGGTGCTGCACGTGGGAAAAGGGACCAGTTTTGGGTTGGGGAAGTACGAGATTGAGCCTTAAGCCGGGATTCAGGAGGGACATGTGGAAGTAACGGTATCTCTGGACGTAATAGAGAGCAAGATATATCTGATCCGAATGCAAAAAGTAATGTTGGATTCCGATCTCGCTGAGCTTTACGGTGTACCCACAAAGGCTCTCTTATAGGCCGTCAAACGAAACATCCAACGGTTTCCGTCCGATTTCATGTTTCAACTTACTGCTGATGAATTCGATAGCTTGAGGTCACAGTTTGTGACCTCAAGTTGGGGTGGTCGTCGATACCTTCCATACGCGTTTACAGAGCAAGGAGTGGCGATGCTTTCCAGCGTATTGAAGAGTGAAAGGGCCATACAGGTGAACATTGCCATAATGCGCGCCTTTGTAAAACTAAAGGAAATTCTGTCAACTCATAAAGAACTCGCCTATAAATTAACTGATCTTGAAAGGAAGATTGAAAGGCATGACGGTGAAATAAAAGCCGTATTTGACGTTATCAGGCAGCTTATGATGCCGCAGGAGAAGAAGGTGAAGAAGATAGGGTTTTAGGTATCCCCCCTCTTTTGTAAAGAGGGGGTTAGGGGGCGTTACGAATCTTTTCTCCCCTCTTGGCAAGAGGGGCCGGGGGAGTTATGAGACTATGAAGTACATCTATAACGAACAGACACTTAGAGAGCGAAGGAAGGGGCTTCGGAGAAGTCAAACCGATGCTGAAAAATTGTTGTGGGGAAGACTCAGATATAAGCAGGTATACGGCCTGAAATTTTATCGGCAATTCAGCGTAGGCCCTTATATCCTGGATTTTTTCTGTCCTCAGATCAAACTTGCCGTTGAACTTGACGGTGGACAACATGCCGAGGAAGAGAATAAGGAATACGATGCAGTGCGTACAAGCTATCTTAAAGAAATGGGTATCGAGGTGTTGAGGTTCTGGAACAACGAGGTGATTCAGAATGTTGAGGGTGCGCTGAGTGAGATAAGCAGAAAGAGTAACTCCTCCCAACCTCCTCTTGTCTAAGAGGAGGGGTAAAAATATTCCCCCTCTAAGGTTAAGAGGAGCGAGGGGGAGTTACGAAATCTTTTCCCCCCTCTTGGCAAGAGGGGGTGAGGGGGCGTTATGAAAACGGAGGTTGTAGATGAGCGGGGTTGCTAAAAAAGAATATCAGAGCGTGGTTTTGGCGGCGTTGCGGCGAAAGAGGTGAAAGGAGTCTTATAGTGGAAAGATCATTGGCTGCTAAGCTTCATGACATTTTAAAGCTGACAGGCGACAGCAAGATGCATTTCTGCCCTGAACGGTGTGCAGAATTTAAGTTGATAAAAGATGCCGATCTTAAGAATGCCTTAAAGCACCATTGCGTAAGCAGGCATTGGACAACGGATCATAGAGAAGCAGGCTGCAACCCTTATCCTTTAACACCTGAGATGCTCTGTATTCATCTGGCGGATGTTAAGGCGGCTACTATATCAAGGAAGTTGAGAAAACCAAGAAAAGAAGGGAACTATCACAAGACATTCAGGATATGGCGTGATGCCAGGAAAACTAAAGAAGAGCTTGAAAAAGACAAAAAGGAGGTTTCAGCAGACCCTGATGTTATAAAAAAGGTGATTGCAGCAACTGACCTATCAAAGCTTTATGATGAATTTCAGGATGCATTCAATGCAAGATCTGAGGATGCAGCCCAGTGTCCATTTGCTTCGCTTCAAACTCATAACGAACTAACAGCCGCATGGTTTGAATTTTTCCTGAAGAATGCTGAGCATTTTGGTATTTCTGACGAAATGCCGGATGCCAAAACACTCAGAAAAAGAAAGTATGAGTTTTCAAAGAAACTATTGGCTTTGATAAGGATTAAACTCACAGTCAATTCAAAACTTGCAAGACTCAGGGACTCCAAGATTATCAAGGACGTTCCGGAAATACTGCAAAGCTTGCGACAGGCCGTTAACGGGGTCACAATTTATGATCTTTCCGATGAGGTGCTTGTCGCTGCTATTCCAGGGGAGGCCGAGAATTTTCCTGAGAAAGTCAGGGCGGTTCTGGGGCAAAGAACGAATTATTATGTTGAGACAACCGTTGTAAACAGCATTTTAAGCAACAAGGAATTCCTTCATACCTTTAATAAGCTCTTCGTTCCTTATGAAATGAATCTTTATCCTGCGATCCAGGACGAGATAACGACCATTGAAGGGAATGAGGCGAGTCACAAGGCCATTATATGCGATATGTGCCAGATGGCGCAGGCAAGGCATTTGTATCCACGGGACGCCTATCCAGGATCAACAGAGATTGAGCCTATTGAGGAGTCTCTTTGCGATGGGTGCTTTGATGTGCGAAAAGATGCGGACAAGGCAAAAAACCTCGCAAAATGGGAGGATGAAGAAAACGTTAGCGCCGCATTCTTCAAGGTGCATATCGACATGGCTGGATTGACGGCCTTTTTGAAAAAGATGTTTAAGGATGTATTTCTTAAAGATGAGATTTTAGATGACGACCTCGGATTCTCCATTATCAAAGAGTTTCTTCATGATTATAAGAGGTTTTTGGCGGCCTTCAAGGATGAGGTTCTGTGGCATGAGGATTATGGGAAGTCTGAAAACCATGAACGGATCATGGACGATCTATTCTGCATTAAGGTCAAAAAGGCAGGCGATATAAAACCGCTTGTACGGTGCTATACGGAGATGCTTGAGTCGAATCAATTCTTTTCCAGTATGGCCAAGTTTGGTGCGGCAAGAAGGATGGTCATGCCCATTCGGTTGTCTGTTACGGTTTCCAGTGTCAAATATCCCTTTATGGAAAGCTGGAGGAGATTAAACGAGCCGAATGAAGAAATCAATATTTATGCAATCCCCAATGTAAAGCTTGAAGTAAGGCTTGCAAAGTTCAAGAGGCTGATGGATTCCGGGATTGAGAAAAAACGGGTAAGCGCCGCATTGCACAAACTGGCAGAGATTGAGGACAGGACTGACAATCAGTTTTTAACCAAGGTTGCCATGCTTGACATGAAAGGCGATCTGGAGGACTTGGCAATACCGCTTATAACCACGGGCGAGTTGTCGTTAAAGGAGACACTGGCGTTTTACAAGATCATGAAAGGTGCTGAAAAGAGATGAACGTTAAATACATTGAATATGCATTAACTGCCGACGCCCTTTGCATAGGAGAGCGCGTCAAAAAGGGAATATTCAAGCCCTGCGTCAGGACAATCCCATTTTCATCCATAACAGGGGCGTTAAGGGAGCGATTTGGAGACAATCGGATATGCGCCGTAGGCAAACTTGACGAAAGTTATCTTAAAGAGATCGATAGATTCAGACAAATTCATGTGCATTCTCCGAGATACAGAAGCGAGGATGTTGCCAGGGTTCCCTTGCAGATAGAATTTTTTACCGACGTAAAAGGCTTGGTCTATATGACCCTTGAAGGTGGCAACATTGAGGAGTTCAAAAGGGAATTGGAAAGAAGCGATGTCATTAGGATGGGCGCTTTTAAATCCAAGGGTTTCGGGAATTGCAAACTCCGATATGTGCGGACAGTGGAGAAGCCCGTTATCAAAGCAGGCAGACTGCAAACCAGGATTCCTGTTAAACATCTGTCACTCTTTGGCATTAGTGAAATTAAACCTGTTTACGGCTATCTGTTTGAACCGGAAACGCCGGTATCAGGGAAATACGTAAAGTCGCTGTATGAAGGCAGTCTTGTCAAGGGGTACGATTTTTTGATTGAGGAGGAGCAATGATAGAACCTAAGGCACATTCCGAAAGAGATGTTGAGATTAATCGCGTTGTTACTGAGATTGTAAGGATAGTAAAAGATAAGGGAGTAGAGCCGGACCCGCGACGAAAACAATGGTTTGCAAACAGCCAACTGGATGATGTGAGGAAGCTGTTGGAGGGGCAAGGGTGTCGCACCGCAAGCGTTTATCTCACAGGAAAAACGGAAAAAAGGGACAATAGGTGGGAAACGGTAAGAAATGAGGCTTTGCTTAGGATCGTTAACTTTATGGGACGGGAAGAGGTCAAGCTTGACATTTCCATCTGTTCTTACATCCTCGGCAAATTAAACTCTATATTGGATGAAGCACATAAAAAGGAGGGTAGAAAATGAGCAAGGAGATCAGAAAGTTCAATGTGAAGCTGGTTACGGAGGAGCCTTTCAGGATCGGGGCATTAAAAAACGTTATGTCAGGCATTGATAATCCGGTCACAACCATAGGCGGCAAGGTTGTCATCCAGGGTTCCAGTTTGAAGGGAGCGTTAAGGGCGAACATTGAGGAATACCTGGTAGATAAGTATCCTAATGACCCTGCCATGAAGCCCTGTATCCCAAGTGCCTTCAACACATTATCGGCTGACGAGAAAAAGATAATTGAACAAAAGAGATATCGCGACGGCGGGGGATGTTCATATTCTTCCAACCCAAAACATAAGACAGAGAGCATTTGCCCGGCATGTTACCTCTTGGGGGCGCAGGGACTTGTGGGGTTCCTGCGGATTCCCTACCTGCATACTGCGGCAACGCCGGAAGATATGTACGCCGTGAGAATTGACAGGGCTACCGGCGTTGTTTCCGAAAAGACCAATAGGGATTTTCAGATAATTGCAAATGGGATTGAATTCAGCGGTACACTCGAAGTTATTAAATCTGACAGTATAAAAGGCTGGACACTGGGTAAATCCCGCATCATTGACAAAAACCTTGGAATAGGGGCAAACGATGCCTGGCTTAATAAAGGCGACTGGGATGCCGAGAGGATTATTAATGAGTTGGTAGTTGAAAGGTTGAAGGCTATAAATTTGCTCGGTGGGTTCAGGTCGAGAGGGTGCGGGAAGGTGGCTATTTATATTATCTGAGGGGATTGAATGACTTCAGAATATGAGTTTGAGAAAACAAAAAAAGACTTAATAGCGCATAAAGAAGCGAAAGATTATAGGTCTTTGCTGAAGCGCTACTACAATATCAATCGTGAGGACGATGATGAAAAGAATTTTATATTTAGTCTTCTGAGTGAAGATTTGAGCCTGATAGCGCCTTTTTTAAGTGATACAGACGCTAACTATAGAAAGTATACCATTGAATTTTTTAAAGATATCCCAACACGTCAGGGCCTCTTATACCTCCTTGATCGTTTATTGAAAGAAGATAGCCCTGTTCTTCTCGAAATAATAAAGGATGCGCTGTATAGTGGACCCCTCTGTCAAGACAATAATGAGTCGAGTTTAAGAGGGTAACC
>CAKKSC010000078.1 GCA_919902985.1 Desulfuromonadales bacterium | reverse complement strand
GGAAAAACATTGCAGCCGGGGTAATAGACAAAGGGGCCGACTATATTCTTGCACTGAAAGGCAGGTGAGTCACCTCCGGCAAAGCCGGAGGTGACTCACTTTTATTTGGGCTACAGCAGGCTGACTCTTAACGACATGGAGCTTTGATGGATTGAGTCAAGCAGTTAGAGAAAAAAGACCCTTCACTGTATAACCGATATTTCCAAACAGTTGAATTTATTCAATTAACAACCGGACAGTAGTGCTAAATAGTCTTAAATTAGCTATTTGCGAATACCTTCTTTATTAAAGAGTAAATACAGGTCAATAATAACCTTTACTGCCAGGCTGTTTTGTTCTATATTTAGCAACCAAATAATATCATTTCTGGAGGATGTGATGGGAAAGACAAGGGTTGTAATAATAGGTTCCGGCCCTGGTGGATATGTGGCGGCCATTAGAGGCGGGCAGTTAGGCGGGGAGGTTACAGTCATAGAGGACACTGAGGTCGGAGGCACATGCCTCAACAGGGGCTGCATACCTACAAAGACCCTGATTGCATCTGTAGAGACCCTTCAGAAGCTCAGGCATGCGGATGAATTCGGGATCGAGATAAAGGGAGAGATAACCTTCTCCATGCAAAAGATGATGGAGAGGAAGGACAAGGTCGTCGGTAATCTTGTCAAAGGCATAAGGGCCTTGTTCAAGAGCCATGGGGTAAACATTGTCGAAGGTCGAGGGGCCATCTTGAGCCCCACAGAAATTGAGGTAACGACAAGGGACGGCTCAAAGAGCAGCATTCAGGCTGACAGGATAATCATTGCAACAGGGTCAAGGCCTGCAAGGATGGCCCTCTTCCCATTTGACGGTGAGAAGGTCATAACCAGCGATGAGGCGTTGAACCTGAAAGAGACGCCAAAATCGGTGTTGATAGTTGGCGCAGGGGTCATAGGATGCGAATTCGCCTGCATTCTGAACGAACTTGGTTCGGAAGTGACCATGGTTGAAATGATGGATCGGGCCGTTGCCACCGAGGACCCTGAGATAGCCTCAACCCTTGAAAGGGAGCTGAAGAAAAAGAAGATAAAGCTGATCACATCTGCAAAGATAACAAAGGTCGAGAAGACTGACGGTGGCGTGACGGCTACACTGGAGGACGGGAAGAGAATCACGGCAGGGCTTTGCCTTGTATCAATAGGAAGGGCGTTGAACAACGAGAATATCGGACTTGAAAAGATCGGTATAGCCCAGGGAAAGAGAGGTGAGATAACCGTCAACGAAAGGATGGAGACCAATATTCCAGGCATCTCTGCCATAGGGGATGTGACAGGGAAAATCATGCTGGCCCATGTTGCATCGACACAGGGGCTTGTGGCGATTGAGAACATCATGGGTCACCATAGGGTCATGAACTATGATGTGGTCCCTTCCGGGATATTCACCATGCCGGAGATAGGAAGCGTAGGTCTCAGGGAACACTGGGCTAAGGAAAAGGGGATAGATGTAAAGATAGGTCGTTTCAACTTCAGGACATTAGGTAAGGCCCAGGCAATGGGGGAAATTACAGGGATGGTGAAGATAATTGCCGATGCAAAGACAGATAAGGTATTAGGTTGTCATATCATAGGGGCCCATGCAACAGACATAATCCATGAGGCAGCAGTTGCCATGCAGAAGGGGATGACTGTGAAGGAACTGGGAGAGACGATCCACTCCCACCCTACCCTCTCAGAGGCAGTGATGGAGGCTGCCGAAGACCTTCACAACCTGTGCATCCACGCCCCAAAGAAGTAACGGTTTTGTTGTTATGTAGGGGCAACCCTCTGTGGTTGCCATTTTTTATTTCCCAAGCCCGAACCCGTCATGAAGCACCCTGACTGCCAGCTCTGTGTACTTGGTGTCAATCACGCATGAGACCTTTATCTCTGAAGTGGATATCATCATGATGTTTATCCCTTCCTTTGACAGAAGGTCGAACATCTTGGCGGCAATCCCTGAGTGGCTTCTCATTCCGACCCCGATTACGGACACCTTCGCAATATTCTCATCAGCTACGACGTTTCTCGCCTCTATGCCCTTTGCTATCTTCTTTACGATCTCAAGCGCCTTTTTAAAGTCGCTCTTGGGGACTGTAAAGGTCAGGTCTGTATGACCTTCAGCGCTTATGTTCTGGACGATCATGTCAACATTGATGTTCGCCTCGGAAATAGGCGTAAACAGTTTAGATGCTATCCCCGGCCTGTCAGGGATACCCACAACCGTGATCTTTGCCTCATTCTTATCATATGCAACCCCTGATACTAACGGCGCTTCCACTTTATCTTCCTCCTTTGTAACAAGTGTTCCTTCATTCTCGACAAATGTAGACTTTACCCTTATCGGGACGTTGTATTTCATCCCGAATTCGACAGAACGTATCTGCAACACCTTTGCCCCAAGGCTCGCCATCTCCAGCATCTCTTCATAAGTGACCCTGTCGAGCTTCCTTGCATTCGGGCATATATTGGGATCGGTTGTATAGACCCCGTCAACATCACTATATATGATGCATTCATCTGCCTTGAGGGCAGCGGCTATGGCAACCGCCGTTGTATCCGAGCCGCCCCTTCCGAGAGTGGTGACATTCCCGGCCTCATCCACACCCTGGAACCCTGAGACGGTGATGATCTTCCCGGCCTTTAACTCCTTTCTCAGATTATCAGCGTCTATCCTCTGTATCCTCGCCTTTGTGAATGCGCTGTCTGTTACTATCTTTATCTGATAACCCTGGAACGAGACAGCAGGATATCCCATAGAATTAAGGGCCATGGCAAGAAGGCTCGAGGTAATCTGCTCTCCTGTTGAGATAAGGGCGTCATACTCCCTCTCGTCAGGCATCGAAGCCATCTCGTTGGCCATTGCAACGAGCTTGTTGGTCTCACCCGACATAGCTGATACTACAACTATGACATCATTACCTTCACCCCTGACCTTGGCTACCTTCTTGGCTACATTCTTTATCTTCTCAATGGAGCCGACCGACGTGCCGCCGTACTTGTGAACTATCAATGCCATCCCTTTAAAAACCTCCTAATACTTTTATAGGACGCTGATTTTCATGATTTACGCTGATCTTTAACCCTTATTACCGTTTATAATCCTGTAAATCTGCGGTAATCTGCGTCCCAAAAATCTTTATGAATCTTCCGTATCTTTCTCCAGTTGCATTTATCTCTATCTCCCTTTCCGCCTCTCCGACCCTTCTAATCCCTATCGTCAAACATTCTTCCGGTATCGCCTCTTCAACATTTGATGCCCACTCCAAGGCAGAGACCCCTTCACCGTATATATATTCCCTGTATCCAATCTCTTCCAGTTCGTCAAGGTCTGATAGCCTGTAGAGATCGAAGTGGTAAAGTGGAACCCTTCCATTATGGACGTTCAGGATTGTGAATGTCGGGCTTCTGACGTAAGACTCTTTTGATACACCAAGCCCCTCTGCCAGACCCTGAATAAGGCAGGTCTTACCTGCACCCAGGTCCCCGTCAAGGGCTATGACATCACCGGCCTTGCACAATCTGCCTATCCTTACCCCTATCTCTCTTGTTTCTTCAGGAGAACGACTGACCACTGACCACCGACCGCTGACCACTGTTATCCCTTCGCAGAAGCACGGACAACATCGGCCTTCCCTATTACACCTACCAGCTTATCACCATCAAGGACAGGTATTGTATAAACCTTCTTTTCAGCCATTATTGTGGCTATCTCGCGAACAGGTGCATCAGGGCTGACAGTAATAGCACCTTCCGTATAGATATCTTCGACTTTAGCTCCTGTCATCTTCTTCAGTTCCTTTTCAAAGTGCTTCGCAGTTTCAAGAAATATCACCGAGTCCAGGATGGTAAATACAGTAGGGAGATGAAGGGACTTTGACTGCTCCACCAGATCGCTTTCCGTGACGACTCCTATGACCTTTCCTGAGTCATCTACTACCGGGACTCCGCCTATTCCGCTCATTGTAAAGATTTCAGCCAGATCAGAGACCTTTGTTTCCTTTTTAACGGTAATCACATCCTTTGTCATTATATCCCTTGCAGTAAGCATTTTACCCCCTCGTGAATCGTGAGTCGTAAATCGTAAACCGAAAGACAGCCATTCGGTTGTCCGGGCAGGTTCCCACCTGCCCTGCTGCTTACGTCTTACGTTTCACGTCTCACGGAATTTATAGCATACGGTATCTTTTCGATTAAATCGGTCGCTATTATACCATAGTCGCCCTTTTCATTACTTAGTAAATCTCCGGTAAGGCCATGAAGATAGACTGCGGCAATGGCGGCCAGTTCGGGCTTAAATCCCTGGGCAAGCAGACCTCCTATCATTCCTGTCAGGACATCTCCTGCACCTGCTGTGGCCATCCCCGGATTACCTGTCGTGTTTATATAGACCCTGCCTTCAGGCAGGGCAATTACTGTATGGGCGCCTTTCAGCACCACGCAGACATTATTCTCCACGGCAACCCTACTGGCAATACCTACCCTGTCCGCATGTACATCTCTCGATGAAACACCGAGAAGTCTTCCCATTTCACCGGGATGAGGAGTTATAACCCTCGGCCCTTTTGCCTCTTTCAGCACGTCAGGGTTGCCGATTATTGCATCAATCCCACCCGCATCTATGACTATGGGCTGATACAGTTCCTTAATAAGCTTGGCCATTACCATAGTAGCAGCCGGGGTAGGCACAATTCCCGGGCCTATTGCCACTGCACTCTTGTCTTCAGCAAGGCTTAGCACTTCGCCTAATGCATTTTCACCAATGGACCACCTTTCACCCTCTGAAAGAGGCTCGGTCATCACCTCAATGAGCTTCATTTCATATATCGGCTGGAGGTTCTTCGGAACAGCAAGAGTTACAATACCTGCACCGGTCCTCAGGGCTGAAGAGGCTGTCATGGCAGCAGCTCCTGTTTTACCTCTGCTGCCGGCCACAACCAGCAGATGGCCATAGTTTCCCTTATGTGTGTCCTTTAATCTTGGTGGAAATAGGGGGGCTATGTCTGTCCGCTCTATGGTTCCGGCCCTAATCCCTTCGCCTGAGATCAATGCCTCCGGGAATCCAATATCTATTACTTCAATCTTTCCAGCGTATTCGCTGCCAGGAAAAAGATAAAGCCCCACCTTTGGAATCCCGAAGGTTATGGTAAGCTCGGCCTTGACAGCCACTCCCATAACCTGTCCCGTATCTGAACTGATCCCTGAAGGGATATCAACAGACACTATCTTCTTCCCAAGGGAGTTGATCCCCTCCACTACACTTCTGTACTGCCCGGTAAGCTCGGCCTTTAGCCCGGTTCCCAGGATGGCATCAACTATGATATCTGCCTTGGACGCTCCTGAAATGGTCTTTTTAAACTCCTCCTCAGACGTTATCTCAAAGAGCTTCCCTTTGTACTTGTCAAGGTTTGCCCCTGCGTCACCTCTCATCTCCTCCTTGGCGCAAAGGAGAAAGACTACAACATTTGCCTTCCCTGACAGGTATCTAGCGGCAACGAGGCCGTCACCGCCATTGTTCCCCTTACCACAGAAGATGGCAATCTTCCTGGTCTCTGGATATTGCTTGAAAATGACCTTTGAAAGCCCCTTCCCGGCATTTTCCATCAGGTCGTGAGTAGGGGTGCCGAACACCTCAGCAGCCTTCCTGTCGATCTCCTTCATCTCAGATGCGGTAACCAGCGGCAGCAAGAATACCTCCTACTCATTTATTCGTTGAAGCCCATATTTATTATCATTTTTAGATACTATAGGCAACGAAAAAGTTGTCTGTGAAATAACAAAACCAGGGAAAAGGCACTGGCAAAAGAATATAGCATAAAGGTGTGGTTGACATGATCAAGAGAGCAAAGACCGGGAACAAGATGGGCTTCCAGTATCTCCCTGTTTGATGGTTACAATAAAAACAGTTAAAAAGGTTCAGTAAGACTTAAGTAGGCCGTTAACTGAAACAGCTTAACGGCATGCCCGAAGGAATATTGAATTATTTTTATTTGTCTACAAGAGGATAGAGTTCTCTGTTCTCTTTTTCGATCCTTTTGGCAAGCGCACTAAATAAGCCCTCGGTCTCCTTTATGAAATCATTGGGGTTCTTTTGAATGGTATCTGCGGAGACCCACTTTTCTGTATACTTAACAAAGACTGCGCTGATGCCGCCCATTTCATCCATAAATTTTTTTGTAGTGGCTTTTACATTCGCATCTTTATGATTTAGAAGCTCAGGGTAAAGCGACTTATCCTCTGATGCAAGGTGTATCTTTAGCTTAGCTGACAGTGTTGAAAGTAAGCTACGAACAGGCTGGGCATCCTTGCCAAGGATATTTGGGTCTAATAATTTTGACATCTCTTTGGCAATTCTCAGTATATCTTCATGCTGCTGCATAAAATTTGCGGTCATTCCCATTGGAAGTTCCTCCCTGATAAATTCGATTAATTATAGTAATTGATCACATTTGGTTTGGTTTTGTCAAGGGAAAACTGGGGAGACCTGGGAACGCTGCCAAAAACAGATTCCTGCTAAACCACTTCGGGAATGACAAACAAGAGTTTAGGGGCCGTTAAGTAATAACCTGTACTTTTCTGATTAAGCCTTTACGGCCCCTTATGCCGTTCCCGCCATTCTGATGTCCAGGTTAATTTTGAACGACGGCTTAATTGCTATACCTTGAACTTAGCCATCCCTTCCTTCATGGAAGCGGTCTGCTTGTTGAGCTTGTCTACAGTAATATCAAGGTCTCCTGAAAGGACGGCATTCTCTTCACCTATGTTCTTTACCATTTCTACAGCCTTAACTATGCGGGCGGCTGCAGCTTTCTGTTCTTCAATCGATTTGACTACCTCTTTCATCCTCTGTGCAACATCAAAAACTATCTCCGATGTATATTTACTTTCCTTTGCCTGCTGAACCGTAGATGACTTGACCATGCTGGTGATCTCGCCCATATTCTCGGCAGCACGGACTATACCCTCGGCCCCTTTCTTCTGCTCGTCTGTCGCCCTTTTTATCTCGTCAACCATACCGCCCATCTTATGCATAGCGTCCTTGACAAGGTTTGCCCCCTTGGCCTGCTCTCTTGTGGCTATCTCTATCCTTTTGGCCATATCAACAGACTGGTCTGTGCTTTTTAATATCATGTCCAGGGCGCTGTGGGCTTCCCATGAAAGGGCGACTCCATCCTCTACACCTCTGGAACTCCTCTCTATAGAGGTCACTGCGGATGCGACATCGTCCCTGAAGGCCTTTACAATCCCGGCAATCTCCTTGGTGGATAAAGCGGTCTGCTCCGCAAGCTCCTTGATCTCGTCAGCAACTACAGCAAACCCTTTCCCATGCTCTCCTGCCTGCGCCGCAAGGATAGCCGCATTTAATGCCAGCAGCGATGTCGCTTCAGTAACATTCTTTATGACATTGAGTATGCTCCCTACCTCTTCAGACCTTTCCCCAAGGCGGCTTATAACAGCGGAGGCAGAGGACACATCTGCCTTGATGCGGTCCATTCCGGTCATGTTTTTCTTCACAGATTCCATACCTACGGAAGACGCCTCGTTTTTAACCTTCTCGGAAAGGTTTGTCTGCTCCCTGGAGTACTGCTCTATCTCTTTTACTGAGGCGCTGATCTGCGTAATAGACGATATTATCTCCTCAGAGACACCGGAAAGGACATTAACATTGGATCCAACCTGTTTAATGGATGCTACAATCTCTGTTACAGACGATGTGGTAGTATCCATAGAGTCGGTCAGCTTTCCCATATTGTCGGCAATCTCTCCTACAGATGCTGTCATCTCAAGGACGGATGACGATACCGTATCCGTTGAAACCAGCACATGTTCGGCTGCATCCGCCACTGACCTCACCGAAGCCTCCATTTCAATTATGGAAGACGAGGTGTCCTCAGTTGTGCGCAGCTGCTGTTCGGCTAAGTTCCTTACCTTCTCTGAGGCCACGGACAACTTCCCGGATATGGAAACCACTTCCTCGGATGCCGTATTGACCCCTCTCACAGTTTCCTGCATCCCCTCTATAAACTTGTTGAACCAGGTCCCAAGCCTCCCTACTTCATCTTCCGACTTTACAACAAACCTCCTCGTCAGGTCCCCCTCGCCTTCGGCAATATCCTTGAGCATCTCAACAGTCTCCTTTATTGGTATTAATATGGAACGGCTGATTAAAATAATAAGTATGCTCCCTGCAATTAAGGAAACGACTATCACAACCACCAACATCAGCCTTGCAGAATCCTTTGCACTGCGCAGTTCTGCCTTTTTTCCTTCTACTGTCTGTAGAATTCCTGTCCTAAAGGCACGTGCTTTATCAATTGCAGGCGCTGCATATTGATAATCCATTTTTTCCATTAACTCCCCAAGCCCCTTTTCAGTGTGGTCCTTGCTAAATATCTGATACGAAATGTCCCTTACTCCAGCGTAAAGTACCTCGAGTTCCTTGATGGCCTCTTTTTCTTCCATTGCAAAAGACCTGTTCCCCTTTATCTTTGACAGGACTGCCTCAACCTCCCCATCTAATTTATCAAACTCATCCTTATATCCACGATTTCCGGTGATGATATAATCATTCCCCGGCATAATGGCAGCACTGATGGCCAATTGCAGGTCATCCATTAATACAAGGTTGTCCATCTGGACCTCAAGGCTTTCCACCAGCACGTCGCTCTTTTTCTGGAACCAAAAACTAGTGCCCCCTATAGCTGCAAAAACCAGGAAAGCTCCAGCTGTGACAAGCGCCAACCTGGCCTTGATAGTAAACATCCCCAACCTCCTTTGTCATTGACTGTCATGTAAGTAAGACGGCTAATTGCGCCCTGTCAGTTATTTTTCTTTCCCTTAATTGCCGCCTGCGCTGCGGAAAGCCTTGCAATAGGCACCCTGAAAGGAGAACAGGATACATAATCAAGCCCGTTCTTATGGCAGAATTCAACGGATGCGGGGTCTCCACCGTGCTCTCCGCATAGGCCAAGCTTTAACTTCGGCCGTGTTCCCCTCCCCTTTTCAGCCGCCATCTTTATAAGCATACCTACGCCGTCCTGGTCAAGGGACTGGAACGGGTCAGCCTTGAATACACCGGCCTTCCTCTCATCCACATAATCAGGAAGGAACCTTCCGGCGTCATCCCTCGACATACCCAGGGTAAGCTGGGTCAGGTCATTGGTCCCGAAGGAGAAGAACTCCGCAACCTCTGCTATCCTGTCGGCAAGCAGGGCTGCCCTCGGAACCTCTATCATTGTTCCCACAAGGTATTCCACCTTCACACCCTTCTCGGCAATAACGGCCTCCGCCACCTCTCTTGTCTTTGTCTCAAGCACCTTGAGCTCCCTCTTGTCAATGACAAGGGGGTGCATGATCTCAGGGAACACCTTGCTTCCATTGCCCTGGCAATCGCATGCCGCCTCTATTATGGCCCTCACCTGCATCTCCAGTATCTCAGGATAAGTGATGCATAGCCTGCATCCCCTGTGGCCAAGCATCGGGTTGGCCTCATGAAGCCTTTCAACCCTCCGGTTCACATGTTCATATGTGACGCCTATCTTATCCGCCAGTTGCCTCTGTTCATGCTCGGAATGCGGGACAAACTCGTGAAGAGGTGGATCTATAAGCCTTATGGTAACCGGCTTTCCATCCATTGCCTTGAATATCCCCTTGAAGTCCTCCCTCTGGAAGGGCAAAAGCTTCGACAGGGCCGTTTTTCTGTGCTCCACTGTATCTGCTATGATCATCTCCTGGATGGCAAGGCGTCGCTCCTCTGTATCAAAGAACATATGCTCCGTCCTGCAAAGCCCAATTCCTTCGGCTCCGAGCCTCACACCATTCTGTGCATCATACGGCGTATCTGCATTGGTCCTGACTCTAAGCCTTCTAAACTCATCCGCCCATTTCATCAAGGTATAGTACGCATCAGGGAATTCCGGTTTTATAAGGCTCAAAGAGGTCTGGTAGATATTGCCGTTGGAGCCGTTAATGGTTATCTCCACCCCCTCCTTGAATTCCTTGTCCCCTATTATCATCACCTTCCTGATGTAATCTATGTAAATCGCTTCACACCCCACAATGCAGCACTTCCCCCAACCACGGGCCACAACCGCTGCATGGGAAGTTTTCCCGCCGGTGGCGGTCAGAATGCCCTGTGCCGCATGCATCCCGCCTACGTCTTCAGGGCTTGTCTCCCTCCGGACAAGGATGACTTTCTTGCCGCTGGCGGCCCACTCCTCCGCATCCTTGGCTGTAAATACTATCTGACCGGACGCAGCCCCGGGAACTGCATCAATCCCGCCGGCAAGATACTTTGCCTCCAGCTCGTCCTGTGAGATATTCGGGTCTATGACAGGGTAGAAGAGGCCTTCTATGTCCTTGTCTGTTACACGAAGAAGGGCCTCTTCCCTAGTTATCAGCCCCTCATTGACCATATCTACAGCTATCTTGAACGCAGCCATCGGAGAGCGCTTACCTGAGCGGCACTGGAGTATGTATAGTTTTTCCTCCTCTACAGTGAATTCTATGTCCTGCATGTCTTTATAATTTCTCTCCAGCTTCAGCCGGACATCACAGAGTTGTTCATATATCCTGGGCATTTTTAAGTTAAGCTCGCTCAGATGTATCGGTGTCCTGATACCTGCCACCACATCCTCACCCTGTGCATTCATAAGCAGGTCCCCATAGAATATGTTCTCTCCGTCATTAGGATCTCTCGTAAAGCAGACGCCTGTACCGGATGTCTCCCCTTTGTTCCCGAAGACCATCTGCACAATGTTCACGGCTGTACCCTTGAGACCTGTTATCTTTTCTATCTCCCTGTAGGTGACGGCCTTCTCCGCCATCCATGAACCGAATACGGCATTTATAGCTCCCCACAGCTGCTCTATCGGCTCCTGGGGGAAATCCTTTCCAGTATGTTTCTTATAGACACCCTTTAACAGCGGGACCAACTGTTCAAGCTCCGCCTCATTTACATCAGTATCAAGGACCTTATGTCCCTTTGGGACATTCAGCCTCGCCCTTGTTTTATTTTCTTTTATCTCTTCAAACTTATGCTCAAAATCCTCTCTTGGAACACCCATGGCAATGGCCCCGTACATTACAATGAAACGCCTGTATCCATCAAGGGCAAAACGGCGGTTATTGGTCTTCCTGGCAAGGCCTTCAACTGATTTATCATTCAGTCCAAGGTTTAGAACGGTCTCCATCATTCCCGGCATGGAACGGGCAGCGCCGGAACGGACTGAGACAAGGAGAGGATCGTCGGCATCGCCAAGCTTCTTCCCAACAAGGGCCTCAAGCCTTTCGAGGTGTTCCTTTACCTCTTTATCAAGGCCGTCAGGATATTTCCTCTTGTTCTTGTAGAACTGGTCGCAGACCTCAGTGGTAATGGTAAACCCGCCGGGCACAGGCAGGCCAAGGTTGGTCATCTCTGCGAGACCAGCCCCCTTACCTCCGAGGAGTTCCTTCGCGTCCCCCCTGCCTTCTGCCTTTCCACCACCGAAGAAATAAACATACTTCTCTGCCATTAGAAAACCTCCCCAAATTTATTATCTTTTGTAGAAACATGGCTTTAGCCATGTTAACTGGCCTGAAGGCCTGTTTCTACGTAATCATACCTACGGTGCAGTTGTAATTCTTGAAAAATCCGCAATCCCTGAAAAGATGTCAGAAACTCCCCACAGAATGGCAAGCCTGTTGTTCTTTATCTTCTCATCCTTATCCATTACCATAACGCCGTCAAAGAAGGCATCTACAGCGCCTTTAAGCGTTGCGATTTCAAGCAATGCTGAATTGAACTCCTCTTTCTTTGATAGCTCAGAAACTCTTTCCCTGACCTTGATTAAAGCTTCATAAAGTACTTTCTCTGCATCATGCTGGAAGAGGGACAAGTCTACAGCCGTCCTAATAGTACCCTTCGTGATATTTACCGCCCTTTTGAAGGCTACTGCCAGAGGCTCAAAATCAGTCCTCTTCTTAATCTCTGAGAGGGCCTTTACTATCCTGGCGGACCTGACAATATCATCGAAATTTGCGGACAGCACAGCATCCACCACATCTATCGAGAACCCATCGCTTGTTAGTACATTCTGAAGGCGTACCTTTATGTACTCCATGACGTCATTTTTTACGTCTTCGGCAGGCCTTGTAATCTTGCCGCTCAATAGCTCTATCGCCTTATCTGTAAGGTTTGAAATTGAAAGCCTGTAGTTTTTTGTAAGTATGATATTTATAATTGCAATGGTATGTCTTCTAAGGGCAAAAGGATCGGTAGCGCCCGTTGGGATCTGGCCTATGCCAAAACAACCGCAGATTGTATCAATCCTGTCTGCTATGCTTAAAATAGCCCCTGCATCGTTATCAGGAACACCATCTTCTGCAAAACGCGGCAGGTAATGGTCATGGATGGCTGATGCAACCTTGGGATCTTCTTTGGAAACTGCCGCATATTCCCTCCCCATAATCCCTTGAAGTTCAGGGAATTCACCTACCATCCCTGTCACAAGATCGGCCTTGCAAAGGTATGCGGCCCTTGAAACGGTTTCTTTAACTTCCGGCTTTAAGGTATCGGCCAGAAACTCAGCAAGACCCTTAAACCTCTCCATCTTTTCATAGACAGTGCCCAGCTTGGCCTGGAAGACCACGCCTTTTAGCCTCTCCACCCTTTTATCTAAAGGTATCTTCTTGTCCTCATTATAGAAAAAGGCAGCGTCGGAAAGCCTTGCCCTGAGAACTCTTTCATTCCCTTTTTTTACAACATCCATGTCATTGGCTCTTGTATTGCTCACAGCTATAAAATGAGGAAGAAGCTTTCCATCATTGTCAACAGCAGAGAAGTATTTCTGATGCTCCCTCATCGATGTAATCAAGACCTCTTTGGGAAGCTTCAGGAAGTCCCTCTCAAAACCGCCCAAAAGGGCAACAGGATATTCAACAAGAAAAGCAACTGTTTCAAGAAGCTCATCGTCCTTTATCACCACTCCGTTGACGGAAGAAGCCAACTTATCAACCTGCTCCTTGATTATGAGCTTTCTCCTGTTTTGATTAACAATTACATGTGCCTTTTCCGTCTTCTCCAAATAACCGGCAAGGCCGCTTACCTTGAACGTCCCAGGCGCCATGAAACGGTGTCCGCGGGACTCATTACCGCTTTTTACTTCTCCAAAAGAGAATGGGACGATATCTCCGCCAAACAGGGCAACTATCCAGTGGATAGGCCTTGCAAACCTCACATCCAGATCTCTCCAGCGCATAGACTTTCTGAAATGGATGGAGGATATGAGCCTTGGAAGTACTTCCTCCAAGAGGTCAGCCGTTGGCCGCCCCTTCTCCTCTTTCTGAACCGCAAGATATTCACCCTTTGGAGTTTCTACCACCTTAAGCTGAGAGGGATCAAGACCCTGGGACCTGACAAAACCTTCGGCTGCCTTAGTCAGGTTCCCTTTATCGTCATAGGCTGCCTTCTTTGCCGGCCCCATCACCTGGATGGAGATATCTCCCTGCCTTTCCGCTACATTGGAGACAGAAAGAACAAGCCTCCTCGGAGTCCCGAAGGTCTTTACGTCGCCATATTTGATACGCAGGGAGGAAAGCTCCTTTTTAATAAGGGCGTCCATCTCCTCAAGGGCTTTAGGTACAAACCCCGCTGGAATCTCCTCTGTGCCAATCTCTAAAAAAAGTTCTTTCATAATTTATTACCCCGTAGGGGCGTATTGCAATACGCCCCTACATCATCACCTTTTCAACAACGGGAACCCAAGCGTCTCCCTCTGCCTCAGATAACCTTCGGCGCATAGCCTTGCCATATTCCTTACCCTTCCAATAAACCTCGTCCTCTCAGTCACACTTATGGCCCCTCTTGCGTCAAGGAGGTTGAAGGTGTGGGAACACTTCAGGCAATAATCGTATGCAGGGAGCACCAGCCCGGTCTTTATAAGCCTCAAGGCCTCGGCCTCATACATATCGAATGCCTTGAAGAGCATCTCCACATCCGCCTCTTCAAAGTTGTACTTGGAAAACTCAACCTCTGTCTGATAATGGACAGCTCCGTATTTTATCCCATGCCCCCATTCTATATCATAGACATTATTGATCCCCTGGAGATACATGGCAAGCCTCTCAACACCATAGGTGATCTCTGCGGATACAGGTTTGAGGTCTATCCCGCCAGCCTGCTGAAAATATGTGAACTGGGTTATCTCCATACCGTCCAGCCAGACCTCCCAGCCCAATCCCCAGGCGCCAAGGGTCGGGGACTCCCAGTCGTCCTCAACAAACCGTATGTCGTGCTCCATAGGATCTATCCCAATGGTCTTAAGACTTTCAAGGTAAAGCTCCTGGATATTGGAAGGCGAGGGCTTCATTATCACCTGGAACTGGTAGTAGTGCTGGAGGCGGTTTGGATTTTCACCGTACCTTCCGTCAGTGGGCCTTCTTGACGGCTCAACGTAGGCTACGTTCCACGGTTCAGGCCCAAGGACCTGAAGAAATGTTGAGGGATTAAAGGTTCCGGCCCCAACCTCAATATCATAAGGCTGACGGATGAGACACCCCTTTTTTGCCCAGTAGCTCTGGAGGGAAAGAATGAGTTCCTGAAAGGTCAATTGTTACCTCAAAAATTGTATACAATTTTAAAAGATTTGGCCGAAAATAGCACTTTTGTGGGTTTGTGTCAAGGAAATTTAAAATCAGCAGAATTAGAGGAGCACTACAAACATCTCACTTGACAATCTCACTTGTTCATCCTTGACTTCCCCATACCTTCGTGGTAGGAAAGAGGCCTGTATTTGTGATTTAATGCCTATTCACAGGGAAACCAAGATGCCTTATATCGGCGAACTTTTCGTAAGTGAGCTCTTGAAAAAATCCGTGCTGGATAAGACGGGGGAGCCCGTTGGGGCACTGACCGATTTTATCCTCGTACCCGGAAACATATTCCCCAGGATCTCCGCCCTTGTTGTCTCACGCAGGAAGAAGGCTTTTGTAATCCCTTGGGAATCTGTCAACATCTTCAACAGGCGCATCATTTCCGTATCCGTCAAGGGAAAAGACATTGTGCCCCGAGAGATACTGGAAGAAGAAATGCTACTCTGCCGTGACCTCCTGGATAAACAGATAGTTGACATCGACGGGGCAAAGGTGGTCAGGGTCAACGACCTCAAGATGGGCGAATTCCACGGACAACTCTGCCTGATGGCGGCAGATGTGGGACTCCGCGGCCTTATACGCCGGCTTGGCTTGGAACACCACGGAGAGAAACTCGCCAGGTTCCTTGGATACAAGATCCCCAGGAACCTCATAAGCTGGAACTATCTGCAATCCCTGAAGCCCAAGCTCACACGACTTGCCCTGAACATCCCACGGCACAAGCTTTCGGAGCTTCATCCTGCGGATATAGCCCATATCCTCAGCCAGGTGCCTCAGAAAGACAGGGCGGCAATAATTGACACCCTTGATATAGAAACTGCTGCAGAAACCCTGGAGGAGATGGGAACATCTGATCAGGCCTCGATCATCGAGGATATGGATGCAGAGCACGCATCCGACATACTGGAACACATGGCCCCGGATGAGGCAGCCGACGTCCTGCAGGACCTCCCAACAGACAAGGCCCAGGACCTGATTCAAAGAATGGAGAAGAAAGATGCCCATGAGATGGAAGAGCTCCTGTCTCACGAAGAAGACACAGCAGGCGGGTTGATGACAACGGAGTATCTATCCCTTCCCAAAGACCTCACAGTTAGAGAGGCGATTGAACAGGTACGCCTGCTGTCTCCGAACGTTGAGACGGTTTATTACATCTACATACTGGACAAGGACGAAAAACTGCAGGGGGTTCTCTCGCTTAGAGATTTGATAATAGCCCAGCCGCATCAAACCATTGAAGAGATAATGACCCATCCGATTAAGTCCGTCCACGCCGGTGTCGATGAAAAAGAGGCAGGCGCAGTTATCTCCAAATACAGGCTTCTCGCGTTGCCTGTGGTGGATGAAGAGGAGAAGCTGCTGGGGATCATCACCATGGATGACATACTTTATATGAGACTGAATCCATATGAAAGGAAAAAGAGGCTGATCAGATGACCTCCAAAATACTAAGCAAATTCCGCCGCCATAAGCTCCTGCTGCTCCTTTCGGTCATTGGCCCTGGCATCATCACCGCCAATGTGGACAACGATGCAGGAGGTATCGCCACCTATGCCATAGCGGGGGCACAGGAAGGATACGGTCTTCTGTGGGCATTGATATTGATCACCTTCAACCTGGCCGTAATACAGGAGATGGCTGCTCGTATGGGGGTCGTAACCGGGCAGGGCCTTACGGATCTTATCCGGGAGAGGTTTGGCGTAAGGGTCACAATGATGACCCTGCTCCTCCTGATCCTGGCCAACATTCCCACAACCATAGCCGAATTTGCCGGTGTAGCCGCTGCCATGGAGATTTTCGGCATAAGCAAATATATCTCTGTCCCTCTTGCCGCATTATTTGTCTGGTTCCTTGTAGTCAGGTGGAACTATAAACAGGTGGAGATGGTGCTCCTCATGGGCTGCATGATATACTTCACATACGTGGCTTCAGGTTTTATGGCCAATCCACCTTGGGGAGAGGTATTGCAGACGACGGTGACCCCGTCTATCAAGTTTACACCAGGATATATAAACCTTTTCATAGCCCTCATAGGCACCACTATCACTCCGTGGATGCAGTTTTACCTTCAGTCCGCAGTGGCTGACAAGGGAATCAGCATTGAAGAATATAAGTATACAAAGATAGATGTCTACTTCGGCGTATTCATAACCGACTTTGTGGCTTTTTTCATAATAGTAGCTACTGCGGCCACCCTCTTCGCCCACGGAATACAGATAGAAACAGCAGCAGACGCAGCCATTGCCCTTGAGCCCCTGGCTGGCAAATATGCCAAGATACTTTTTGCCATAGGACTTCTTAATGCCTCTGTCCTTGGAGCACTGGTACTTCCGCTGTCAACGGCGTTCAATGTTGCCGAGTCATTCGGATGGGAGTCCGGTGTGAGCCGCACCTTCAAGGATGCGCCGCAATTCATGGGGCTATACACATTCTTTATTGTTATTGGTGCAGGGGCGATTATGATCCCAGGGCTTCCGCTCATGAAGATCATGCTCTTTTCCCAGACTGTCTGCGGGATACTGCTGCCTCCGGTGCTCATCCTGATGTTAATGCTGATAAATGATAAGAGGATTATGGGGGAGCATGTAAATTCGACTACCCAAAACATTGTGGCATGGGCAACGGCAATTGTGTTAATAATCTTCACGATTATGCTGGTGGCATCAACATTTATAAATATCTAATCAGGCATGTCAGTCATGCAGGGCAAACGCATTTAAACTTCACGTCCACAAAGGATTTTGCTCAGATAGTC
>CAKKSC010000077.1:27064-38841 GCA_919902985.1 Desulfuromonadales bacterium | reverse complement strand
TGACTATCTGAGCAAAATCCTTTGTGGACGTGAAGTTTAAATGCGTTTGCCCTGCGCTGTTACTCAGGTCAAGCGCATTAAAACCTCAGTAACAACAAGGTCTCAAAGGTTATCTTCCTCTCTCATTTTTTCTTTTCCTCAGGATCAACTTCCTAATCTCTTCCATTATCAACAAGACCGGCGTAAAGGCAAACAGAAACGCCCATTCCTTTATCCCAAGCGGAGCAAGGCCGAATATCCTTTGAAGGAAGGGGGTATATATGAGGAGTGATATAATGGTCAGCTCCGTTGCAATCCCCCACAGCACCAACCTGTTCCTGAAAAAACCCACCTTGAAGACCGACTCCCTCTCTGTCCTGCAAGCGAAGACGTTTCCGACCTGGGTTGCCACAATACCTGCAAGTGTCATGGTTGTTGCCGTAACATAAACCAACCCTGAGTCTGCCATCTCCATTCCCGGCATCCAGCCATGTCGGTAGTAGATGAAGAAGAAAGCGGACATACATGCGAGAGCCTCCATAGGCCCAAGGAAACAGTAGGCCCTGAGGAACAACGGAAGATCAAGAAGCCTCTTGTTTTTTGGCCTTGGCGGCCTGTCCATAGTCCCGGGCTCAGGCGGCTCGGTTCCAAGACCAAGGGCAGGAACAAGGTCTGTTCCAAGATCTACCGCCAGTATCTGCATGACTGTTAGAGGAAGAGGTATCCTGAAAAGGACAAAGGCAATGAACGGGACTATCTCAGGGATATTGCTGGCAAATATATAGGTGACGAATTTCTTTATATTAGCATAGACTGCCCTTCCTTCCTCTATGGCTGCTATAATAGATGCGAAGTTGTCGTCTGTCAGGATCATGGCCGCCGCTTCCTTTGCCACATCGGAACCCCTTATCCCCATGGCAATTCCGATGTCCGCCCTCTTTAAGGCAGGAGCATCGTTTACCCCGTCTCCGGTCACTGCAACAACCTCGTCCATTTTCTTGAAAACAGAGACTATCATCATCTTGTGCTCAGGGGAAACCCTGGCGAAAACAACCTCCTGTTCTCTCAATACCTTTTTGAGCGCTTCTCCGTCCATGTCGGAGAGTTCCGGTCCGCTTATTACCCTCGGTTTTTCAGTCTTTGTAAGCCCTATTTTTTTAGCTATAGAAAGGGCTGTGAGGCCGTAGTCCCCTGTAATCATGACCACCCTTATCCCAGCCCTGTGGCATAATTCTATGGCTTTTGGGACCTCCGGTCTCGGAGGGTCCATCATTCCTACAAGTCCCAAAAAAAGAAGGTCTTTCTCGGTGTTTTCTACAGTGAAACCTTCGGAGAAGTCTAAAGGCCTGTAAGCCACGGCCAGTATCCGTAGACCTTCCCTGGCCTGGGAGTCATTTTCTGCCAGTATGGTTTCCCTCATGGACTCACTAATCGGGGCAGCCTTGCCGTCGATCAAAATTCGATTGCATAGGGAAAGGGTCTCCTTTGGTGCACCTTTTGTGTAAGCCACAGGCTTTCCATCAACCAGGTTGACGGAGGTCATCATCTTCCTTATGGAATCAAATGGGAGCTGTCCTATCCTCGACAGGGCCTTTCTTCTTGCCTCTATGTCTTCGCCTCCCTTGGCTGCCATAACCAGCATGGCCGCCTCAGTCGGATCGCCGATTATACTCCAGTGGTCCCATTTTCTCCCTGGAAGCAACATCCCAGCGTTGTTGCAAAGCACGGAGGCATCGAAGAGAAGGTACATCCCATTTTCATGCATCTCCGCCCTGGAAAGGGCAATCCCTTTTTGATAAAACTCACCGACCGGCTCATACCTGGCGCCGCTTACATCAATAGTTTTTCCATTTACCCAAACCTTTGTTACGCTCATAGCGTTGGTAGTGAGGGTCCCTGTCTTGTCAGTACATATGACTGTAGTGCATCCGAGGGTCTCAACGGACGAAAGCCTCTTTACGAGGACGTTCCTTTTGACCATCCTCTGAACAGCCATGGCAAGCGATAAAGATACGGTTGGGAGCAGGCCCTCAGGGACGTTGGCTACAATTATCCCTATGGCGAATATAAACGCGGCGGTCACGCTTAAATTTCCGATATGGGTCCCAAGAAAGAAGAAGAGGATGCCCATCGTGACTGCAATGACTGTGACTATCTTTGTGACCTTCTCTATCTCCGACTGGAGCGGGCTCTTTTCCTCCTTGAGTTCCTGGGTAAGGGATGCAATACGGCCTATCTCAGTGTGCATCCCGGTAGCTATCACCGCCGCCTTCCCGGAACCTGAGGCTACGGTGGTTCCAGCAAAAACGAGATTAGGAAGCTCTGTCCAGAGGAACTCTTTGCCGTCTGCAACCGCTTCTGCCATCTTATATATGGGCTTGGACTCACCTGTAAGGGCAGAGTTATCAACCCTCATATTGAAGGCCTCTATCAGCCTCGCATCTGCGGAGATACTATCTCCTTCCTCCAGGAGAATGATGTCTCCTGGAACCAGCTCTTCAGCAGACACCTCCCTTTCTGCGCCGCTTCTTAAAACCCTTGCCTTGCGGGGCAGAAGCTTTTTTAACGCATCCAGCGCCTTTTCCGCCCTGTATTCCTGCCAGAAACTGAATATGGCATTTATGATAATCACTGCAAATATTGCCCATCCCAATTCAGACATCTCTGCCACAAAGGCAAGGATACCGCCGACCCACAAAAGAACAGCCAGAAGATTGTAGAGGTTTTCAGCAAACCTGAGGAATAAGGGTTTTCCCTTTACCTCTTTCAGGACATTGGGGCCATATCTATCAAATCTTCTCTGTGCCTCATCCTCTGATAACCCGGCAGGGCTTGTTCCAAGCTCCTCGTATATCTCTTCAACTGGAAGCGGAAAGAATACCTCCTTCCCGCCTTTTTCATGGTGGAGCAGAAGACTCAGCGCTATATCCGGGGTTCTTGCCTTGCGGAGAGAATGATAGAGCACCTTGTCTGTGAATATGGCGGATGCCTCGGAAAGTATCTGGAGGTGCAGTTCTGTTTCTTCTGCTGGGGTCAGAAAGAGGAAAAAGAGGTAAACAGGGTGGCCGTCTTTAGCCTTGAAATCAACACCTCTTTTGGAAACAGCTAAAAGGGCAACTGGCTCTTTTAGCCCGTCTATCCTTGCATGAGGGAAAGAAACTCCCTGGCCGAGGGCTGTTGTGTCTACGGCCTCCCTCTTAAGGAGGGCCTTGAACAAGGCCTTCTGATCAGTGATCTTCCCGGCCTTATAAAGAAGCCCTACTATTTCCCTGAGGGCCCCGTTCTTGTCTTTCGCCCTGAGGTTTGTGATGATGAGCTTTTTGTCAAGGAGATCGGAAAGCTTCATGGTTAATACCGGGTTATTGCATTAGGCCACTGTTGTGTTCAACTCCGCAACCATTGCATCCACATCAGCCCCGTCTCTCTTCCCCGCCACTTCAATGGATGTCCCGCCTCCGCAGCAGGAGTCGATCTTGAACTTTCCGAATACCGCCAGGGTCTTTGGGTACTTCTTGATGATGTCGTTTACTATCATCTCCTTTGTGATGATGTCAGCCATTACTGCCTCCTTAGCTCTCTTAAAATGCTTAGATTTATTATATCTAGGTCCCTGCCATCTTCATCCACCCCTTTCGGGGTCTCTAAGATCATAGGCAGCTCCTTGAACCTATCATCCCTCATGAGCCTTTCAAAGGTCTCCAGCCCCAGTTCCCCTTTCCCTATATGCCAGTGCCTGTCAACCCGGCTTCCCAACACCTTCAGGGTGTCGTTCAGGTGAAAGGCCTTCAACCTCTTCAGCCCTATAATTTTATCAAATTCTTGAAAGACCGCATCGTACCTCTTTTTTATATCATAACCTGCAACATAGCTATGACATGTATCAAGGCAGCCCCCGATTCTCTTTTCGTCCTTAACCTTATCCATTATGTCGCGGATATGCTCAAATCTATGCCCAAGGACACTTCCCTGACCTGCCGTTGTCTCAAGGAGAAGGTTTACCTTATAACCTTTTGTCCTTTCAAAGAGAAAGTTGATTGATTCGGCAATCCTTGCAAGTCCCGCATCTTCTCCTGAGCCGACATGGGCACCTGGGTGCATGATGATATAAGGAAGTCCCAGGGCTTCGGCCCGCTCCATCTCTATGAGCATTGCGTCTATTGATTTATCATACAGCTCATTATCTGGAGAGGCCAGGTTTATCAGATATGAATTGTGGGCGACGACAGGCCAGATACCCGTGTCCTTCTTGTTTTTCTTAAACTCCTTTATCTCTTCTTCGGAAAGTGGCCTGGCCTTCCACTGGTTGGAGCTCTTGGTAAATATCTGGATACACTCGCACCCAGCAGATTTCCCTCTCAGGAAGGCATTTTCCACCCCTCCGGCTATAGACATGTGAGCGCCAAGCGGCATCTACTGGGTTTCCTTGGGCACGATACCGTGGATGTCAACCTTTCTGATATCTTTAAATTCTACCTGCACATTACCGAAATCGGCGGAACCGTAGCAGGGGAGGTTCCCCTCTACGGTTATATTGAGAGTCCCTCCAGCCTTAAGAGTAATAAATGCAGAGGCCTTCTTGTCTTCTGCCAGCTTCCCTACCTGAACAGAGCTTATCTTGTCAAAAGGGACAGTAACGGTTGTGTTTCCTTTATGCCCTGTAAGGTATGTCTTTCCGTCAAAGGTTATCTGAGTAACCTTTGTTGTCACGCCCTGAGAATCAACTATTGTAGCTGTAAAATTTTTGTCAGGGACAGGGATATTGTGTTTTACGTTGCCCCCGTTCATCCCCATTCCCATGAGTAGTGGGATTGCAAAGATTGTACTCAGCAAAACAAGGTATTTCCTCATTAAAGAAACCTCCAAAATAAAATAACTGGAACCGTAACTGATTGTAAGAGAAGATATCTCAAAACATGCCTGATGTCAAACAACAGTAGAGTTTTGGGGAGTTTGTGGTTGCCTTACTTTTACTCCTCTGTTAAAATCATGCCATGCTTGAAGAAGAGGGGAGAGTCACATCGGTAGATGGGGTTTATGCATTTGTGGCCGCCCAGCCAAGTTCTTCCTGTGAAGGGTGTTCCCAGAAGGGGGCTTGTCATGTCCTTGGCGGCAGCGGAGAGATGATAATCAAGGCTTGTAACGATGTCGGGGCGGAGGTTGGAGACAGGGTTGTAGTGGCCATAAGCTCCAAGACCTTCTTCAAGGCCTCTGCCGTAATATACCTGTTGCCTGTTGCCGCCCTCATTGTCGGCGGCATCTTAGGGAAATCGATAGCACCTCATTTAAACCTGAATATTCAGGCAGAGGCCGTTTCTGCGATCTTTGGATTTACGTCCCTTGTAATCTCCTTCATAGCTGTGAGGCTTCTCAGCACCAAGATCGGAGAGAGCAAGGCAAACCAGGCTGTTGTAATCAAGGTGCTTAATGCCTGAAAAGATCATCTGTGCTAACCCGAAGGCCTTTCACGACTATTTCATAGAGGACAGGTATGAGGCAGGAATTGTCCTTGTCGGCTGTGAGGTCAAGTCTCTCAGACTTGGAAAGGCCAACCTCAGAGACAGCCATGCCATTCTAAAAAACGAAGAAGTCTATATCGTCAACCTTCATATATCACCTTATCAGACGATAAACAGGTTTACACCGGAACCGGACAGGACAAGAAAGCTGCTCCTTCACAAGGCTGAGATAAAGAAACTCTTCGGCAAGATGAAGGAAAAGGGATACTCGATCATCCCGTTAAAGCTCTACTTCAAGGACGACAAGGTGAAGGTGGAACTGGGCCTTGCCAAAGGGAAGAAGTTTTACGACAAGAGAGAGAGCATCAAGCAGAAAGAGGTCGGCCGGGAAATGGCGAAAGTGATGAAGGAGAAGGGCAGGGGATATTAAGCTGTCGCCTCATTCAGGCTCCAGTTCCAGTCTCTGGCAGGAAGGATAATTAATGTTGAAGAGGTCTCTTTCAGGGCTTTGAATGATTCATGGTCCACTGGCAACTTATCAAGTAGATATACTATTAGCCTGCGCCTGAACTTCAGGGGATGAGTAACGTAGCTTACCTGAAAGAAGTCGGCAGGAAACCAGAAGAAGAGGTCCGACGTCCTTATCTTCCTGCCCTCGACCTTCGTTTTTTCGGCAAGATATACGCTGGCATTTTCATTGAGCATCCTGATAACATTCTCTTCTGTATAAGCCTCTTGCCGGAAAGGCGGACACCCTTTGGATGCGCAGTTGTAGCCGAAGTGGATCTCCGGGACTCCCATCCTGACCCCAAGGGATTCAAACTCCTGCAATGTCAGAGTCTTTCCACTGATTGTATATCTGATCTCATCGAAGAAACCTTTTATTCCCTTTACTCCGTTTTTGTTCTTCCTTGCCTCTTCCAGATGCTCCAGGGCCGCCAGGATGACCTGGCAGTTGTATTTGTTGACGAAGTCGGCGGTCTTCATCTCCCTTGAGGCATCGGATGGAAGGGGGGAGGCGAGGTATCCTTTGAGTGTCTTCTGTGCCTCGATGTCCTTTTTCAGGGCTTCATACTGTACAAGGCTGTCTTCTGTAACATATCTGTTCCAGACGTCTGTCAGTTTATTGAATGGGGGATCAGACATGGACTGATTTTAGCACGTCATTGTCTATGACGCCAATACTTCCACAACCTTCTCTACTATGTGGTCAAGCTTTACAATGCTCACATCCGGGCTCTTCCTGAGCTTCAACTCCACATTCCCTTCCTTCAGACCCTTTGCGCCGACATTTATTCTAAGCGGTATACCTATAAGGTCCGCATCCTTGAACATGGCCCCTGCCCTTTCATCCCGGTCATCAAGGAGAACCTCGATCCCTGCCGCGGATAGTGATTTATAAACCGTCTCTGCTGCCTGTTTTACCTGCTCGTCCTTTATGTTCAGGGCGGTTATAATCACCTGGAGGGGCGCAATAGGTATCGGCCATATGATCCCGTTTTCATCATTACCCTGCTCTATGGCTGCGGCTGCCGTCCTGCCTATACCTACCCCATAGCAACCCATTATCATCAGATTATCTGTCCCTTTTTCATCCAGGAAGGTGGCCTTCATGGCCTCGCTGTACTTGGTCCCAAGCTTGAATATGTGGCCTACTTCTATACCTCTGTGCAATTCAAGTTTGCCGTCGCAGCGGGGGCAGTGGTCGCCGACAACTACATTACGAAGATCATAAAAAGCTTTTACTGAAAAGTCCCTTGGGGTATTGACATTCATAAGGTGTATGTCCTTCTCATTACCGCCGACAACAAAGTTTGACATATGTTCAACAGCATGGTCAGCATATATCTCCACTCTCGAAAGCCCTACAGGACCGGCAAAACCGGAAGGGGCCTTTGTAACCCTCTCTACTGTCGCCTGGTCTGCCAGGGCAATCTCCTTGACATTCAGAACGTTCTTCAGCTTTATCTCGTTTATCTCATGGTCTCCCCTGACAAGGGCCGCCACTATCCTGTCATCTGACTTGAATATGAGGGTCTTGACCAGCTTATCAGAGCTGATCTTTAAAAACGCCGTTACCTCTTCAACGCTTTTTTTTCCAGGTGTCTCAACTCTCTGAATCACTTTTTCCGCCTCCCTCTCTTCAGGCGGATACCTTTTACTCCTTGCTATCGCCTTTTCAACATTGGCGGCATAGTTGCATGAATCGCAGGAAGCTATTGCGTCCTCACCAGATTCTGCCAGGACCATGAACTCGTGGGAGAAGCTCCCTCCTATGGAGCCTGTGTCAGCCTCAACAGCCCTGAATTTGAGGCCGCACCTCTCAAATATCCGGCAATAGGTGTCGTACATGTTCTTGTACTCTGCCTCAGCGCTCTCCTCTGTCGCATGGAAGGAGTAGGCGTCCTTCATGATGAACTCCCTTCCGCGCATCAGTCCGAACCTGGGCCTTATCTCGTCCCTGAACTTCGTCTGTATCTGGTAGAGGTTTATCGGTAATTGGCGGTATGAGCGAACCTCCCCCCTTACCATGTCGGTTATGACCTCCTCATGAGTCGGCCCAAGACAGAACTCCCTATCGTGCCTGTCCTTGATTCGGAGAAGCTCCTTCCCATAGAAGTCCCAGCGCTTCGACTCCTGCCACAGCTCGGCTGGGACCACCACAGGCATAAGCACCTCCTGTGCCCCTGCCCTGTTCATCTCATCCCTCACTATTTTTTCTACCTTCTTGATTGTCCTGAGCCCCAGCGGGAGGTAGGTATAAATACCTGCAGCCACCTTTCTTATCATTCCAGCCCTGAGCATCAGCTTATGGCTTATTACTTCGGCATCAGAAGGGGTTTCTTTCAATGTTGGTATTAACATCTGTGAAAAGCGCATTTCTTATCTCCTTGGAAAGAAATTATGGAGGACAATTATCTGATAGAAGGGGCGTTATTGCAAGAAGATAATAATTGTTCTTGCCAAGATAAAACTGGCCTGATATATTACGTAATGCGTAATGGTTAAAACCTTTAAAAACAAAGATACTGAGGTCCTGTTTCACGATAAAGTGGTTTTACGTTTCAAGGCAATAGAACGACAGGCAAGGCGTAAGCTGATGTATCTGCACAGGGCTCGAAATCTTAATGATTTAAAGGTCCCGCCGGGGAATATGCTTGAACGCCTGAAAGGGTATAGATCGGGACAATACACTATACGCATCAATGACCAGTGGAGAATATGTTTTGGATGGGAAGGCGGAGATGCCTATAATGTGGAGATAGTGGATTATCATTAAAAAGGGGTTGTATATGAAAAAGGAAAAGTTTCTTGAACCGATACCGCCAGGTGAGATATTGCTTGAAGACTTCATAAAACCGTTTAGCCTGAGCATTAATTCGCTGGCAAGGGCTATCGATGTGCCGCCAGGCCGTATAAGCGACATTGTAAACGGAAAAAGGGCGATTACAGCTGACACGGCCTTGAGATTGGGAAGATTTTTTGGTGTATCTCCTGAGATATGGATAGATTTGCAGGCTGATTATGAACTAAGGTGTGCGCAGCAAGAGTATGGTGCAGAGATAGAGGCGCATATCACGCCGCTCAAAAGGGCGGCATGAGGGTTGTTTTTTAGAAGCAGCCAAGAAATCCCAGGGGACGTTATGCTCATTTTCCCATTTCTTTCGCCATCTTCTCAACCTCTGCCACCAATGCATCTGCAAGTTCTTCTTCCTTGATCTTGCCTATTACTTCACCCTTTCTGAAAAGGAGACCCTGGCCCTTGCCTCCTGCTATCCCAACATCCGCCTCTTTTGCCTCACCTATCCCGTTTACCACACATCCGAGGACGGAGACATTCAGGGATGCCTTTATGTGGGAGAGGCGATCTTCAATCTCTTTAGCAAGCTTAATAAGGTCTATCTGCATCCTCCCGCAGGTTGGACAGGAGATGATGTTTACCCCTTTGCGCCTGAGCTGCAATGCCTTAAGGATCTCAAACCCCACCTTCACCTCTTCAACAGGATTGGCAGTAAGTGAGACCCTTATAGTATCTCCGATGCCTTCAGACAACAATATGCCAAGGCCGACGGAGGATTTGACGGCCCCTGAAAACGATGTCCCTGCCTCGGTGATCCCCAAGTGCAAAGGATAGTCAACCTTTTGCGACAGTAACCTGTACGCTTCTACGGTCCTTGGGACATCTGATGCCTTGAGGGATACCTTTATATCATGGAAGTCGAGTTCTTCAAGAATGCCAATGTGCCTCAGGGCGCTCTCAACCATCCCTTCTGAAGTGGGATATCTATATTTCTCAAGGACATCCTCTTCAAGGGAGCCTGCATTTACGCCTATTCGGATCGGTATTCCTTTGTCCTTGCAGGCATTTACAACTGCCTCCACTTTCCATCTCTCTCCGATGTTTCCAGGATTTATCCGCAGGGCATCAACGCCCCTCTTTATCGATTCCAGGGCCAACTCGTAGTTGAAGTGGATATCTGCAATCAACGGAATGCTAATCTGAGACCTTATCTTGTCTATGGCCTCGGCATCCCTCTTGTCTAAAACCGCAACCCTGATAAGCTCGCACCCAGCATCTTCAAGTCCCTTTATCTGTGATACAGTTGCGGCAACGTCATTGGTCTTTGTGTTGGTCATGGACTGGACGGAGATAGGCGCGTCACCGCCGATCTTTACGTTGCCTATGGAGATTTGTCGAGTTTTTTTTCTATTAATCATAAAGACTTTTTGAACCGCAGAGAAAAGCTTTAAACACTGCTAATTTGTTTTTCTCAGCGTATCCGCGTCTCTGCGGTAAATCCTAATCTTTTTTTGTAAAAGCTATGGATGAATGCGGATGGATGGGTGGTGAAGAAGGGAGTAGAAGCTCTCCCATTTTTATTTCATCCCTCACTCTTTGTCTCATTTTAACACGCTTATCATCGAATTGTCGTCAACAGGAAGGCCGTCGATGGTGGCTCCAAACCCGGATATCTCGATAAGGTAGTCCCTTATCTCAGGGGTTATCATCTCTCCAGGTATCAGGATTGGTATCCCTGGCGGATATACTGTTACGATCTCAGAGCTTATCTCTCCCGCAGATTCTTCGATCTTTATGTTCCTGTACTTTCTGAAAAATGCCTCCCGTGGCGTTAACGATATCCTGCTCTTGAATATAGGGAGCTTGAACTTGTCAAGGGGGCCGCTTTCTTTTCCCTGGTTTTCAGAAGCTATGGTGCGGAGCGCCTTAACGAGCCTGTCTAAGTGGTCCTGCCTGTCGCCTATACTGACAATCACCAGGATGTGAAAGGGGTCTGCCATCTCAACCTGGATGTCAAAGCGGTGGTTTAGCATCTGGGATACCTGGTATCCGGATAGGCCCAATTCTTTTACTGTGATGGTAAGCTTTGTCTCATCCAGTCCCCCCATTTCTCCCTCTTCGAGAATCTCTACCCCGAAGCAGGAAAGGCCTTTTATCCTGTTAATCCTTTTCCTTGCCTTTCTGGCCAGTTCCAGGGCCCGGCTCAGGAGCTTGTTCCCTTCAGTTGCCATCTGCATCCTTGCGAGATCAAGGGAGGCCATGAGTATATAGGAAGGGCTTGTACTCTGTACCATCTTGAGTATATTCCGCAGGGTGTTTATATTTACCCTTTCCTTCCTGGCATGAAGCATTGATGACTGGGTCATCCCGCCTATGATCTTATGGGTGCTCTGGACACACAAGTCTGCCCCGGCCTCTAATGCAGAGGTAGGAAGTTCGGGATGAAACTTGAGATGGGGGCCGTGGGCCTCGTCAATTAGGGTGATTATTCCCCTCTTGTGGGCGTATGGGATGATCCTTTCCAGGTCTGCCGTTATTCCGTAATAGTTGGGAGAGGTCAGGTATATTGCTTTTGCATCAGGGTTTTCGTCTATGACTTCCTTCACATCATCGAAGGTTACATTCATTGTGAGCTTCAGTGTTTTATCGACTTTTGGAGTTATGAAGACGGGGGTGGCCCCGGTGAAGATCAGGCCTGTCAACACAGATTTGTGAGCATTTCTGGCCACAATTATCTTGTCGCCCGGGTCGCAGACCGATATAACCATGGCGTGGTTTCCTGCTGTTGTCCCGTTGATCAGGAAGAATGAGGCCTCCGAGCCGTAAGCCATGGCGGCAAGTTCCTGGGCCTCCTTGATCACACCTATAGGTTTTTGTAAGGAGTCGACCTCATCAAGGGTTGTAAGGTCTATGGAGAATATCTTCGGCCCTACGAATTTGACGAAGCGGGTTGCAATGCCCTTTCCGCTCTTATGCCCGGGGGTGTGAAAAGAAACTTTACGACTCTGGGCAAGGCTCACAAGGGCATCGAAGAGCGGGGT
>CAKKSC010000077.1:0-26964 GCA_919902985.1 Desulfuromonadales bacterium | reverse complement strand
TTAATATCCCTGCAAGGAGGCATGGTTCTCCGGGAAGGCCTCACCCGAAGCTATCAGGTCCCATATAAGAAACGCCATAATCTCCGGGGCAATAACCGTGTGCCTGTTGTTTGATTCCGCCATCCCGCTTCTAAGCGCCTTTCTGACTTCCATGCTTCCGGTGAGATCGAATATTACATCCACAGAATCGCCAATCCGAACCAGGTCCTGGACTGTTGGATAAATCTTTATATTTTCTTTTTCGGCTATCATGACTCCAGGAGCATCCGGCCTTATTTCTACAAGCCCAACGATCCTGGTACCTTTGCCTTTCTGTTCGGTCATCTTTTTAAGGAATAAGCTGCCGACGCGTCCAAGCCCTGCTATTGCTATCGTCACTTCCTTCACTGCGTCGGCTCCTATATGTAGCGGTATATATTTTATCCCATCCCCACCCTGACCCTCTACCCACAGGGCATAAACCCTTGAAAGGGAGGGAAGTTATTTATCCCTCTCCCTCAGGGAGAGGGATAAGGTGAGGGTGGGGTTATCATGTTGAGTTTGATTTCTTGAATTATGCAGTATAAGCAAACAGAGGCTCCGTGTCCCTGATGACCTTCTTCTGTTTTCTATTGGCCTCTCTGAGGTATTTGGGGATTCGGAATACCCCCTGATGGGTGATCCCGTCATAAAAATTGAATTTTCCCTTAATCCTCTTGCCTATCCTTTTGTCAACCTCCTCGGTTGGAAGGCTTAGCGGGTCGACATTTTTTGATGCCAGGGTAAACCCCCATGGGCGGCCAAAGGATGGGATGTTTGCATAATAGGGGGAGACTACCGGAAATACCGTAGAGAGGGTGTTATTGACGGCAGTATAGTTTAACAAGAAGTTTGGAGATATGGTTCCTGTCTGCTGGGTTATTATCCCGGAACCGGTAAGTCTCTCTGTTACGATATTATAGAACTCCTGGGTATAGAGCAGATAGGCAGGCCCTTCTTCAACAGGTTCGGATATATCAATTATAATCACATCAAATTTCTCATTAGTATCTTCAAGGTACTTTCTTGCATCCATATGCTGGAGTTCGGCCCTTGGATCATCAAAGGCCCCCTGATGATATTCAGGAAGCAGCTCGCGGCATCTGTCAACCACCTCCTTGTCTATATCTACCATTACCGCCCTTTTGACGGTCTTATGCCTCAGAACCTCTCTGAGGGTCGCCCCTTCCCCACCACCTACGATAAATACGCTCTCGGGCTTAGGGTGTGTGAGCATGGCCGGATGGACCAGGGCCTCATGGTAAATAAACTCGTCAACCTCGCTGGACTGCATCTTTCCGTCCAGGATAAGGCACTTGCCATAACTTCCGGTCTCGAGGATCTCCATTGACTGGTATTCGGTCTCTCCTGAGTACAGGGTTTTCTTTATCCCATGGATATGTCCCTCTTCAGGGCTGAGGTTATCAAAGAACCAATTGGAGTTGCGATGTGCCTTCATATGTGCGCGGAGCCTCTATTTTTTTGTTTTTTTCCTCGGTTACCTTATGCGGAAGCTTTCCATCTTTAGAAGGGAGAATCCCCCTCTTCATCTCAACCATAGACGGGTTCTTACATTTAAATCTATCAATCAGGAAGTTGGCAGCCACTTCGGGCTTAATCAGGTCTCCGCATGTAAATACATCCACTGCAGCATAACCATACTCCGGCCATGTATGGATAGAAAGGTGTGATTCGGCAATAACCACCATACCGCTGATGCCGAATGGACTGAATTCGTGAAAGGCGATCTCCACTATAGTTGCCTTTGCCTCCTGCGCCGCCGAAACCATAGCATTTCTCACCGTAGCAAGGTCGGCAAGAATTTTCTTGTCGCAGTCCTTCATTTCCAGCAGTAAGTGTTTACCAAGTGCGTTCACCCATCTACCTCCTTTTATCAGTTTATTTTACCCTGGTGTCCGTGCTTAGTGATGTTCTCCGACTCTCTCAAGCCTACAGGTCATCCGGAGCAACCCATTTGCAACTCTATCTTATTTTGTTTGCAGAATTATACAGTAGATTTCAGGGAATGCAAGAAAAAAATGAGGCAAAAATAAACTTTTACAGAACGATGTAAACCCTTTACAGGTAATGATTTGCAGCCGTTTTAAGCGGCAAATAAAACTATAGGTTAAAATGAACAAACCCTCATCCCTCAAGGCTTTATACGATTGGTATTGCGGGAAAGGCTGAGCCCGAGAGGGTATGAAAGGTATCGCTACAGGTGACCTTTGCTTCAAAGTGCCGCACAGGTGCCATCTACTAAATACCTTGTTCTGAGAGCCGCCATCTGATATCATCTGCTCCATGCAAAAAACAGTTAAATCTCAAAACATTCTCTTGATAGTTGCAGCCCTTGCCTTTCTGTCTGCAGGCGTGTTTGTGTCTCACCTCTTTAACGATACAAAACCTTTTCAGCGTTCTGAGTACATCATGGGAACCATCTTTGATATCACTTCTGTGGGGAACAGTGAAAAAGTGTTTGCAGATGTTGCCATAAAGGCCTTCAACGAGATAAAACGGATAGATGATTTAATGAGCCGCTATAAAGAGGGGAGCGAGGTATCTCTCATCAATAAAAATGCAGGGATTGCCCCTGTAAAGGTGGGACATGAGTTGATAGAGGTATTGCAGGAGGCAAGGGGTATCTCAGAGCTCTCTGATGGGGCCTTTGACGTCACCATAGGTCCGCTGACGAACCTATGGGGTTTTGATCTGGAGAAAAATGTTGTCCCTCCAAAAGAAAAAATTGATGAGCTTAAGGGGCTTGTAAACTATAGAAAACTGAAGATAGATGAGGCTGCTTCAACTGTTTACCTGGAAGAGAAGGGGATGATGATAGACGTGGGAGGGATTGCCAAGGGTTATTCTCTTGCCAGGGCGATGAAAGTCTTTGAAGATGCCGGGATAAAGGATGTCATAATAAATGCCGGAGGGAACCTGAATCTAAGAGGTGTTAAGAAAAGAAAGCCTTGGAGGGTCGGGATACAGGACCCCAGAGATGAGAGCAAACTCATCGGGACAGTTACGATTACAGATATCTCTGTCGCCACCTCAGGAGATTACCAGAGATACTTTATACAAGACGGCGTCAGATACCATCACATCCTTGACCCAAAGACCGGTTTGCCTGCAAAGGGACTGATCAGCGCGACGGTAATAGGAAGAGGGAAGACCTCGATGGATGGGTTGTCGTCCGCAGTCTTTATCCTGGGCGCGGACAAAGGGGCCGCTCTTATGAAAAGGATAGGCGCAGAAGGGATCATGCTGTCAGAGGACGGCAGGATGACCATTACGGAAGGGCTAAAGGAAAAGTTTTTACGCAAGCCTTAAAACCCTCTGTCCTCTAACTAGGAAAGGAAATCGGGGACGGGTTCTCATTTCAGGGCAAGGTCTACATGGGATGCCGTGGCTTAATCTTAACCTATCTCCAATGGTACACTTACACTAAGGGCAGGATCACGTCTTGAAGAATCATTTTTTCCGACGATAATGGGCAGACCTTGCCTACCGCAACGCCCATCCGACAATATGCTACGCAGCATGCAACTCCTGCTTGACCCTTTCAGCCAGGAACATCTTCAGCAAGGACTGATAAGGGACGTCCCGCTTATTGGCCAGTTGCTTAAGGTGTTCGATCAGGGATTCCGGCAATCTTACAGAGATGGTCTTTGTAGAAGGCTTCAAATTGGGGAACAATGCCTTTTTTGCCTTTGAAAAGTCCACATAATCAGTTGAATCATGACTTGACCAGAACTCAAGTTCTTCTTCCTTATTTTTAAACTTCGGTATTTTTTTCAGTTTGCTCATAGTACACGCCCCTTTCTTTTTTGCTCATATCTCTTGCCGAAATGACCCTTATCTTATCTTTCCTTATGGTAAACACTATGAACAGCAACCTGCCTGAATCGGTTTTACCCAGCATGTAATGTCGCTCTTCCGATATGGAATGTTTTTCATCTTCTCCAACTACAATGGGACTGTTAAGGAAAGTCTCTTCGCATTCCGAAAAGTCCACATTATGTTTTTCCTTATTTTTACTGATGTTCCAGCTATCCCAGTCAAAACCTTCAATGCGCGTAAACAGTTTCATCATCGCCTCTTTTGTATATATTTAATATATACAAACACCTTTGTCAAGGAATAATAGACTGGAGTTTCCTGAGTTTGCTAAAACAGTGCATTTGAAGACTTCCCCGTCAGAAGGCCGCTTTAATAAAATCAGGCATTTATAAAAAGCAGCCATAAAAACTCAGGAATCTCCAGGGAATAGAGAATCGAAAAGGAGGATCCAAGCTTAAATATGCGTATACCATCTTGAAACTAAACCCATTGTCCTGTATATTCCCTTGATGAATAACTTATCGAACAGCACTCGCAGTTTATTACTATTTGCCCTCCTGCTCATATTGACACCATATGACACACTGGCTGGAGACAGGCTCAGAGTCGTAACCACTATCCCGACCCTTAAGGAGTTTGTGAGGCAGGTTGGGGGAGAAAAGGTTGAGGTTGTCAGCCTACTGAAGGGTGGGGAAGACCTCCATACCTTTGATCCGAGGCCCAGCGACACAAGGGCGGTTTATCACGCAGAGGTACTCATTAAGATAGGGATAGGGCTTGACGATTGGGCAGACAAGGTTGCAGCAGCCTCAGGGAACAAGAAATTGATCGTGATAGAAACCTCTAAAGGAGTGAACGTCATCTCCTCTCCAGGTGAGAACCCTTCTCATACCCACGGGAACCCTCATATATGGCATGACCCTGAGAATGCAAAGGTGATGGTGGAGAATATCTGTAAGGCATTTGTCAAGGCATCGCCTGCTAATACCGACTATTTTAAGGTCAACAGGGATGCATATATGGCCCGACTCACGGAACTGGATAAGGAGCTTGACGCAACTCTGTCAGATATAAAAGACAGGAGGGTGGTCACCTACCACCCGGGATGGGCGTATCTTTTAAGGAGGCTCCAGCTCCGGGAGATGTTCAGCATAGAGAAGGCCCCTGGCAGGGAGCCCTCTGCAAGGGAGATAGCCAGGGCAATAAAGACGATCAGAAAGGAAGATATCCGGCTTATCCTGGGTGAACCAGAGGCGCCTAAAAAGCTGCTGGACATAATCTCCAAGGAATCCGGGGCCGTGGCAGTGAACCTTGCCCCTGAGATAGGAAGCCTGCCCCAGGCAACCGGGTATATAGAGATGATGCGTTATAATGTCGGGGAGATAGCGAAGGGACTGAAGTGAGCATGGAACCCGTCATACAGATTAAAAAGCTAAACGCCTCTTACAATAGCGAGGTCGCCCTTCAGGATATCAATATGGAGATTTATAAGGGCGAGTTTATAGGCATACTCGGGCCTAACGGCTCAGGGAAGACAACGCTCCTTAAGGCAGTTCTGGGGTTAATATCGCCGGCCCAGGGAGAGATAAGACTTTTCGGCGGTCCGGTTGATTCCGCGGCAAGGAAGAGGATGGGATACGTTCCGCAGAAAGGTTCAATAGATCTCACTTTCCCTGTAAGGGTGTTCGATGCCGTAATGATGGGAAGATACCCTTTGATGGGACTTTTCAGGTATCCATCCAGGTCGGACAGGATTGTTGTTGAGGAGGTATTAAAGGGAGTGGACGCCTGGCACCTCAAGGACAAACCGATAGGAGAGCTTTCCGGCGGTGAGGCCCAGAGGGTGTGGATTGCCAGGGCTCTGGTGTCGGACCCTGAGATACTCCTCCTGGATGAACCCACTACCGGGCTTGATGTCATGTCCCAGGGGCAGATAATAGATCTGGTTCATCGGATCCATGAGGGAAAAGGACTCACGGTCCTCTACGTCACCCATGAGGTAAATAATGTATCCTGTTATCTCGACAAAGTCGCGTACCTCAAGAAAACCCTGTATGCCTACGGTCATCCAAACGATGTGATAAAGGTGGAGACCCTGAGGGAGGTGTATGCCGGTGAAGTTGAGGTGATCCAGGGAGTTGACAGGCCGTTGGTAGTAGTAGGAGACCACTGCCATGTCTGAAATATTACAATATGATTTCATGCGCCATGCGTTGATGGCAGCGGTCCTGGTGGGAGGGGTCTGTTCCATCATCGGGGTATATGTGGTATTGAAGGGGCTCTCCTTTATAGGCGACGGAGTTGCTCATGCCTCATTCGGCGGGGTTGTCCTTGGATTTCTCCTTGGGATAAATCCGCTCATAACCTCTGTCCTCTTTGCATTCATCATGGTGGGTCTTGTATCTATCTTTACTGGAAAAGGGAAGATGAAGACAGACCCTGCCATAGGTGTCTTCTTCTCGTTCATGATGGCCCTGGCCATCCTTTTCATAGGGCTTATGAGGTCATACAATGCGGAGCTTTACAGTTACCTCTTCGGTAGTATAATATCCGTCACAGCCACCGACCTTCTTATCATGCTGGCCCTCGGTATCCTTGTTCTCGGCACAGTTGCCGTCTTCTTCAAGGAACTGCTTTATGTGACCTTTGACCCGGAGATGGCGCTGGCCTCCGGAATCAGGGCCGGGCATTTCAACTTCCTCATTCTCGCCCTTCTTGGACTGACCATAGTAATATCCATAAAGTCTGTGGGGATGATCCTTGTACTGGCGTTGATAGTGATCCCGGCGTCATGCGCCCATCAGCTCACAAGGAACATAAAAACCATGTTTATACTTTCGCCGCTGTTCGGAATAGCCGCATCCATTGGCGGTCTCTGCCTGTCTTACTACTTTGATTTGCCATCAGGGGCCACAATTGTTATAATACTCACCTTCATATTTATCTTGACAGCATTAAAAAGAAAGAGAAGATAGGAGCAAGGAGTAAAAGATATTTATCATCCTCGCTCCTTGCTGCTAACCCATCTCAGATTTTACGGAGGCAAAATGATATTGCAGCACCTCGATTTTGAGAAACCTATAGCCGAACTTGAGAGAAAGATGGAGGAGCTGAGGGAGTTTACAGTCAGCGGAAAGATTGACTTCACTGAGGAGATAAGAAAGCTTGACAAGAAGGTAAAGAAGCTCCAGACAGAGACGTTCTCCAACCTCACCAAGTGGCAGAAGGTGCTCCTGTCAAGGCATATAAACAGGCCATACACCCTGGACTATATCCCACTTGTCTTCACCGATTTTACAGAACTGCACGGGGACAGAAATTTCAAGGACGACCCTGCCATTGTGGGAGGTCTGGCAAAGATTGACGGGATGCCGGTGATGGTCATGGGACAGCAGAAGGGGCGGAACACAAAGGAGAAGCTATACCGCAATTTCGGGATGCCGCACCCCGAAGGGTACAGGAAGGCATTGAGGCTCATGAGGATGGCGGAGAGGTTCAATGTCCCGATAGTCACATTCATAGATACCCCCGGTGCATATCCAGGCCTTGGGGCCGAAGAGAGGGGGCAGGCGGAGGCAATTGCTAAAAATCTCAAGGAGATGGCCGTGCTAAAGACCCCAATAGTTTCTATCGTGATAGGCGAGGGAGGGAGTGGAGGCGCACTGGCCATAGGCGTCTCAGACAGGGTGTTGATGATGGAGTACGCCACATATTCAGTTATCTCCCCCGAAGGTTGCGCAGCAATCCTCTGGAGTGACGGGACAAAGGCTGAGCTTGCAGCAGAGGCGCTGAAGATCACAGCGGACGACCTTGTGGAGCTTGGAGTAATAGACGGAGTTGTGAAGGAACCGGTCGGAGGGGCCCACAGGAGTCATGAGGGGGCGGCGCAGAACCTCAAGAAAGCCATATTAGACTCCTTCGGGGAGTTGAAAAAGCTCTCCACTGAAGAGCTTACCAACAAGAGATACGATAAGTTCAGGAAGATGGGGATGTTTGTGGAAGGTTAATTCAGGAGGAATTGAGATAAATGGCAAATGAACCAAACAAGGTGATTTACTCCATGGTTGGAGTGAGCAAGTTTTACGACAAGAAGCCGGTACTGAAGGACATATACCTTTCTTACTTCTACGGGGCCAAGATAGGAGTTCTTGGCCTCAACGGTTCAGGTAAGAGCTCACTGCTCCGCATCCTTGCAGGGGTGGACAAGGAGTTTAACGGGGAGACTGTCCTTTCCCCAGGCCATACCATAGGTTTTCTTGAGCAGGAGCCGAGGCTTGATGAGACAAAGACCGTCAGGGAGATCGTAGAGGAGGCGGTTCAGGGGACTGTAGATGCCCTTAAAGAGTTCAATGAGATAAACGATAAATTTGCAGAGCCTATGTCTGACGATGAGATGACAAAACTCTGTGATCGTCAGGCGGCAGTACAGGAGAAGCTTGATGCATTGGATGCGTGGGAGCTGGACAGCAGGCTTGAGATGGCTATGGATGCCCTGCGCTGTCCTCCCGGAGAGACCCTGGTAAAGGTGCTGTCAGGCGGGGAAAAGAGGCGTGTTGCCCTTTGCAGGCTGCTTTTACAGAAGCCTGACATACTCCTTCTTGACGAACCTACCAACCACCTTGACGCCGAGTCTGTGGCCTGGCTTGAACACCATCTTCAGCAATATCAAGGGACAGTGATTGCAGTTACCCACGACAGATACTTCCTTGACAACGTGGCCGGATGGATACTGGAACTGGACAGGGGAGAGGGTATCCCCTGGAAGGGGAACTACTCGTCATGGCTTGAGCAGAAGTCCAACAGGCTGAAAAATGAGGAGAAGAGCGAATCGCAAAGACAGAAGACCCTCCAGCGTGAGCTGGAGTGGATAAGGATGTCGCCAAAGGGAAGACATGCCAAGTCAAAGGCCCGCATTACCTCCTACGAGGCCCTCCTTGCCCAGAACAAGGAGAAGAGCGAAAAGGAGCTTGAGATATACATTCCCCCAGGACCAAGGCTTGGGAATGTGGTAATCGAGGCAAACAATGTCACCAAGGCCTTTGGAGAGCGTCTCCTTATGGAGGGGATGACCTTCGCTCTTCCCCCCGGAGGAATAGTCGGGATTATTGGCCCGAACGGGGCAGGTAAGACGACCATGTTTAAAATGATAGCTGGCCAGGAAAAGCCAGATTCCGGAACATTCAGGATCGGAGAGACGGTAAAGCTCGCCTATATAGAACAGAGCCGCGAGACCCTCGATCCGAACAAGACAATATGGGAGATGATATCCGGCGGTCAGGACATGCTCCAGCTTGGAAGCCGTCAAGTCAACTCCAGGGCATATGTGGCAAGGTTTAACCTCTCAGGCTCAGACCAGCAGAAGAATGTAGGGATGCTCTCAGGGGGTGAGAGAAACAGGGTACACCTTGCCATGATGCTGAAGGAAGAGGCAAACGTCCTGCTCCTTGACGAGCCTACCAACGACCTGGACGTGAACACCATGAGGGCGCTGGAAGAGGCGCTGGAGAACTTCGCAGGGTGCGCAGTAGTGATCAGCCATGACCGCTGGTTCCTGGACCGCACTGCAACCCACATCCTCGCCTTTGAGGGAGACAGTAAGGTCACATGGTTCGAAGGGAACTATTCCGAATACGAGGCTGACAGAAAGGCCCGCCTGGGCGCTGCCGCAGACCAGCCCCACAGGATCAAGTACAGGCAGTTGACAAGAGTGTGATCGCAGGGGCGGATAAACCCGCCCCTGCAACGAAAGTCTTAATTTAATTAATCGACAACAGTTCAACCTCGAATATCAATGTGGCATTCGGCCCGATCTGCCCCCCTGCACCACGGTCACCGTAGGCAAGATTGGAAGGGATAAACAACTGCCATTTAGAACCGACCTTCATCATCTGCAACGCTTCTGTCCATCCTTTTATAACGCCATTTACAGGAAAGCTTACAGCCTCTCCACGCTTGTACGAGCTGTCAAACTCTGTGCCATCAATCAGGGTTCCGCGGTAATTTACAGAGACGGTATCTGTATCCTTTGGCATGGGGCCTTTCCCTGGCGTAATAACCTTATACTGTAAGCCGCTCGCTGTGGTCTTTACCCCTTCTTTCTTTTTGTTTTCAGCAAGGAAGGTCTCTCCCTCTTTACTGTTCTTTTCGCCAATCACCTTCATTTTCTCGGCCTGCTTGGCGGCCAGACCCTTTTGGAAGGCCGTCATGACCTCTTTAACCTCATTTTCGGTCAACAACGGCTTGCTCGCAGAAATAGCATCCTTGATCCCGGCTGCAAGGGCTTCCGCATCGATATCTATGGCCTGTCTTTTAAAGTTGTTTCCAATGTCCAGCCCGATGCTGTAACTAACCTTGTCCTTCTCACTTTTAAACTCCATCTTCTTCTCCCCCGCACATGCCTGATTCGCGAGCATTGCAACGCTCAAAACCGCAGTCAAAAGTACCTTCATTTCGTCTCCTTTATATCGGTGATTTGTAAACATTCGAGGGAGTTTATCAGGTCATAATTTGTATGTCAAAAAAAATATACATGGGTATTATACCTGAGCATTCAAGAGTCTTTATTTGAATGCGAATTGGTGTTCCGCAGCCATTTTAATCCTTAAAAAAGTCTCCTCTGCGTCAAAGACTCCGTTTCCAAGATCAATACCCATTGCCTTCAGGGCATTTCTGAGAGACTGTATCGTAGACGTCCGAGATGCCACTTCCCTAATCAACTCAGCCCCTCCATCTCCAGCCAGATTCCCGTTTTCCAGGAAAATAACCCTGTTACAAATATTTAATATCCCCTCCCAGTCCTGTGTGGCGACAATTACAGTCTTGCCCATCTCTCCTTGAAGCCTCTTCAATTCCTTTACTATTTCCCTCTTCCCTCTACCGTCAAGACCAGCCAGAGGCTCATCAAGCGCTATCACCTCCGGGTTAAGAACAAGGATGGCTGCAATGGCAACCCTCCTCTTTTCCCCGCTTGACATCTCCAACGGCGACCTGTCACGATAAGTATGAAAGTCCATATCTACAGCGTTAAGAGCATCTCTTAGCCGAGTCTCAATCTCTCTTTCAGAAATACCCGCCCGCCTCAGAGGGAAAGAAAGATCGTCATATACGCTTTTTTCAAAAAACTGTCTCTCAGGAAACTGGAGAACTACTCCTACGCCACTGCATGCCATTAACTCCGATGAATTCCCAGGAGAAACGGTAATGCTGCCGGAGGTTGGTTTAATCAGACCTCCCAATAGCTGAAGAAATGTAGACCGTCCACTCCCAGGTCTGCCTATGACTGCAACTAATTCACCGCGACCTATGGACAGAGACAACCCCTTAATGGCAGTCTTCTCGATAGGGGTCCCTTTATTGTAGATGTAAGTTACGTCTTTAAAGATAATAGGCATATCGGTGAAGTCAAAGCTAAACAGCAAAGAGTGTAAGCCTTTTCACATATTAACCTTTTATTCCATATTCCTTAATCTTATACAGCAACGCCCTGTGGCTTAGTTCAAGGAATTCCGCCGCATGGGTCCTGTTACCGTGAGACTTTTCCAGTGCCCTCTTTATCAGCTCTTCCTCCATAGCCCTTGCTGCCTTTTTTATGGAAAGGTCGTCAGCAGAGATCCCGGTCTTCAGACCGGTTCCAGGAGACGCTGAAACCATTTTTTCACGCACAGCAGGGGGTAAGGCCGAAACAGATATATTTTCACCTTCTGAGAGAAGCACACTTCTCTCAATGGCGTTCTCCAACTCCCTCACATTCCCTGGCCAGGTGTAATCCATAAGCAACTTCAAGGCCTCAGGAGAAACTGCCCCGACCTTTACTCGATGCCTATCTTTATACTTTTCCAGGAAGTGGCAGCTTAAGGCGGGAATATCCTCCGGCCTTTCTCTTAAGGGCGGGAGGTGTATGGGAAGGACATTGAGGCGATAAAAAAGGTCTTCTCTGAACCTTCCCTCTCTGACCTCTCTGTCCAGGTCTTTCACGGTTGCGGCCACAATCCTCACGCTCACCCTTATAGGTTTCGTGTCCCCTATCCGCATTATTTCCTCTTCCTGAAGAACCCTTAATAGTTTTACCTGCAGGTGAAAAGGAAGCTCTCCGATTTCATCCAGAAAAAGGGTCCCCCCCTCGGCCTCCTCAAAGAGTCCCTTCTTATTCCTTACCGCATCCGTAAAGGCCCCCTTCACATGGCCGAAAAGCTCGCTCTCCAGCAGGTTTTCCGGTATGGCCCCGCAGTTTACAGCCACAAATCCCTTACTGCTGCGACCTCCGTTATAATGCAGCGCCCTTGCTATAAGCTCCTTTCCAGTTCCACTCTCTCCGGTGATCAGGACTGTAGTTTTATAGTCAGCCACTTTTTTTACTGTGGCCAGAATACTAAGCATCTCCTCGTTCTTAGTTGTTATCCCGGTTACACCGAAATCCTTTTTAACGACCTCCCTGAGTTCACTGTTTTCCCTCCTGAGCCTCTCTCTCTCCTCTGCCTTTCTTATGGTCAGGATAACCTCGTCCGACTTGAAAGGCTTTGATATATAGTCGTATGCCCCAAGCTTCATGGCCTCTATAGCATCATCAATAGTGCCATATGCAGACATCATAATAATAGTGGTCTCACCCCCGACCCCCGACCCCTGACCCCTGGCCACTTTTAAGAAGGTAATCCCGTCCATTATAGGCATCCTTATATCGCAGAGGACAGTGTCATAGATAGACTTCTCCAGACAATTCAACGCCTCACGACCGTTTTTCACGGCCTCAACCTCATAGCCTTCCTTAGTAAGGATTATGGAAAGGATATGGCGGAGGTTTTCCTCATCATCGACTATAAGAACTTTTTTAGACAATTGCGCTCCATACATTACGATTCATTCATCACTCTCTTCCTCCGAATCCTCTCCGGTGTTCAAGCCATATTTTTCCAATCTGTACCGTATAGACCTGAAGGATATATTAAGCAGTTTGGCAGCCCTCTTTTTTACACCACCCACCTTATCCAGGGCAGAGACTATCAGGGCCTTCTCATACTTCCCAACGGCCTCCTCCAGATCCAGGCCTTCCGGAGGGATATATGTCAGCTGCTTAAAGCCAGGGAGACTTTCGGCAGAAAGTTGCGCCCCCTGTTCGAGGGCCACGCCCCTCTCAATCACGTTTTCGAGCTCCCTGACGTTACCTGGATAGCTGTAACCCTCAAGGATACGCATCGCCACAGTAGTTATTCCCTTCACATCTTTTCCATGCTCCTTAGCATATTTATCCAGGAAATGTCTGGCCAGGATCGGGACATCAGAAAGTCTCTCTCTTAATGGAGGCATCCTTATCTGAAGGACATTAAGTCGGTAATAGAGGTCTTCCCTGAAGGTGCCCTTCTTAACCTCTTCTTCCAAAGTCTTGTTAGTAGCTGATATGATCCTCACGTCCACAGTTATATCCTCAGTGCCTCCCACCCTCCTGAAGCTTCGCTCCTGGATGACCCTTAAAAGCTTGACCTGAATTGCCAGTGGAAGCTCTCCTATCTCATCCAGAAAAACCGTTCCGCCGTCAGCCATCTCGAAAAGTCCGGCCTTATTGGCTATGGCGCCTGTAAAAGAGCCCTTCATGTGGCCAAACAGCTCACTCTCCATCAAGCCGTCAGGAATGGCCCCACAGGTTATGGCTACGAACGGCTTCTCTCTTCTGGGGCTCTGATGGTGTATCGCCTTGGCCACCAGCTCCTTTCCTGTCCCGCTCTCCCCCTCAACGAGGACGTTGGTCTTAGTCGGGCCTATCTTTTCTATGAGGTCATAGACCTTTAGCATCTCAGGTGAGTTCCCCAGGATATTGCCAAATGAATATCTTTCCCTAAACTCCCTTTTAAGAAGAAGGTTTTCAACCTCAAGCCTCTTCTTCTCCAGGGCGTTCTTTATGATAAGCTTTATCTCATCTATTTTAAACGGTTTTGTTATATAATCGTAGGCCCCCGCCTTCATGGCCTCAACCCCGGATTCAGTGGATGCATATGCAGTTATCATTATGACTGTGGTATCAGGGCAGACCTCTTTCACGTTTCGCAAAAGCTCAATACCGTTCATCCCCGGCATCTGGACATCCGAGACTATAAGGTCATAGATGGTGTCGTTAAGCATATTTAATGCTTCCTTCCCGCTCCCGGCAGAGGAGACTTTGTGTCCCTCCTTCGATAGCATTATCTCAAGGAATTCTCTCATTGAGACCTCATCATCAACTATCAGTATCTTGCTTTTTGCCACATTTACCCCACTATAGAGACATGCCATAGCATATCTCTATCATTTTAACGGAAGCATCACTGTAAATACACTTCCTTTGCCATTTTCACTATCAACCCGGATACTTCCTCCATGGGCCTCTATTATCCTATAGACCGTCGCAAGGCCCAAACCTGTCCCGTAGGTCTTTGTTGTAAAAAAAGGCTCAAACACCTTGTTAAGGTCCTTCACATCTATCCCCTCCCCTGAATCCCTTACTATTACTTTCGCCATACTGCCATAAGTATCCAGGGAAATCGCAAGGTTTCCTCCCGCATGCATAGACTGTACTGCATTATTAAACAGGTTCCAGAGCACCTCCTTAAGTCTCTCATGCTCTCCAAACACCTTTACCCCGCTTTTTATCTCTTTCTGTACCATTATACTCTGGTCCTTAGAGAGTCCTTTCTCAAACACATCTATGGTCTCAGCCACAACACAACTGAAATCGACCTCCTTCTTCTCAGGATTATAAGGCCTGGCATAATCAAGAAAATCCGTGATCAGCCTGTTTAGCCGTTCCGATTCCCTGAGGATTATATCCATAAGTCGCCTGTTTTCCTGGCTCAGCTCCAGCTCATCCTTTAGCATCTGAATAGACCCGCTCATGGAGGCGAGGGGGTTCCTTATTTCGTGAGCTATCCCAGCCGCCAGTTTTCCCATGGCAGAAAGTTTTTCCGCCCGTTTTACAGCCTCTTCTGCTTCCCTAAGTCTCTCCCTGGTTCTTTTTAGCTGGATGAAAAGATGGCTGCTGAGAAATGCGACTATATAAAAGGCAGTTATATTTATGAAGATTTTATATAGTATCTGTATGTCAGAATAGCTTTGCGGCTGGCTCAACGGACTTTCGATCTGGGGCAGATAGCCATAATATTGCAGGTCCAGCAGGGCTCCATAAAGGATGCTGCTCAGGGAGGCAGTGAGAAAAACCAGCCTCCCATGAAGGACTATGCCTGCCCCCATGATGATAAATATGTAGAGGAAGGAAAATATGCTGTCTATGCCGCCTGTAACATATACAAGGGCCGTAGCAAGAAGCACATCTGCAACAACCTGTATATCGGCAAACAGGTCTATCTCTTTTACAACTGTTATGGTGATAAGAGAAAGGATGGTTAGAAGGTAGCTTGTCCCTAATAGTGCATAGATGGGTGTAATGGATTGGGGCAGAAGACTCCCGCCCTCTTTAGGGTGGATGAATGCCGTGGTCCCCATAAGGAGGGTGACGATGACCATCCTGTAGGTCATCATCCATATCACCCTTTTTTTCAGATCGTCCCCGTGAGGTCTTGTTGACATGTTATGTTTCGGTAGGGGGAAAAATCATGGTTGCCCTATCCAGCTGCTCCGGCCAGTTTGAATATCGGCAGATACATGGCGATAACAAGGCCGCCGACCGCCACACCCAAAAACGCCATCAGTGCAGGCTCCATAAGGGCGGTCATTGCATCTACAGCAGAATCAACCTCATCATCATAGAAGTCTGCTATCTTGTTGAGCATATTGTCAAGTGCTCCTGTAGCCTCTCCGACCGAAATCATCTGGCACACCATTGACGGGAATACACCGCTCTGAGCTAGGGGCTCGGATATCGTCTTCCCTGCGCTGATGCTTTCCCTGGTCTTCATTATGGCAGTCTCAATGGTTTTATTTCCTGCGGTCTTTGCCACTATCTCAAGGCCGTCCATAATGGGCACCCCGCTGGTTATCATTGTCCCCAGGGTCCTGGTAAACTTTGCAACGGCAACCTTTCTCAGTAAGTCGCCGAAGACTGGCAGTTTCAAAACCAGTTCGTCTATAACCTTCTTGCCACCCTCTGTGGCGTAGTATTTCTTGAACCCAAAAAACGCTCCATAAGCTGAGCCACCCAAAAGCCACCACCACGCCTTGAGGAAATCACTCATATTTATAACTATCTGAGTAGGCATCGGCAATGCCTGACCGAAGTCCGCGAACATGCTGGCGAATATCGGGATGACGAATACCAATAGCCCTACTATGACTACTGCAGCTATGGTTATAATACTAATTGGATACACCATAGCTCCTTTGACCTGGCTCTTCAGCTTCATGGCCTTTTCTATATATGCAGCAAGCCTGTTCAGGATGGTGTCAAGTATGCCGCCGACCTCTCCGGCAGCCACCAGGTTGACGTAAAGGTTGTCAAAGACCATAGGGTGTTTCTTTAAAGCATCGGCAAACGTGGAGCCGGATTCAACATCGCCCTTTACCTGAGTCAGTACAGCCTTAAAACTCTTGTTCTCCTGCTGCGAAGAAAGTATATCGAGGCACTGAACAAGTGGGAGACCTGCGTCTATCATCGTAGCAAACTGCCGGGTGAATACCACCAGGTCCTTTGTGGAAACCTTTGCCTTGGAGGGCTTTATATCGGCCGTCTTGACCTTTACTGCTGTAGATATAATCCCCTGTCTTGAAAGGTTGGTATTAACGGCCGTCTCATTAACAGCCTCCATCTCCCCTTTCTTGGCCTCACCTTTCCTGTTCTTTCCTTCCCATGTAAAGACTGGCATTATACCTCCTTTTCGTAAGCTGTAGAAACATGGCTTCAGCCATGTTAACAGGCCTAAAGGCCTGTTTCTACGTTACACGGTTTACGAATCACTGCTCACGGTATTTCATGGTCTTTGCATCGGCGGCCTTGCCCCGGGCCCTGAAGGAGTTGCTCCTCCAAGTATCTGTCTCAATTCATCCGGATCTGTAGTGCTTCCCATGGCATCATCAAGGGTTATAAACCTTTTCTGATAAAGGGAGGCCAGGGACTGGTTCATAGTCTGCATTCCGAATCTGGACTGTCCCACCTGCATCTGGGAGTATATCTGATGTATCTTGTCTTCCCTGATCAGGTTTCTTATTGCAGAATTCGGAATCATTACTTCAAGAGCCAAAGCCCTCCCGCCGCCTATCTTTGAGACAAGGGTCTGAGAGAGGACCCCCTCCAGGACAAAAGAAAGTTGGGCCCTGACCTGGGACTGCTGACCGGAAGGAAAGGCATCTATCATCCTGTTCATGGTCTGGACACAGGAGTTAGTATGGAGGGTGGCAAAGACCAGATGGCCAGTCTCGGCAACTGACAGAGCGGCCTCGATGGTCTCCAGGTCTCTCAGCTCCCCGATAAGCACAATGTCAGGGTCCTGTCTCAGTATATATTTAAGCGCCTTTTTGAAACTCTGGGTATCAGCCCCGACTTCCCTCTGGTTAACAACACATCCTTTATGAGGGTGGAGGAACTCTATCGGGTCCTCTACAGTGATTATGTGTCCATGGGTCTCAGTATTAATCTTGTCAATCATGGCAGCCAATGTGGTGGACTTACCGCTACCAGTCGGGCCGGTAACAAGCACCAAGCCCTTCGGTTTTTTACATAGGTCATTAACAATGGCCGGAAGCCCAAGCTCCTGAAATGTCCTTATCTGGAAAGGAATCGCCCTGAAGGCTGCTGCAACAGCTCCTCTCTGCATAAATATATTGGCCCTGAATCTGGAGAGGCCTTTTACGCCGAAAGAGAGGTCGAGTTCGTTTTCCTCCTCAAATTTGTGTTTCTGGGCATCAGTTAATATGCTGTAGCACATTTGCTTCGTCTCAACAGGACTGATCGGAGGGATGTCCAGGGGTACCAGTTCACCGTCTATCCTGATCTGTGGTGGAGTTCCTGTGGTTACGTGCAGGTCTGAGGCTTTCCTGTCCATCATTGTTTTAAGCAGTTCATGCAGATTCGCCATCTTTTCTCCTTAAAAACTGTTCAAACCGATTAAGCAGCTTAAACTGTTTGAACAGTTTGAACCTTATTCTTTTACCGAGCACCTTACCACCTCTTCAGGTGTCGTCACTCCTGCCATCATTTTTTTTATGCCGCTCATTCTCAGGCTGTCCATCCCAAGTCTTGAAGCCTCACGCCTTATTTCTGCGGTGGATGCGCCGTTTAGTATCAGTTCCTTGATCTCATCAGATATTGGCATGACCTCGTACAGGGCTATCCTACCCTTGTACCCGTTGTTACAGTTGGAACATCCTTTTCCCTTATAAACGGTAAATGTCCCAATCTTGTCCTTAGGTACCCCTAAGTCCAAAAGGGCGTGCTCCGGAACATCAAGGGGCTCCTTGCATTCAGTGCATATCTTTCTGGCAAGCCTCTGGGCAAGGATAAGGTTTGTGGCAGAGGCAACGAGAAACGGCTCTATACCCATATTAAGGAGCCTGTTTATCGTTCCAGGGGCATCGTTAGTGTGAAGGGTGGAAAGGACCATATGGCCGGTGAGGGCAGCTTTAACTGCGATCTCGGCAGTCTCAAAGTCCCTGATCTCTCCCACCATTATTATGTCGGGATCCTGCCTGAGGAACGACCTGAGGGTGGCTGCAAAGTTTAGCCCTATATCCTCCTTCATCTGCACCTGGTTAATCCCCTGCAGATTAAACTCAACAGGGTCCTCGGCAGTTATGATATTTTCTGATTCCTTGTTCAGTTCACTCAGGGCGGAATAAAGGGTAGTTGTCTTTCCGCTGCCTGTAGGACCGGTAACAAGTACCATCCCGAACGGCTTATGGATGGCGTGCATGAAGTCCTCAAGCTGCTTTTCGCCAAACCCGAGCTTCGTCATGTCAAGCTGTAGGTTTGACTTGTCGAGGAGACGCATGACGACCTTTTCGCCGAAGAGTGTAGGCAGAACCGAGACCCTGAAATCCATCGTCTTCTTGGCGCCCATCTTCAGCTTTATCCTGCCGTCCTGGGGGAGCCTCCTTTCAGCAATGTCAAGGGAGGCCATAATCTTTACCCTCGAAGTAATAGCATTCTTTATCTTAATGGGGAGACCCATAACTGTCTTGAGGGATCCGTCAAGGCGGTATCTGACCCTGAAAGTTTTTTCGTACGGTTCTATATGGATATCGCTGACTCCAGTCTTTGCCGCCCTTATCAGGATACCATTCACAAGCTTGATAATAGGCGCCTCAACTTCGCCAGTTAACGATTCTTCAGAGACTTCCTCCTCAACGACATCCACGTCATCTATCGCGCCGGAAACAAGGGAGTCGAAGTCATCCACATCAACCACACCGCCTGTATCAAGCTCGTCATTAAACTGGTCTCCCTGTTCCTTGTCGTCCATGGAGTAATCCTTTGCGTCTAACTGGAGCTTTTTCTCCTCCTTCACCTTTCCGGCCCCCATATAATGCTTTTTGATGGAGTCTATGATGGAGCCTTCTGCGGCAACAACCGCCTCTACATTGTATCCGGTCATGAACTTGATGTCGTCTAAGGCAAAGATATTGGATGGGTCGGACATGGCCAGAATTATGGTGGACCCAGCTCTGTTTACAGGGATTATCATATATTTCTTGGCAACATCGAGAGGTATGAGTTTTATCAGGGACTGGTCTATATCAAATTCTGAAAGGTTTATGGCAGGCACATTGTACTGCTTGCTAAGAAATGCGGTAAGCTCCTCTTCCTTAAGGAACCCCAGTTTAGTCAGGTTGAACCCCAGCCTTCCTCCGGTAGCCTTTTGCTCCCCCAACGCCTGCTTGAGCTGTTCCTGAGTAATTAGGTTTGCTTTTACTAAAAGTTCTCCAAGCCTGCTTGACATATCACCTCAAGTTATTATAAGCCACTAAATATTAAATAGTTTTGCGGACTTTGTCAAGGTTATACTGGCATTAATTCTTTGAAAGCAACTTGGTTAAATTACCTGACAAATTCAGAAGGGAATAACTCTGCCATGTGCTCCCGGACGCACCCTTCTATCTCATCTCCAGTTGAAAAGGCCATGACATCTCTCAACAGTTTTTTTGCTTCGCTTGCAGACATTGCCCGTACAATCTTCTTGACCCAGGGTATGACAGGCGCATTCATTGAGAGCTCATCCAGCTCCAATCCGAGCAGGATCGGCACATATGCTGGTTCCCCTGCCATCTCGCCGCACATGCTTACCTTGATCCCTGCAGCATGGGCCGAGTCCACTATACCTTTTATTGTCCTGATTATTGCCGGATGCAGCGGCTCGTACAGATAAGCCACATGCTCATTCACCCTGTCTATTGCCAGGGAGTACTGGATAAGGTCATTTGTACCTATACTGAAGAAATCTACCTCCCTTGCAAGAATATCGGCAATAGACGCAGCGGAAGGGATCTCCATCATTATGCCAACCTCTATCTCCCTATCGTACGGTATCCCTTTAGAATCAAGTTCCTTCCTTATCTCTTCCAATATCCCCTTGGCCTGCCTGAGTTCCTGCATACCGGATATCATAGGGAACATTATTTTAAGCTTTCCATAGGCGCTGGCGCGCAGTATCCCCCTCAGCTGTATCCGGAATAACTCGACCTCTTTAAGAGAAAACCTTATCGCCCGAAGTCCCATGGCCGGGTTTATCTCTTCTGCCCACTCAATATGTGAGACTATCTTGTCTCCCCCCATATCCAGCGTCCTTATGGTTGCTGAATAGGGGGCAACCCCTTCTGCCAGCTTCCTGTATGTCTCAAAGTGCTCTTCTTCCACAGGAAGCCTCTTCCCCATATAAAGGAATTCCGTCCTATAAAGCCCGATCCCCTCTGCGCCGTGTTCCCTCAGTGACGGTATCTCTTCCGGCAGCTCAATATTGCCTGCAAGCCTCACATAGTGGCCATCCTTAGTCGCAGCCGGCAGGGACTTGAACCGGAGCAGCTCCTCTTCAAAATATTGATAATTCTGGCTTCTTTCAAGATAGGTCTTAAAAACGCTCTTTGGCGGGTTTATTATGACTACCCCAGTCATTCCGTCCAGCACAATGATATCCCCAGGCATTATCTGTTGTGTTACGTTGTCAAGGCCTACTACCGCAGGGATCTCTAGTGATCTGGCAACTATTGATGTATGGGATGTCCTGCCCCCTATATCGGTGACAAAACCAAGGATTTTATCCTTTTTCATCTGAGCGGTATCGGATGGGGTAAGGTCATGGGCAACTATAATAACCTTCTCCTTCATATGCGATAGCCCTTCATGCTTCTTCCCTACGAGATTTCTGAGGACCCTTTCCCCAATCTGCTCTATATCACTCTTCCTCGCCCTCAGGTAGTCATCCTCTATCCTGTCAAATATCTTGGAAAGGTTGTGCATATGCCTCTTCAACGCCCCTTCCGCCCCGATAAGCCTTTCCCCGATGTTTTTTATAGTGTCATCAATCAGCATCCTGTCTTCAAGGATAAGAAGATGGGCATCTATGATGTAGACATGCTCCTTGGCGCCCTCCTTAAGGAGTTTCTCCTTAATCCTTTGGAGCTGTAACTTGGATTGCTCCACGGCCCTCCTAAAGCGGTTTACCTCCTTTTCCACCTGGACCTTCTTGATAGGCCTTTCTTCAACCTCGACCCGTCCCCGCTCTATCAGATGGGCCCTGCCAATGGCAATTCCAGAGGAAACCCCGATCCCTTTGAGGATTATGTTCTCCCTTTTCTTAGCCAATCAGTCCTCCACACTTTGAATTCACTCTTCCCCAAACCCCTTAGCAACCAGTTCTTCGAGGGTATTCATCGCCTCGACACAGTCCTCGCCCTCAGACCTTACATTTATGGTGCTGCCCTTCTCAGCCGCCAACATCATCAATCCCATGATACTCTTGCCGTTCACCTCCACATCGTCCTTCTCGACCCAAATATCTGAAGAGAATTTACCGGCTGTTTGCACAAAGGCCGCCGCTGCCCTGGCATGAAGGCCCAACCTGTTAACAATGGTAAATATCCTGTTTTCCATTTAATAATCCCCTGTATTCATAAGAATAAACCCAAAACCATCGACACCACAACTGCTATACCCGCCAGCACCTCAACCCTTATTCCCTTTTCCAGCCCCCGGTAAAAACCAAAGACCGAAAATATTACAATCAAGGAGAACCATAGGTGGTTGCCCCCTCCCTCTCCCCTCTTTGACAGGATAAAAAGGAGAGCGGAAAGAAGGAGTCCCGAAAGAAACAGAATTCCTTTTTTTATACTCCGAGCCTTGCCAGGGATATCGAGTAGCATTATAGTACGTACAATGCCAATACCCATCTTATGTCCCATAATCATGCCATAACACCTTACAAATATATGGGGCAAATTATAAATAACAAGGAACACACCAGGGGCCCATAAAAACCCCAAAAGCGCAAAAATAACTCCTGAAACTGCCGCCAGGGGCCTCAGGGAACTCCAGAACAGAGAATCGCCAAGGGCCCCGTAAGCCCCCATGAGAGCACTCTTTAATCCCTTAATATCATCGTCAGAAGCACCATCCTCTTCCAGCCTGATTATTGCGCCTATTATTGCAGGGGCCATGTAAGGATTAGTATTGAAAAACTCCAGGTGCCTCCTGCATGCCTCCTTAAACTTATCCTCTGTTTTATGAATCGCCCTTATCGCTGGGACTATGGAATAGAAAAAACCAAGACTCTGCATCCTTTCAAAGCTCCAGGAGGACTGGATCAAAAAAGACCTGAAAAATGCGCTACTTATATACCCCATCCGAACCCCTTAAGGGACATTTATACCAAGTTGCTTTCAAACATCCGCTATTAAAACCTTAATGAAAGCTTACTTGGTATTATACCTGAACATTCAAAAGTCTTTATTTGAATGCGAATTGGTGTAAAATCACACCTATCAGAAACCCCGCAGAAAAGACCGGCGCCATGCCCTTTCCTTTCCCTGTCCTCATAAGAACCGCTATCCCTAAAGAAATAAAAAGATAGAAAGCTAAGTAAAATCCATTTACAAGACGTACAGAGCCGGATAGCAAAGGATATAAGGTCTTTACAACAGTAAGACCAAGACTGCTCAGTGCCAGCAAGGAGAAAAATGATGCCATAAAAAAAGAAAAAAGTCCCTTCAGATTCTCTCTGTCTATATGTGCAAATCTTCCGACTCCTGCCAATTCATCGGCGTTCAGAGCAAATTTACGGTTATAATTCCTGACGATTATATCTACCCGTTGTCCCGCAATTGACAGAGGTATAGAGACTAAGATGGAAAAGATCATCACAGGAAAGGGCAAGACCGAAGTCGCACCTATATCCCTGCATGTAATTATGCACACAGATGTAGCAATTACAGCAGCAGCAGTCTCATTCGGCGGGACAGAACCTCCTACCGGCAGTGCCCCTATCCAGAACAGTTCCAGGACAGACCCTATCATAAGGCCTGTAACAGGGTCCCCCAGAACATATCCCACAATAGGCCCGGCGACAATAGGCTGGGACACCATTATCTGAAGGAAGGCCGTTCTGTCAAGGGATATTAACGCTCCTACAAGGGCAACTATTAAAACATCTGACATATCGTTCCCTTTTTACCTGTTCACTTTCTTTTAACAACTTCCCATATGTCACGCGACGGATCTGAGGGGACGCATCTCATCACTACTTTAATCCCCTTATCAGTAAGGGCCTTCAGGTTCTCAAGGTCCTCCGCATCTACTGAGACAGACGGCGATATCTGTAGTTTCCCAGGGCAGAAGTGAATATTCCCGACATTAAGCTCTTCCAGTTCAATTCCGAGCTTCACCGCCTTAAGGGCATCCTCTGTCGTGCCGAATAAAAGGACTACCCTCGAGTTGTCAAACTCTCCTCCCAATAACCGCTTAACTGCATCCTCGACCTCCAGCGTCTGAATACTCAGCCCGCATGTTCCACAGGTCTCCATGGCCATCTTTTGAACAGGGCTGCTGGCAGCGGCATCACTGGCTACAATTATACAGGTCGCCTTTGTATAGGGGATCCAGCCCTCCAGTATCTGCCCATGTACAAAACGGTTATCTATCCTTGCAAGCACTATTGACATGCTACCTCTTTGCAGACTTCATTGTAAGTATCTCGCTGGCCAGGGAAATACTGTTCTGGCCATATTCTTTTATAAATGATGCCAACTCTTTAAGGGCCCTGCCTTCCCTCGACATGGATGCCTTTATTACCATCGGAAGGTTCACCCCTCCGATCACCTCTGTCCTTCCCTCATCCAGAAATGAGAGCCCTAAATTAGACGGAGTACCGCCAAACATATCTGTAAACAGAATAACTCCATCTCCTTCGTCTAAATCCTTTATCGCCTTTTCTATCTCCTTCCTGACCTCCTCTACTGCATCTCGTCTCTCTATGCATACGGGTATAACTCCCTTGGTCTGCCCCACTATATCACGTGCGACCTCCACAAACTCCTCTGCCAGTTTCCCATGAGTTATTATCACAATACCTATCATTGTTCCTCCCAAAAGTTCCGTGTTTCGGGTTTCGTGTTGCAACTCGAAACCTTAAACTCAAAACTCGAAACTAAGGCTTCGCCTCATGTCTTTCCTATATCCCTGTGCAACACCTTTACTTTGTGCTTGCCGCCCTCCAGGATCTTTCCAGTTTCATTGGCTATTGCAACCGATCTGTGCCTTCCTCCGGTGCACCCGACAGCAATTGTCAGGTAAGCCTTTCCTTCCTTTTCGTATAATGGAATAAGAAACTTTATCAGGTTCAGAAACTTGGACATAAACAGGGAGGACTCCTCAGAATCCATGATATATCCTATTACCTTTGGGTCTTCACCAGTGAGCCCCTTCATCTCGGCAACAAAATACGGGTTTTTAAGGAATCTGACATCCATAACAATATCTGAGTTAAATGGAAGGCCGTGGCTGAAACCAAAGGAAAGGAGGTTTACAACCAGCCCTCCCTCCCTTGACTTGTCGCCATAGCTCTGAAATACAAGTTCCCTTAACTGATGGACGTTCAGCGCAGTAGTATCTACAACCCTGTCTGCAATCAGCCTTAACTCGGAAAGCTCCTCTCTCTCCCTGCTTATTCCGTCTATTGCGGTTTCACTCCCTGCAAGGGGATGTCTCCTCCTGGTCTCGCTGTAACGTTTCAGAATTACCTCGTCGGAGGCATCAAAAAAAAGCAGTTCTATGTTATACCCTTCCTCTCTCAGCCCCTTTACAGTCTTACTATATTCCTTAAGAAAATCTCCCTCTCTCGCATCCATGACAAGGGATACCCTGCTTATCCCTCCTGAAGACAGCTGGCATACCTCAAGAAACTTCGGCAGCAAGGTTACCGGGAGGTTATCCACGCAGAAATACCCCAAGTCCTCCAGTGCCTTTACTGCCGTACTCTTGCCCGAACCTGAAAGCCCGCTTATCACAACAATCTTCAGCTTTGTCATTATGTCTTCCCCTTGCCCTGAATCCTCCGCATGAGTGCATCCTGAAGCTCTCTGGCAGAGTGCCTTCCTGTATTTTTAAGGAGATGGTTCCTGGCAGCCACCTCAATTATAGTTGCCATATTTCTGCCCGGCCTTACCGGCACCCGCAGAAGAGGAAGGTCAACTCCAAGGATTGCGTACTTCTTTTCATCAAGCCCCAACCTTTCATATTCTTCCCCGGACCACTCCATCAGTTCTACAACAACTTCTATCTCCTTTTCGTCCCGCACTGCCGTTATGCCGAAGAAGTCCTTCACATTGATAATGCCGAGTCCTCTTATCTCCATGTGGTATTTTATCAGATCTGTTCCCTTCCCTATGAGAGAAGAGGGAAGGGATTTTTTTATCTCTATCATGTCATCTGCCACCAGTCTTTGTCCTCTTAACACAAGGTCAAGGGCGCATTCGCTTTTTCCTATCCCGCTCTTCCCAAGAAGAAGTATTCCAACCTCCAGGACATCAACAAGAACGCCGTGAACGGTGACTGTTTCCGCAAGTCTTTCTTCCAGGAATTTGGTTATCCGGTTTATCAGGACGGAACTCAACAGATCTGTCTTTAAAACAGCTACTCCCCTATTATTTGCCTCCTGGATCAGGGTTCTTGGAATGGAAAGGCCCCTTGTAACAACAAAACAGGCGATATCCCGGCTGCACAACTTCTTAATCGCCGCTTCTCTTTGTTTTTCCGACAGGGTTGAGAGGTAAGACAATTCAACAGATCCCAGTACCTGGACTCTGTCTGGATGGATTTGCTCTAAATAGCCGGCCAGTGCGAGCCCTGGCTTCTGTATCCTTGGAACGGTAACTTCTTTTGAAAGCCCGCTTTTCCCCCCAACAAGCCTGAGGCCCAGTTGGTATTCGCCATCCTTCAGGATATCTGCTACCTTTACCTTTACGGCTTTCATTTGTGGTTAAAACTTCTCGTCCCCTTGTTTAATATCAGGTATTAGCTCAGACAACCGGTTCGATAAGTCCGTAGTTCCCGTCCTTTCTTCTGTATATGACGTTGACTTTTTCACTCCCGGCGTTAGTGAAGACAAGAAAATCATTGTGGAGAAGGTCAATCTGCATTGCAGCTTCCTCAAGGGTCATTGGTTTTACGGTATAGTCCTCAACCTTGATTATCTGCGGCTCCCTTGAGTCTTCCATGCTTTCCGAAGAGATAATGCTTGATGTTGCCGCCTTGGCCGGCAACTTATGAGCAGGCCTCCTCCTCATTATCCTGTCTTTGTGCTTCTTGATCTGCCTCTCGAGCTTCTCAACAACCAGATCAAGGGCTGAGTACATATCCTCTCTCGTCTCCTGCCCGTTAATAGTAACCCCGCTGACATTCATGGTCACTTCAGCAGTATGACGGTTTTTCTCTACAAAAAGGATCACATGTGCGTCCAGTATGCTGTCCAGATATTTGCTTAACCTGCCAACCTTCTCCTTTGCATAAGCCTCTAAGGCATCCGAACGCTCCATATGCCTGAATGTTACTGTAATATCCATCCCCTTTACCTCCTAAAGAATTATGAAATGTAAACAGTTTAATCTTCAACTCACAGCCTGTCAAGTGTTTAAAAGCCATTTGGATTTAGTTGAGCCTCTTGCAAAAGTCCGAAATTACCCTTCGACAAGCTCAGGGTGAACGGT
>CAKKSC010000076.1 GCA_919902985.1 Desulfuromonadales bacterium | reverse complement strand
AGGTACACCCTTTTTACAGCCCTAAAAATTCACACAACGCAGTTTACTCTATCCGATCTGCCTGAGGAGGTCTAACCTTCTTGGGGAATTGGAGGCAAGGATGATCTTATTCAAGCCTGTAGTTCGGCGCCTCTTTCGTGATTATAACGTCATGTACATGGCCTTCCTTAAGGCCGGAAGAGGTTATCTTTACAAACCTTGTATTTTTTCGGAGTTCTTCAATATTCCTGCAACCCACATAACCCATCCCTGCACGGAGGCCTCCTATGAGCTGATATATGAGGGTGGAGATGCTGCCTTTGTAAGGGACCCGCCCCTCTATCCCCTCAGGGACAAGTTTCAACTCACTTTCAACCTCCTGCTGGAAATACCTGTCTTTGCTTCCAGCCTTCATCGCCTCAAGCGACCCCATACCCCTGTAAACCTTATAGCTCCTTCCCTGATAAAGGATCATCTCTCCAGGGCTCTCATCAGTCCCAGCAAAGAGACCGCCGATCATCACTGAGTGAGCGCCTGCCGCAAGGGCCTTTGGGATGTCTCCTGAAAACTTTATCCCTCCGTCGGCAATTATAGGGATGCCGTGCTTTTCTGCAGTTCTTACGCAGTCCATTATGGCAGATATCTGGGGCATACCCACACCTGCAATGATCCTTGTGGTGCATATGGAACCAGGCCCCATCCCTACCTTTACCGCATCGGCCCCGGCCTTTATCAGGGCCTCAGCCGCCTCTCCAGTAGCAATATTCCCAGCTATAAGCTGGCAGTTCGGAAAGGTCTTTTTTGTGGCAATGACCGCTTCAATAACACCCCTGGTGTGTCCATGGGCCGTGTCAATTGCAAGGACGTCCGCACCAGCTGAGAGCAGCGCCGCAGCCCTTGCCTCCCTGTCGGAGCCGACACCTATGGCGGCTCCGGCCCTCAGGCGTCCGAGGTTGTCTTTGCAGGCATTTGGATACTTCACCGCTTTCTCTATGTCCTTTACGGTTATCAGACCGGCCAGATTTCCCTTCTTATCCACAATCAGGAGTTTTTCTATCCTGTGCAGGTGAAGGATGTCCTTCGCCTTTTCAAGAGTTGTCCCGACTGGAGCGGTGATGAGCTCCTTTGTCATTACCTCTGATATCTTCTTGTTCAGCTTCTTCTCAAAACGGAGGTCCCTGTTGGTAAAGATGCCGACCAGCTTCCCACCTTTAGTTATTGGAAAGCCTGAGATGTTGTGCCTTCTCATCATCTCCAGGGCGTCGCTTATCTTCTGGTCAGGCTGCATGGTTATAGGATTGGCCACCATGCCGCTCTCATATTTTTTTACCTTGAGGACCTCTGCTGCCTGGGCCTCTACGGAAAGGTTTTTATGGATTATGCCTATTCCGCCCTCCTGGGCAATGGCTATTGCAGTCAAAGACTCAGTGACTGTGTCCATGGCTGCGCTGATTATCGGCATGTTCAGCCTTATACCCCTTGTCAGGAAGGTAGATATGCCTGTATCCTTAGGCAGGGTTGCGGAATAAGCCGGGACGAGCAGGACATCATCGAAAGTCAGGGATTCCCTGATATCACCTTTCATAGCGTCTCCTTTAGTTTTGTTTTTACCATTTTTATTACAATTCGTGCTGGAAGTCAAGGCAAACGGCTGCGGCCTTTGCCGGAATAAAATGCTTTCCCTTGACTCTTGTCCCTCCATGCGCGACTTTGTTCTGTTTTTTCTCACAACAGCCCTGCTGCAGTCACTTTTAGATTTAACCTGTCCGCATAAACAGGGTATAAAATAATCAATTGAGCCTCTTGCAAAAGTCTTTTTTGTGGTTCGACGGGCTCACCACGAACGGGAAAAAGTCAATAATTCCAAACCAACCACCGCTTGCCCTGAGCTTGTCGAAAGGTAATTTTGGAGTTTTGCATGAGCCTCATGAGAATAAAGAAACACCTCTATGGATGATTGGTAACGGAGGCCATATTTTTCATTTTTGTTAAGTAGACTTGCTCTTATGTTCGCTCTGCTATATTCCTTATCAAATCAAGGAGGTTGAACATGGCTGAGCTCTATTTGAAAGTCCCGGAAGACTAAATACTACCCTTGACGGAACTTTCTAAAATCGAAGAATCAGAATATCTGTATGGGAAATGATCGACCTGCTTAAAACCATGAATGTCCCTCTGCAAATAGGCAAGACCTCTTGAAGGCTGTAAGCAACACTACTCCTCTGATCTACCTTTACAAATCATCTCTCCTTCCTTTATTGAAGACCCTCCATCAATCTGTTCTGATAACCGAAGAAGTCTATAAAGAAGCCGTAATCAAAGGTGAATTAAGGGGCTATAATGATGCTATAAGCATCAAAGATGCGGTAAGAGATTGGATTCTGGTAAAAAAAGTGTCTGCGGCGATAAAAACCGCCAAAATGTTTGCCGATGCTTACAGCTTCAAGGTAATCGGCACAGGCAAGCTTATTGATGAAGGACTCGAAAAGGGTTTCATCTCCAAAAGCGATTACGAAAGATTTCTTGAAGTCATAGGATATGCAGCCTATGCAGCGTGACGAAACAGCCGAAGCGCTAACCCATTATCTCTTTCACGCGCCCAACTTCTCCGCTTTCGAGGCGGACCTTGATCCCATGCGGATGTGTGGGTGATTTGGTCAAGAGATCTTTTACGATCCCTTCCGTAAGCTTACCCGTCCGCTGGTCCTGCTTCAATACGATTGAAACACGTAATCCCGGCCTTATATCTGGACGCCTTGTTCCATCCATAAAACTCTCCTGTTCAACTGGCCCTGAAAAAATGGTTTTTCATGGCTTGACCTTAATGTTACTTTCATATGGATTCAATCTCCTTCAAGGTTTTGCCGTCTTTGTTCTTCCACACAGTGAGACCGTTCGCATGACCACCGTGAACAACCGCTGCAGCTGCACTGGGGCTAGAAAACTCCTCGTCACGGGTAAACACAAGATGGTCATCAGCGATGGAAAGGATGCCCTCATCTTTAAGCCTTTGTCGCATATTCACTGGCCACGGATATTTTTGCGAGGATGCGCGCTCCTTTAATACAGCTTGAGAATCTTTCAGGACAAGGAAGCCATTCGGAGTCAGACGACCTTTTGCTTTTAGCCCTTTTATTTCACAGGACAACATTTCCTTCTCTGTGTCTGTCGCCGCCTTACCGGCAATAGTAACTAAGAGGTCAACACCAAGCACCGGTAAAAGCTGATGTATTTTTTCCAGGAAGACCTCCATATCTTCCCGATCTGACTCTGGAAGTTTTGCACCGCTGCTTTGGCCATTTATGACAAGTGCTCGATTGGCCTGACGGGCTTGCTCTATGAGCTTCCCTTCCAGATAACGGATGTGGGCTTTAGTAAGGTTGTCATCCTTGCTGGTGAAATGGACGATCTGGTTCCAGAAATCCTTTTCCAAATGAGCCTTAACGCGCTCTCTAATGTTTTCGGCTTCGCCGACATATAGAGCAGGCTTCCCTGATTCTGGATCATTGCCTGTTAAGAAATATACTCCTGAGCGTCCAGACTCTTCACGCCCGACCACGCCTTCGAATTCACTGCGTGGTCCTGCAACCGCTTGGATAGTCCAGTTTGTCAATTCCGCAGTTCTCAGTCGTTTCGGATCTCCATGTACCAGAAAGATCTTAATCGTTGCGCTTGCCATGACCTATCTCCATATAGCCAGTTGATATTCCGGGTACATCTTACTTAATTCATTCCCCGCCTTGCCAACTTTAGATGCTTTCATAACACCCCTCAGTCCGCTCTTATCTTAAGAGGGGAAGCCGAAACATAACGCCCCATGGCCCTATGCTCTTGGGTACTATTAACCTAAGAGGGGGAATATGTCAATGCTACTTCAAATCAATCCTCATCCCGTCATACCCTGGCTCTACCCCTTCAGGCAGCTCCCTTGAAGCTTTTTCGTACTCTATCTCATGCCCCATGTGGGTCAGGATTGTACGGCGAGGCCTTAATGACCTCACGACCTCCAGCGCCTGCTGCACGGAAAAGTGGGTGGTGTGGGGAGAGTACCTCAGCGCTCCTAAGATTAGAAGGTCGAGCCCTTCGAGCTCTTTCATGGACTCCGGCGGGATACCGCTACAATCCGTGACGTAGGCGAAGGGGCCGAAACGGTAGCCGAAGATCTGGAGGTCTCCATGCATGACAGGCACTGCCTTGATTGTCTTGCCGAGAACCGTGAAATCCCCGGCTTCTACGGAGTTCATGTCGAGCCTGGGGATGCCTCCACCCTTCCACGTTCTTTCAAAGATATATGAGAACATGGCAGTTATCTTGTCCACGGTCTTCCTGTCACCGTAGCACGGTATCCTCTCTTTTTGAATGAAGTTGAAGCTCCTCAGTTCATCTATCCCGTGGATGTGGTCCGCGTGGGCGTGGGTGAAAAGGACCGCCGAGATCCTATTTATGTTGTTGGACAGGGCCTGAAAACGAAGGTCTGTAGATGTATCAACCAGGATATTCCCTTCTCTGCCGGATATCAAAATTGAACAACGGGTCCTTTTGTTGCGCAGGTCCGTGGATGTGCAGACATCGCAGTCACATCCTATAAGGGGGACACCGGTGGAGGTCCCTGATCCCAGGATGGTGATCGTAGTTCCAGTTGTTAAAGGGGACATATGTTCTGCTCACTAAAGTATTTGTTTTAACCCTTTCCACCCACCACCAGGTCCATATCCTTCAGCCTCTTTATCCTGTCCCTTATCTCGGCGGCCCTTTCAAACTCCATATTCTTTGCTGCTGCCTTCATCTCCTTTTCCATCTTTGCTATGAGCCTGGGCATTTCAGAGGACGGGATATACTCTTTCCCTTTTTCCATTACAGTCGGGACTGTGAAGTAATCGGCCTCGTATACTGAGGTCAGGATATCGGAAATAGACTTCTTTATCGTCTGGGGTGTTATGCCATGTTTTCTATTGTACTCCTCCTGGATATTCCTTCTCCTGTTGGTCTCGTCTATAGCCTTTTTCATGGACAAGGTCATCACGTCCGCATACATGATGACCTTGCCGTTCACATTTCTTGCAGCCCTACCGCAGGTCTGGATCAGGGAGCGCTCTGAACGGAGGAACCCCTCCTTGTCTGCATCCAGGATGGCCACAAGGGATACCTCAGGGAGATCAAGCCCCTCCCGCAGGAGGTTTATCCCAACAAGTACATCGAACTTCCCCATCCTGAGGTCCCTTATGATCTCCACCCTCTCCAGGGTATCCACATCGGAATGAAGGTATCTGACCTTTATACCGAGGTCAGCAAGGTACTCCGTCAGGTCCTCGGACATCCTCTTTGTAAGAGTAGTAACCAGCACCCTGTCGCCACCCTTTATCCTCTCCCTTATCTCCCCCAGGACGTCGTCCACCTGGTTTTTGGCGGGTTTTACCTCTATCTCAGGATCTATGAGCCCTGTGGGCCTTATGACCTGCTCTGCCACCCTTCCCTCCGCCTTTTCCATCTCATAAGCTGCCGGTGTGGCCGAAACGTAAACTATCTGGGGGACGAGCTTCTCGAACTCTTCAAACCTTAGGGGCCTGTTGTCCAATGCGGACGGGAGCCTGAATCCATACCCTACCAGGTTCTCCTTCCTCGACCTGTCCCCCCTGTACATCCCGATAAGCTGGGGGACAGTAATATGGCTTTCGTCTATAATGAACAGGGAGTCCTTCGGAAAGTAATCAATCAATGTAGGGGGCGGATCGCCAGCCCCTCTTCCTGACAGATGCCTGGAGTAGTTCTCTATACCGTTACAATACCCCATCTCCTCGATCATCTCTATGTCAAAGAGGGTCCTCTCCGCTATCCTCTGGGCCTCTATCAGCTTGTTCTGGGACTTGAACTCCCTGACCCTCTCATGCATCTCTTCCTTTATCGCCTCTACGGCCTTCTGCATCTGCTCCTTGGGGGTGACATAATGGCTGGCAGGGTATATGGCGACCTTCTCCAACTTCTGAAGGACCTTCCACCTTAACGGATCTATAACTGATATCGCCTCTATATCATCACCAAAAAGCTCGATCCGTATGGCCTTCTCCTCCTCGTAGGCTGGAAAGACCTCTATGACATCCCCCCTGACCCTGAAGGTACCGCGGTAGAAGTCTATGTCGTTCCTCTGGTACTGGATCTCCACCAGCTTCTTCAGAATAGAGTCCCTGTTTACCTCCTGGCCTGTCGTAAGCTGCAAAAGCATCCCGTGGTATGCCTCTGGAGAGCCCAGGCCGTATATACATGAGACAGATGCAACTATTATCACGTCGTTCCTCTCCAGTAAGGCATATGTGGCGGAGTGCCTCATCTTGTCTATCTCGTCGTTAATCTGGGCGTCCTTTTCTATGAATGTCCCGGATGAGGGGATATAGGCCTCAGGCTGGTAGTAGTCGTAGTATGAGACGAAGTATTCAACTGCGTTTTCGGGAAAGAGCTCCTTAAGCTCGCTGTAAAGCTGAGCTGCCAGAGTCTTGTTTGGGGCCAGGACAAGGGTGGGCTTTTCTACCATGGCAATCACATTTGCCATGGTAAATGTCTTTCCTGAGCCGGTGACGCCAAGGAGTACCTGATCCCTGTGCCCTTGTTTTATCCCTTTGGAAAGTTTTTCTATGGCCTGAGGTTGATCGCCGGCTGATTTGAAACCTGTTGCGAGATTAAATCTGGACATGAATGGATTATAACATGGAAGGAAGGTCGGTAGGGGCAATTCATGAATTGCCCCTACCTTTTTTCTGAAGGCTACTCTATCTCAACCTTCACCTGCTTCGGTTTAGCCTCTTCTGCTTTCGGCAGGCTCACCTCAAGGACGCCGTCCTTGAATTTGGCCTTTACCTGGTCCTGCTTAACGCTGATAGGAAGGCTGAAGGAGCGCATGAAGGTCCCGAAGGAGCGTTCAACCCTGTGGTAGTTCTCCTCCTTTACCTCCTTCTCCCTCTTTCTCTCCCCTTTCAGGATCAAAGTGTTGTCCTTGACCTCGACAGAGACCTCTTTCTTATCAACCCCGGGCAACTCGGCCTTAAGGACAATATTCTCATCAGTCTCATATATATCCACTGACGGCGACCAGAAGGTCGGCATAGCAGCTTCCTCCGGCATCCTGAACCTGGAGAGGCTGTCCTCAAACATCCTGTCCATCCTTTCCCTGAGGGTGATAATGTCCCTGAACGGGTCCCACTTTACCAATGCCATATACTCACCTCCTTGTTTCAGTTGTTAGTATTAGTCATTAGTGTCAGGGATTCTAACACTAACATCTTACATCTAACACCTCTCACTTCTTCTCTTCCTTAAACTCCGCGTCTATAACATCTCCCTCCTGGGCCTTCTTCTCCCCCCCCTCCGGCTCCTGGGTATGCGCATGCTCTTCAGCCTTGGGCTGCTGATAGAGCACCTCGGCAAGCTTGTGGGAGGCCTTTGTGAGCTTGTCCATGCTATCCTTGATCTTGACGGCGTCATTGGTTTCTATCGCCTTCTTTGCCTCACCTATGGCCTCTTCAAGGTTCTTCACGTCTGCCTCAGGGAGTTTTTCCTTGTTCTCCGTGAGGAGCTTTTCAGTGCTGTAAACAAGGGAGTCGGCCTGGTTCCTGACCTCGACCTCTTCTTTCCTCTTCTTGTCCTCTTCAGCATGGGCCTCGGCGTCCTTCACCATCTTGTCTACCTCGTCCTTGGAGAGTCCACTGGATGCAGTGATAACAATCTTCTGCTCCTTCCCTGTACCCATGTCCTTTGCAGTGACATGAAGTATGCCGTTGGAATCTATGTCGAAGGCGACCTCTATCTGCGGGACCCCTCTTGGCGCAGGAGGGAGCCCCATAAGATGGAACTTCCCAAGGGTCCTGTTGTCCCTGGCCATATTCCTCTCACCCTGCAGGACATGGACTTCCACAGAGGTCTGGCTGTCTGCAGCGGTCGTAAATATCTCGCTTTTCCTGCTTGGGATAGTGGTGTTCCTGTCTATCAACTTTGTCATGACGCCGCCAAGGGTCTCTATCCCAAGTGAAAGAGGGGTCACATCTAACAGCACCAGGTCCTTCACACTGGCCTCTCCCCCAAGTATTCCGGCCTGGATTGCAGCGCCGACTGCAACGGCCTCATCAGGGTTGACGCTCCTGTTCGGCTCCTTCTGGAACACTGTCTTCACAATATCCTGTACCCTTGGTATCCTGGTAGATCCACCAACCAGCAACGCCTCATTGATCTTGTCCGGACTCAGCTTTGCATCAGCCATTGCCTTCTTGCATGGTTCAACGCTCCTGCTCAGTATGTCTTCCACCATCTGCTCGAACTTCCCTCTGGAGAGCCTGTAACTGAGGTGTTTTGGCCCTGTCGCGTCGGCCGTTATAAACGGAAGGGATATCTCTGTCTCCGTTGTGGATGAGAGCTCTATCTTCGCTTTTTCAGCAGACTCCTTAAGTCTCTGGAGGGCCATCCTGTCCTTGGAAAGATCTATCCCCTGGTCCTTCTTGAACTCTGAAACCAGCCAGTCCACAAGCCTCTGGTCTATGTTGTCCCCTCCAAGATGGGTATCTCCATTGGTTGATTTGACCTCGAAAACCCCCTCCCCTATGTCGAGTACTGAGATGTCAAAAGTACCCCCTCCGAAGTCATAAACTGCGATAGTCCCTTCCTTCTTCTTATCTTCCCCATAAGCCAGGGCCGAGGCTGTAGGTTCGTTGATGATCCTTCTTACGTTCAGTCCGGCAATCTTTCCAGCCTCTACAGTTGCCTGCCTCTGGGCATCGTTAAAATAGGCCGGGACTGTTATTACGGCATCAGTGACAGTCTCCCCAAGGTAGGCCTCTGCCGCTTCCTTAAGCTTGGTGAGGATCATGGCGGATATCTGGGGGGGGGCATAGTGCTTCCCCGTTATATCAACAACAGCCCTCCCCTGGTCGTCTGCAAGGACCTTGTAGGGGACCATCTTCATCTCCTCGTTCACCTCGTCATAGCGGCGCCCCATGAACCTCTTTATGGAAAAAATTGTGTTCTCAGGGTTAACGATCGCCTGCCTCTTTGCCACCTGCCCGACCAGAATCTGGCCGTCCTTTGTAAAGGCCACAACAGAAGGGGTAAGCCTTGCTCCCTCCTGGTTTACTATAACCTTAGCCTCTCCACCCTCCATGACTGCAACCACGGAGTTGGTCGTACCGAGGTCTATACCGATAATCTTGCTGCCCATTTGATCCTACCTCCAAAATATAGAATTTTACCGCTACCTGGATGATAATCATGGGTATTCGGTTTGTCAAGGGGTCGTCCTGAAACACACGCTCATACGTTTCAGAGGGGTGCCGGGCACAGCATTCAGAGTCATTATTTAAATGCGGATTGGTGTTAATCATCACAGCGACTCGTCACTTTTCAAAATTCCTTGACTATTCTTCATGCCTGCATGATAATCGGGACAGCTTCATGTTCTAATCTTCCTGTAAAGGCGGTAGATATGCAAGCATTCACCTTCCCCGGATGGGTATCAATCAAAAAACAGCCATTCCCTTGTATTATTCCATTTAATAAATCCGTAAACTCTGTATGTACTGTGGTTGCAGCGAGGGGGCTGTAGATGACTAAAAATGCCCTATTAATGCAGTCGGAGGTAATTGAAAACAAGATATTCCTTGTGCAGGGTAAGAAGGTTATGTTTGACAAAGACCTGGCAGAGCTTTATGGGGTGGAAACAGGAAACCTCAATAAGGCCGTCAACAGAAACATCGAGCGGTTCCCTGATGATTTCATGTTTCAGTTAACAAAAGAAGAGTTTCAAAACTTGATATTCCATTTTGGAAGATCAAGTTGGGGCGGCACTCGAAAGTTGCCCCGTGTGTTTACAGAAAATGGAGTTGCCATGCTTTCCAGTGTCCTTAACAGCGAAAGGGCCATCAGGGTAAACATCCAGATTATGAGGACCTTCACGAAACTCCGGGAGATGCTGGCCTCCAACAAAGAATTGGCAAAGAGACTGGATGAGATGGAGAAGAAATACGATTCTCAGTTCAAGGGGGTCTTTGATGCCATCAGGCAATTGATGGCGTCACCGGAACCGAAAAAGAAGAAGATTGGGTTTTGAGAGATAACAGAATTAATTAGTGGATTGTCCCCATATTTCTCCAATATCTAAAACTACAGGAGCTGATATATGAAAATTCTTCTTATTCACGGTGTAGGGCACACGGAGGCTGATCAGTCATGGCATGAGGAATGGGAAAAGGCTATCATGGACGCTGTTTCCTCACTTGATCCAGACACAGCCCTGGAATTTGATATATTTCAATATGACAGATTATTTTCAGAGGCAAAGATTGACACGGCCGTAGTGGCCGAGGCCATGGCCAGGCTCATGGCAAGTGGAGTATATCACGGCATTGGGGACTTCATAACGGGAAGAAGGGGTTTTGCCGACGACCTTCGCTGGACAGCCGGGATGGTGGCCCAGTGGACAGCAGATGAAAAGTTAAGGGAAAAGCTCCGAGAAAAACTGTCTGAGAAGGTGAATGAATTCGACCCCAACGTTGTGTGTGCACATAGTCTCGGCTCCCTCCTCTCATATGACCTATTCGCCTCCAACGCAAAAATGATAGAAGGCAGACACTACGTGACCTATGGATCGCAGATCGGCAATCCCTTCGTCCGGTCCGTTTTCGGAGGGAGGGTCATCGAACTAAAATCAGCAGTAAAATGGTATCACCTCTACAACAGCGAGGATGCAGCATTTGCCGCGCCCATTAGCCTGGACTCAGACAGGTTTAAGCAGGTGAGCACATATTTTGACATTCCCGGTATGCTTGACCATGATGCGGTTTCATATCTCAGCCATGCCGCGGTGCGGGACCAGGTCTGGAAACCTATCGTAAAGGGCGAACCTGAGACCATCGTCAGATCGATTGATAAATGGAAAAAGGCATCGAAGAAAAAACCGGTGAAACGAGCCCTTCTGGTGGGGATCAACGAGTATCCCAACCCGGCCATGAGGCTGGAAGGGTGCGTCAACGACGTCTATCTCATGAGCGAGGCGCTGCAGGAGATCGGGTTTGAACCCGACGACATCCGCGTTGTATTGAACGACAGGGCCACTGCAAAAGGGATACTTGAAAGATTGGAATGGCTGCTGGAAGGGGCAGGGAAGGATGATGCCCGCTTCTTCTTTTACAGCGGACACGGGACTCAGATACCAGGTTATGGTGCCGCCCAGGAGGCGGATCATCTGGATGAATGTCTTGTCCCCCACGACTTTGACTGGTCTCTTGAAAGGGCCGTCACTGACGACCAGTTCCACAAACTGTACAGCCAGTTGCCCTACGATGCCAACTTCATAGCCATCCTCGACTGTTGCCACTCCGGCGGGATGACGCGGAACGGCTCCCTTCGGGTAAGGGGTGTCGACCCTCCCGACGACATAAGACACAGGTCCCTCCGGTGGGACTCAAAGAAGAAGATGTGGTTCCCCAGGGAGCTGGGGCTGGCAAAGAAAGAGCTTACTGCCTCCGATGAGGAAAAGAAGGCATGGCTTGGAGGTTCGGGGGCAGCTAAGAAGTTGGGACGGGCAGTGTCCTTGTGGTCCGATCATGAGGTTTTTGAAAAGGCCAAGAAGGCATACGGCCACCACGGTCCGTATATGCCGATCCTCATGGAGGCGTGCAGGGAAGACCAGTTCGCCCATGAATACCGGCACGGCGCCCTTTCGTATGGTGCGTTCACGTATTGCCTGGTGAACACCTTCAGGAGAAGAAAGGGTGGCAAGAACAAGAAGCCTTTCACCTTCAGTACCCTGATTGAAGAGGCGGAGACCTTGTTGAAGGATGAATTGAAGTTCCATCAGACCCCTATGCTGGTATGTCCGAAATCAAAGAGAAATGAACCGCTGAAATTCATAAAATAAGGAGGAAGCAAATGGCAAACAACAGAAAAGCGCTTTGTGTAGGGATCAACAAGTTTAAAAACTATCCGGATGCGGCATTGCAGGGTTGCATCAATGACGCCAACGACATGTCTTCGGTGCTTCAGGAGTTCCTCGGTTTTATCAAAAAGGATATAACCATCCTGACCGATGCCAAGGCGACCAAAGAAAACATCATAAACAACCTCAAGGCGATGGTGAAGGATGCCAAGGCAGGGAGGCTCGGCCATATAGTCTTCAGCCTTTCGAGCCACGGAACACAGGTCCCCGACATCAGTGGAGACGAACCTGATAACGCCGACGAGGCATTCTGCCCTCATGACCTGGCCGAAAAGAACGGGCAATGGGATTCCAAATACATAATCACCGACGACGAACTGCATGACCTGTTCATTCAACTCCCGAAGGAGGTCCTTCTCGAAGTCTATCTCGATACATGCCACAGCGGCACAGGACTGAAGGCAATAGATTTCCTCCTTACAAGGAGGCCAAGATATCTTCCTCCGCCGTCCCTTGCTGCCTTTGAAGAAGTGGAGGGACGTTCTTCAAGAGGCCTGAGCAGGGCGCTTTTGGATAAAGGGATAACCCACCACGTCCTCTGGACCGGCTGCCGTTCCGACCAGACCAGCGCAGACGCCAAGATTGGCAAAACATGGCACGGTGCATTTACCTACTATCTTTGCAAGGGAATAAGAGGCAGCAAAAACAAGCTTACGCGCAAACAGCTGGTTGAAAAGGTCCGCGGTGACCTGAAAAAGGAGAAGTACACCCAGGTACCGCAGTTGGAGTGCGAGGCGACGAAGAGGAAGGGGAAGATGGTTTAAGGGGCAATGGTGGGGAGTTATGAAAAGGCCAGAGAGCGTTAAGGGTAGCAAAGCAAGGCAGTGAGAGGATTAAATAAATCTGTCCCCTTTATTTTTCTTTATTTTCTTTATTTTGGTCCCCTTTATTTTGTCCAGGGCGTTAAACCAGGCTGTTCGCCGGAACATTGAAAGGTTTCCGGAGGACTTCATGTTTTCATTGACTCGTGATGAGATAATGAGGATATCACAAATTGTGATATCCTCGGCAGTGCATGATACGGAAACATTGAAATTCTCAAAGAGCGTAATGGTCTTTACAGAGCAAGGCGTTGCAATGCTTTCCGGCATTCTCAAAAGCCCAAGGGCGGTACAGGCAAATATAGCCATAATGCGGGCCTTTGTCCGTCTCAGGGAGATGCTGGCCTCCAACAAAGAATTGGCAAAGAGGCTGGACGAAATGGAGAAGAAGTATGATTCTCAGTTTAAAGGGGTCTTTGATGCGATCAGGCAATTGATGGTGGCACCCGAACCGAAAAAGAAGAAGATAGGGTTTTGAGCTTGCCTCTTAAGGTAAGAGGGTTTATGGACCGTGGGTAGATTGAGGGGAGTTATGAAAAGGCCAGGGGGCGTTAAGGGCGGCAAAGCGAGGCGAGGAGAGGAGAGGAGAGGAGAGGGTTGATGTATGAAGCACAGAGTTAAATGTGCGGAAAAGGGGACGCAACCCTTTTCACATATTAAATTCGGCGAATATTGAGAATAAAGGCTCCGCAACCGTTTTTGAATTTTGTTTGAGGAGGTAAGCCGTGGCTACTGTAAAGCTATCCCAGGCATTGCGTGATGAATATGAGAATTTGTTTAATACATGCGTCATCCGGCACAATCGAGCCGGGGTGGTTGAGGGTATTATCGCTAAAATACAGGCAAATACGGCACGCTATAATAATGCCGAAAGTATTCTTGGGGTTCCCTGGTTTTTTACAGCCGTGATCCACAATATGGAGTCAAGCCTCAATTTCACGAAACATCTTCATAATGGAGACCCGCTCGTTCGCCGCACAGTGCAGGCTCCTGCAGGAAGACCAAAAAACGGGGACCCACCCTTCACATGGGAGGAAAGTGCAAGTGATGCCCTCTCGCTGAAGGGATTAAGTTCAAAGACCGATTGGAGCCTTTCGGGAACGCTCTATCAACTTGAAAGGTACAACGGATTCGGCTACCGCCTTTATCATCCGCATGTCCTCTCGCCATACCTCTGGAGTTATTCAAATCATTATACGAGCGGCAAGTTTGTAGCAGACGGCATCTGGTCTGATACGGCAGTGTCCAAACAATGCGGCGCTGCGGTTCTATTGAGAAGAATGGCGGAAAACATCCAGATTGACTTTGCAGACCAGCCGATCCCTAAACCAGATGCCAAGCCGCTCGTTGTCAGATATTCGTTGAAGAAATCGAGTGATCCAATGTCGGTGTCGCGCGCTGGGGAACTCCAGCGATGGCTTAATACCTTTCCAGGGATGTTCGTAAAGGTGGACGGCGTCCCCGGTGCTCGCACATCGGATGCCTATAAGAGAGCCACAGGCCATTATCTTCCCAGAGATCCGAGAGGATAGAATTGAATGAGGTAATAATCTGAAGCTCAACCACGATGGTAGATCAATCACAGTAGGAGGTGTTTATGTCCGAAAAAACAAGTATCTTAACCAGCATCTTATTGACCTTCTTTATCGGCCTCATAGCAGGTATCGCTCCTTTTCTTTTTATGGACCTGTTGCCGAGCCTGCTTTCTCATAATGGCGTTGCACCTAAGCCGAACTATGGGGCGATAATCGTTACCGGCGTCCTTATCGGGACAATCACCGCAATCATCTTTTCGAAAAGTTTCAAGGAAAAGGAGCCCCAGGACATCTTCTTCTATGCCCTTGGCATTCCTGCTATCCTGATAGCAACGATCAGCAATCTAAACACAAACTTTTCAGCAACCAAAAAGGTCGAGGATGTTAAAGCAAGCGCCTCGGCGGAGGTCTTATCTATTGATAATATGCAGCCTGTGATTAAAGAACTTGAAACCATACAGATACCACTGGAGGATTTGAAACAGTCCGGCTTTTTATTCCCCAAACCTGCCTTTGCCGAGGATAAAAAAGCATCGAGCGCAGTGCCATCTACTGGTACTTTTGCGGTATCAATCGGAGAATATGTATCACAGGATGATGCCGTTGCTTCGTACAAATCTCTTTTAAATAAGAAGCTCAGCACCGAAAAGTATGTCCCCAAAAGCCTTCAGGTGCTTAAGGCCGGAGATAGTTACGTAGTAATATTCTCCCGCCACGCCACCGAGGAGGAGGCCGCTAAGACATATAAGCTACTCAGGATTAACGACCCGGAGCTAACCCCTCAGATATTGAAGGGGAGATGGTGATAAAGGGGATAAAGGGGACGCAACCTTTTAAGAACTGGCTGGGACGTCCGTTACAATAATAAAATACCAGTGGATAGATGCTGAAATCTATTGAATATCTCAGGAGGCAGGATGAAAACACTTTCCCTTTACTACGCCACAAACCGAAAACATGAAGGCAGTGACCGATGGCAACCCACATCTTATGGGAAAAGCTTCAGCGATGACGGTGCGGAGAATCTCCGGTTCGGCTGGTTGAACCTATCGGCGGACGAAAAGGTAATCGATAAGCATCATAAGAGGAAAGGCGCTTATGGAGTTGGAGATGGGGTGTCCCTTGCAACTTACCTGACTGAGCAGGCCAAGGGCGCGAAGATCGAGGCGTATAGGGAGAAGCTCGACCCTAATGTCGCAGATATCCATCAGGAGGATGCGAAGCTCGGTTCCCTTGCCATGTTCGATGACCTGAAAAAGGAGATGATGGACAAGACTGATGTTCTCATATACATTCACGGCTTCAATGTCTCATGGCATGAGGCGGTCGGTTCCGCCCTTTCGCTTCAGGAGATGCTTAATAATTCGCCGACAAAAGACCCGGATCAGAATCTTCTGGTTATCTTGTTTACCTGGCCGTCAGACGGGATGGCCCTCCCTTTTGTCTCCTACAAATCGGACAGGACCGAGGCGCAGGCATCCGGGTATGCCTTTGGCAGGGGGATGCTTAAGGTCAGGGACTTCCTCATGACATTAAAGAAGGATGGCGGCGGCCTCTGCGGACAGGATATTCACCTTCTCTGCCACTCTATGGGGAACTACGTTCTGCAGAATACGATTGAGCGGATATACGATCATACCTCTGGCTCTGCCCTTCCGAGGGTCTTCGAGCATATATTCATGTGCGCCCCTGACGTGGACGACAACGCCCTGGAGCCTGATAAGGAGATGGGGAGGGTGCATGAGCTGGCGAGGTTTGTGAACATCTACCACAATGAGGGTGACAAAGCGATGTATATCTCCGACTATACAAAGGGAAATCCTGAAAGACTTGGGACAAAAGGGGCGGCAAGACCGATGCAGCTGCACAACAAGGTCAACCAGATAGACTGTTCACCTGTGGTGAAGGGTCAAGGGCTGGTAGAGCACAGTTACTATCTGATGGGAAAGGTGAATGAGGACATAAGGCAGAGCATAGACGGCGTATCACACGATTTCAGTGCGCGCCGGCGCGATCACAGCCCCAAAGGGCCGAATGTCTGGGTTATGAAATGAATATGATGTCTGCTTTCAATATTCAGTTGATCCTGCTGAGCGCATTCCTGATCTTACTTCCAGTAAGAGCCGGCGCAGTTGGCCAGTTTACGACTGAAGAGCTTGAAAAGCTGGAGGCGACGATACAGAATGTCTATGAAAATGAAAGCGCAAAAAGGGGAAAGGAGGCAATATGGGCGGAAATGAAGGGGGCACTGCTGGAGCCAATGGCTGAAGCAGAAAAACCTGGTCTTGATTTTCAGCCCCACAAGCTCAACTATTTTATCGCAAACGGCCTCCCCGGCGATCCTGCCGCCCAGGTAAAGTTTCAGATAAGCGCCAAATACCAAGTATTCGAAGGGAGCCTTAATATCTTTAAAAGAGACTATTTCCCACTATATATGGCCTATACCCAGAAGTCTTTCTGGAATATCGGAAAACCCTCGGCCCCGTTTGAAGAGAACAACTACAACCCTGAACTGTTTCTTGACTACAAGGTCAAAGGAAGCGGTATATACCTCGATCATGTGGTGATCGGCGGGGAACATGAGTCCAACGGCCGTGACGGGGCAGAGTCAAGAAGCTGGAACAGGCTTTATCTCCTCTTCTCATTCGGAATTGAAGCAAAAAACGAACTGGAGGGAAAAGGTGTCCTCCGTAAGGAAAAGTATTCGGCTTACCTTAAACTGTGGCAGGCATACGGATATGAAGACCAGGACGACTATCTCACATCTATAGGACATAACGAAAAGTTTCTTGATTATGCCGGAAGAGGCGAGGTCGGTTTCAGTATAAGAGAGTTGCCTTACTTGTCTAACATGGCATGGCTGAAGAATAACCAGTTGGATTTCAAGACACGGATATTCCGCGACTGGGATAAAGGCTCAATCGAGATCGGTTATCACCAAAATATCCCGTATACAAACTTTTTTCTGTATGTCCAATACTGGGACGGTTACGGAGAAAGCCTGCAAAAGTTTTCCAGTCAGGAGACGAAGTGGAAGGGCGGGCTTTCATTCTTCTATTAGAAAGAGGAAAAGGGGACACAATAGAGAGATCAGGATTGTGAGGTGTATCTTATTCTATCCACTTCAGTATCTCGCTTACATCTACCCTCTGGCTCTTGTAGCTGTTGGCCTTGTCTTCCATGTTCGGGTAGCCAATGGAGATGCCGAGGACCAGCCTTTTGGAGTCAGGTATCTTTAGCAACCTTTTTACGGTGGCCGGGTAATCGGTGAGGAACGCCTGAGGGACGGTGCCGACGCCGTGGGCATTGGCGGCCAGCATGAGGCCGTGGGCAAACATACCAATGTCAAGGATTGACCATGTCGGGAGTGTCTGATCCTGGTAAAGGAATATTCCGTGGGGAGCGCCGTAAAACCGGGAGTTTGCTATCTTTGACATCTTCAGGAGTCCGGTGTCGGCAAGATTAAAGCCGAACTTTTCACTCCTCTTCCTCATGTGTTCAGCCATCCTTTGCTCAATAAGAGGCGGCCATGATACAGGTTCGGGGATGTCCGGCTGGGGCGGCGCATCCTTTTTTATCAACTCTATCAGCGCCTTTGACAACTCCTCCTTTTTCTCGCCGGATACTATCGCCACCTCCCAGGGCTGACTGTTTTTATATGACGGACTGCACTGGGCTGTCTTTATTATCTCCGAAAGTATCTCCCTGGAAACCGGGTCCGGCCTGAATTTTCTGATGCTCATCCGTGTCCTGATGCATTCGATCGCGTCCATATAACCTCCTGTATGTTATTGTAAAATGCAAATTGCAAAATTTAAATCACCATTTTACACTTTGCATTTTGCACTTTGCACTTTGCAATCTAATCAAAAGTATACCAGCGGAAAAAGACCTTGACAACATTGGACTTCATCCCTATGATTTCTGCAAAAAGGTTGGAAAATGGACATAAGACTGACCCCGATGACGGAAGCCGATCTGGCTGACGTACTGGAGATTGAGAATTCATCTTTCCCGACTCCCTGGTCGATCAGGCTCTTCCTGAATGAACTTGAAAACCCCTGCTCTCATATCATCCTGGCAAAAGACGATGCCGGCATACTCCTGGGTTATGTATCTTTCCGGCTCATAGTGGATGAGGTACATATCCTGAACCTTGCCGTGCATAAGATGTTCAGGAGGGAGGGGATCGCAAAAAAGCTCCTTTGCCATGTCCTGAAGTTTGCCAAAGAGAAGGGTGCAAATATTTTTTTACTGGAAGTAAGGAACCTGAATATTGCAGCCCTGAATTTATATAAAGGTTTTGGATTCAGGGAGGCAGGGATCAGAAAAGGTTATTACGGAGATACAGGAGAGGATGCAATCCTGATGGAACTGGTTTTATAGGAGCAAGAATAATTAATAAAGCTATGTGCGACTTCAAGAAGCTGAAAAAGATATTGTTCAGAATAGACCCTGAAACCGCTCATCACATGACGGAGATGGCTGTACGTTTCGCTCAGACAATGCCGTTTTTCCTGCCTCTGCTCAAGAGGAGGTACTCTGTATCAGGCGAGTCCCTGACCCAGACTATCTTTGGCAGGCAGTTTCCAAACCCGGTAGGGCTGTCCGCGGGGTTCGACAAGAATGCCACCATGATCAGGGGAATGAGCGCCCTTGGTTTTGGATTTGTTGAGGTGGGAACGGTAACCCCACTTCCGCAGGAAGGCAACCCCAGGCCTCGCCTCTTCAGGTTCCCTGAGTATGAGAGTCTCCAGAACGCTATGGGTTTCAATAATGACGGGATGGAATCTGTACTGAAAAGAATGGAACGGACCTTTCCCTCCTCGGTCCCTGTAGGCGTTAATATTGGGAAAAATAAGGCAACTCCACAGGAAGAGGCAATTAAGGACTACCAAACCCTAATAAGCGCATTTAAAGACCTGTGCGACTATCTGGTAATAAATATCTCATCGCCAAATACTCCTCAGCTAAGGGATTTGCAGAACGAGCGATTTATAGCTGATCTGTTTAAAACCGCCGGACAGATGACGTCACGCCCCATATTTCTGAAGATAGCCCCCGATATGGATAATGCTGCCGCGGTGTCACTCTGTTCAACAGCAGTAGAGCACGGCGCATCCGGTATTATTGCAGCCAACACAAGCACAGAGTACAGCCTTCTGCCCGGGGCCAGGGAATTTGGAGGCATAAGCGGGAAGGTGATACGTGAGAAGAATTTTGCCATATTTGACTCAATAGCAGGTGAGCTGTACGGCAAGACCATACTGATAAGTGTAGGCGGCATAGACTCAGGGAAAGAGGCATACAGGAGACTCAAGGCCGGCGCCTCCCTGGTCCAGATATATTCGGCCATGATATTCCACGGCCCGGCGCTGGTCGGCAGGATAAATAAGGAACTTCAGGAACTGATGGAGAGGGATGGGGTCAAAAATATAACTGATATTATTGGAATTGAGAGGAGATAGCAGCAGATGACTGTTGACAACAGATACCGGATACCGCTGTTTATCCTCGTTGTTTTAACAACAGCCTTCCGCCTTATTTACATTAACTTCATAGAGCTCGTCCCTGATGAGGCCTATTACTGGGACCTTTCCCGCAGGCTTCAGCTTTCATATTATGACCACCCCCCGATGCTGATGTATCTGATAAGCCTCTTTACCGGCGCCCTTGGGAACACAGAGTTTGTCGTGAGACTTCCTTCCGTTATTATAGGCAGCACCGTCACTGTCACTGTCTATCTTCTGGGAAAAGATCTGTTTGATGAAAAAATAGGATTTTACTCTGCCCTGCTTGCAAACATAACTCTCATCTATTCAATTGGCGGGATACTGGCAACTGTAGATACGCCATTCGCCCTTTTCTGGCTCCTGGCATCATATTCTGGCGTCAGGGCCATTAAGACCGGCGTGGGGATGTGGTGGTATCTGAATGGCATTGCCCTTGGTCTCGGGATGCTGAGCAAATACATAATGGTCCTCTTTGTCCCGGCATTTCTCATATTCCTGTTACTCTCGAAAGGGCATCGCCACTGGCTGAGAAGAAAGGAACCATATATCGGCAGCGCCATTGCCCTCCTGACATTTTCACCCGTCATCATCTGGAACGCTCGGAATGACTGGGCCTCATTCAAGTTTCAGCTTACCCACGGCCTTGAAGTCAAGAGGAAGGCAGGGTTCCCATCCTTCCTGGAATACATCGGCAGCCAGGCCGGAATAGTCTCCCCATTCCTGTTCATTGCCTGCGTATGGGCCATGATAATGAGTTCCATTGCATGGTTTAGAGAAAAAGACTGGAGATACCTCCTTTTATCCTCCCTATCCTCTTTCGTTGTCCTGTTCTTCGGATATTCAAGCCTTAGGGCAAAGGTGGAAGGCAACTGGCCGATGTCTGCATATTTTACGGCAATAATCGCCCTCGTATCCCTGTATTTTAAGAGTGACTATCAAAGGAAAAAGGTGTTTGCAACCGCTGTTGCTGCTACTGCTGTTATACTTACCATATTCGTCCATATTCAGGCTGTAAGCCCCCTTATTACCATTAAAAAAGACCCGACAAACGAACTTCACAGGTGGCAGGAACTGGGTCTGGAGACTGGGAAGGTGTTGAATGAATTGCAGCACCAGAAGGAATTTGACAACTCAAAAGGTCTTTTCATAATGGCCACTTCTCACCAGGTCGCATCAGAGCTTTCCTTCTATATCCCGTCAAAACCGTATGTTTACGAGCTCGCGGGCGAGGGTAAATTCAATCAATATAATATGTGGGCAGGCCCCCAAAAAGGCGCTGACGCCCTATTGGTCAGCAGTCCCGGCAGAGAGGATGACGCATATATCAACTCCCTGTTTGATGAAATTACAGAGATAAAAAGAATAGAGCCGATGAGAAATGGGAAGGTCATAAAGACCTATGCCGTGTCTTACTGCAGGAATTTTCACGGTTTCAGGGATAAAGCAAGTAATTGATTTACATGCATGACCCTGATATTTAGTCCTTCCCGTCTTATCCCGTAGGAAAGCTGAATCATGCAGGCAGGGCACGATGTTGCGACCACATCTGCCCCCGTCTTCTTTATATTATTCATCTTCCTTTCGAGTATCTTCATGGATATCTCGTTGTTCGTAACGCTGTAGGTCCCAGCCCCGCCGCAGCACCAGTCAGCCTCCGGGAGTTCAATGAACTCAAGCCCCGGAACAGACCTGAGTATCTCCCTCGGTTCTCTGGTAATGCCCTGGTAACGGCTGAGGTGGCACGGGTCGTGGTATGTTACCTTTAACGAGGGGACTGTCCCAGAATTACGGGCCATGAGCTCGTCGAATGGACGTAGATTCGGGGCTGTCCCCGTTAACACATTGAAAATAAAATCATTTGAGTCAACTACCCGCTCTGAGACTATTTTGGCCCGTTCTGCATATTCAGGATCATCAGACAACAGCTCCGCATATTCCTTCAGAAAGGATGAGCAGGATCCGCACTCGGTCAAGATCATTTCAAACTTTTCAAGCGCCTCTATGTTCTTTCTTGCCAGCTTCTTCGCAGCATCTGCATAACCATGGGCATAAGGGGGCAGGCCGCAGCAGTTGTTGTCAGGGATTACAACTTCGTATCCAAGCCCTTCAATGAGTCTTATTGTGGCTTCACCTGTCTCAGGGAGAAGGTAATTAAAACCGCAGCTCTTGAACCAGGCAACCTTAGCTCCTCTGGTATTTATGCCCGGATGGGTAGAAGGGTGGGGCGATGGCCTGAAGCGCATGAACCTCTTTGAGACATCGTCCATAAGAGAATCAGCTATCCTCAGCCGCTCAGGAAGGATCCCCAGTCTATTTGCCAGGGAGGCGAATCCAATCCTTTTAAAAAAAAGAACTATCTTCAGGAGTGCGGCAACTCTTGCCGGATAAGGAAGGATGCTGTTAAAAACCATCTTCTGAACAACACCGCCCCTCTTGGACTCAACAAAGCTCTCCCTGCCGGCGCGAACCAGCTCATCGGTTTTAACCCCGGTGAAGCATGAAGGGACGCATGCCCTGCACAGAAGACATGTTGAGAGGGCCGGTTCTATCTCAGATATTGAGAGTTCTCCTTTCAAAACAGCCAGCAACTGGGCATTCCTGCCCCTTGCTACCTCCGGCTCCCTCCCTGTTACGGCATAAACAGGGCAGAATGCCTGGCAGAAGCCGCATTTACTGCATTTTGAAAGCTCTTCCTGATGTTTTTTGAGGTCAGTCATAAGTAAAAGAGTAAAAGAGTAAAAGGAGTAAAAGGGGACAGATTTATTTTTTATCACCTTTTGGCCTTCCTTGTTTCCGAAATTCTATCCTCCTTCCAATCTCTGCTTCCACTTCTTCAATAAATCGGGAAGTCCCCGTGAGCTGTCCTCGTTGGACAGCTTGACGGATAATATCCCATTCTGACTTCGGAATCGATTCCTTCAGCGATTCGATGTAGCGCTTTTCACGTTCTTTATTCGTCTTTCCTAACCCCAGATAACTTGGGTCTCTATCCAGCCAATCTAACATTTCCATACCTGCCCTGTGCCTGTAACTCGACCATCTGTATTCTCCCGGATCATCTACGATCCTTGCCCGAACAGGGTTGAGTTCAACATATCGGCAACACGCTATAAGGTACGGGTCTTTATCGATAGGACTGGATTTATATCGCCCTTCCCAAAGGGTTCCTCTACGACTTTCCAGCCTATTCACGTATCTGGTTTGTCTTCCCGCAACCCTCTTAATAAGTAATGCCAGATTTTCAATCTTATCTCCAGGGTCGATTATCAGGTGAACATGGTTTGACATGAGGCAGTAAGCATATACCTTACAACCTAATTCTCTCTTCCATTCCTTTAAGTTTTCAAGGTAATAGAGATAATCCTCATCCCTTACAAAGACCACCTGCCTATTATGGCCCCGTTGCATGACATGGTGCGGATAGTTTGGTATTACTACTCTTGATGTTCTTGGCATCGTGAGCTATATTACAAAATATTTGCGAACAGTGTCAATAAATAAATCTGTCCCCTTTTTTTCTTTTTTTTTAAGCAGCAACCAAAATGATGGTGCTTTTTTAATTTTCTTACCCAGCGGGTTGAAGGTGTAGGGCATTTTCGTAACTCCTTGTTATTAAGGTATTTTACGAAAAATTTTCCATAGCCGTTTTTTCAAAAGTCAAGCTAAAAGTGGCCTCCACGCTGGGTTTATGAACTTTTTTTCAACATATGAACTTATGCAATTTCCTAACCGGACAAGGCTGAGTTTTACTATGAATGAGGCGGTTATGAGGAGGAGAAATAAGACTAAAGCGATGATGGCAGAGATTTTCAGAAACCTTCTCATACCATATTTTCTAACACCGAATCATGAGAGATGCAACTGGATTTGCCGATTTCTTACCTGCCACACCCATTCTGATGCCCGACAAGACAACTGCGTATAAATTCATTATTTTATTGACATTCATGAATAATTTCATAATAATCGTGTGCACACATACTTCACATTCCATTCAGATATAAACAATCTATCAAAATATCAAGGAGATAAAATGGCTGGGTTTATAGTGAAAAATCGCAATCATATCACCATTGGTTTAGCCGTATGTTTATTATTTGCTTTCAGCGTGAGGATGGCCAACGCACAGGACAGCTATCAATCAGAGATTTCAGCCGACTATTACCGTTCGGATGACAAAGATCATAATACAAACTCAAATTATGCCTTGAACGCCAAGATTCACTTATCCCCGGTGAGCACGGCTGGTCATCCTTTTGCGGAAGCGGCATTCCTGGAAAGGATTGGCAACGTTCAAGCTTTCGTCATACAGTCAGACTTTAAATCTTCCAGCGGTATTGAGGCAAGCAGATCAAGTTATGGAGCGGCTTTGACATATGCAAAGCCCGACTTGCCAGTGGTTTTACAAGCCACCTATTCTAAAAGAAAGGGGGAACTTAAATCCCCAGCCAGCGGTGAAGCGACAGCAGATACTTATGGACTTGGCCTGGCATACTTTCTTGACAAGAATTTGCTTGCTGGAATCAAATATACTGAATCAGAACCCATCATTATTAACGGCACAACACCGGCATCAGCATCGATTTCAAAGGGGACGAGCAAGACAAAGCACTATTCTCTGACCGCAAAATATGTAAAAGAACATGGCGACGGCACCGCCTATAATATCGAAGGCCTTTTAGGAGTTACAGAGATAGATTACAGTAGTAAAAAATCAAACAGGACATATGGAATTGCAGGAGACTATTATTTTAACCAGAAGTTCAGCTTAGGCGGAGGTCTAACGTTAGACACCGGAGATAATAAAAGTAGCGAGGGGAAAACAGTCAGTTTGGGAGTTACCGCATTCCTGAATCAACAATTTGCCGTCATTATTGGATTCAATAAATTTAATGCTGACAATGACCAGGGAAGGGATAGAGATTCATATAACGTAACAATGCTTCTGCGGTTTTAAGAATTGACTGGAACCAAAAAAATCTCTACGGCTCAGTTACAATGACCACTTGTTGAAACCCATTTTGCCATGCTATAGTTATAAATATCTCGCCGCGCGAATAGGAGGAAAACTATATGTTAGGGGTTAAACAAGACGTAATAAAGATGATTCAAACTCTTCCCGATGAATCCACCATTGACGACATCATGGCAGAATTATACTTCAAATCTCAGATTGACGCAGGCATGAAGGAACTTGACGAGGGGAAAGGCATCCCTCACGAAGAAGTAGAAAAGCGGATGTCCAAATGGCTCTCAAGATAAAATGGTCTCCGAGGGCAGCTTCAAATCTTGAAGAAACATGTGATTACATCGCTAAAGATTCGGAATATTACGCCATCCTCTTTGCAAAGAAAGTAACCGCAATAGTCAAAGCCATACCTCAATTTCCCAAATCCGGCCGAATAGTGCCGGAATACAATGATGAGAACCTACGAGAAAAGATTTATGAAGGATATCGCATAGTTTATCGTTTGAAACCTGATCTTGTTGAAATCGTGGCAATATGTCATGGCACAAAACCATTAGAAAGCATATTGTAGGCTGAGGCCGGTATCAATCCCCGAAACTCGAATCCGAATCATGGGACAGGTCTTCAAACGCGGTGTATTTGTTAAGGAACGCCAGCTCTACTGTGCCGATAGGACCGTTTCTCTGCTTGCCTATAATGATCTCTGCCACGCCCTTCTTGGGATTATCGTCGGACTTGTTGTAAACCTCGTCCCTGTATATGAACATGATGACGTCGGCGTCCTGCTCAATGGCCCCGGACTCTCTCAGGTCTGCAAGCTGGGGATAATTAGGGATAATTAGGGACACATCCCAATTTAATTCACCTCTTTTTTTTCTAGATACTTCACGCCCCTAGATACTTCACGCCCCTTATCCCCTTAAAACCCGTATCCTGCGTCCAGATAACAGATTTATGCGCGTGCGCTGTGGGATGGGCTCATGGCTTAAACAGCTTAAACTCCAGTTCCTTTACGACCTTGAAGTGTTTTCCATTGCCGGATGTTAAAGGCATGTTATTTTCAACCGCCGTTGCGGCGATGACGGCATCACCTGCGCGCATCCCTGAAGAAAGGCCGTATTCCTCGACGTAAATGAGGGCTCTGTGTCCGATATTTTCCGAAAGAGGCAGTACTATAAAACCAAGGTCGGAGATGAACTGTTTTGTCAGCCTCTGTTGTTTCGCGTCCCTGGCGCATTGCAGAAGCTCCATGTATGATTGGATGGAGAGGTATCTTTCCTCTGCCCCGTCGATCAGAGCGGCGGCCTTCTTGTTTCCACGTTGCACCCATATGAAAATATCGGTGTCAAATATCACGGTAACGTCCCTCTCTGAGGATATCCATTATCTGTCCAACCTTTTTCTTTTCCCCTGAGGAAATTCCGAAAAAAGGATGGTCGGCGGCCTTTATCTTGGGCCTTTCCTCAACAGGTACTATGACCCCTTTGATCTTTCCATGATAAAGGATGTTCACTCTTTCCCTCTTTTCAAGTGCGTTCAGCACCTCGCTCATCTTATATCTAAGATCTACAACTGAAGCCTCCATATATCCCCTCCGTAGAAAATATGTATAATCATCCTATACATATTTTATCTTGTCAATCCCTTTCCCCCTTTTTTCCAAACATCAAAACCCTATCTTCTTCTTTTTCGGTTCCGGCACCACCATCAACTGCCTGATGGCATCGAAGACGACTTTAAACTGTGCATCATATTTCTTCTCCATCTCATCAAGCCTCTTCGCCAATTCCTTGTTCGTGGCCAGCATCTCCCGGAGTTTCGTGAAGGTCCTCATTATCTGGATGTTTACCCTGATGGCCTTTCGCTGTTGATGGGGACAGTTCCGCAGGGAATGCTAAAACCATCCTTCGCTACTATTCCTCAGCCCATCAGGCCGCCTGTCTCTCTCCTACCTCTTTTTCAAGCACATCAATAATAAATCTGTTCAGCGTCATGCTTCTTTTCGATGCCTCAAGTGCAATTCGCTGGTGTAGAGCGGAGCCGACCCTGATATTAAAAAGGAAAAAGAGAAAAAGGGGACAGAAAGGGACAGAAAGGGGACAGATTTATTTTTTCTCAGATCTTTCATTTTGAAAGGGTGTTATCTCTGCGGCTCAATGATAACCTTGAGCGAGTCCTTTGCATCGACAACCATCTGGAAACCCTTTCCTGTGTCAGCGAGTCCCAGCCTGTGGGTAATCATGGCGTTTACATCCACCCTTCCGGCGCGTATAAGCTCCAGGGCCGTTGCATGGTCTGCCGTGCTTCCGGCATACGACGATGTGAGTGTTATCTCGTTCCGCCAGAATGTGTCATTTACTGAGAACGGTATGGTGACGCCCTTTTCTGTGGGTGCAAAGAAAAGTACGCTTCCGCATCGCTCTACCGATTTCAGCCCCTGCTCAATGGCGGTTGTAGCCCCGGCGCACAGTATGACCACATCAGCAAGCCTGTTGTCGTTTATCTCCCGCACCCGGGCAGGGACATCGTCCTTTGCATTAATAACTGCATCGGCCCCAAGCTTCAAGGCTGTACTCATCCTGTATTCGCTGATATCTGTAGCTATGATCCGCCCTGCGCCAAGCGCCTTTGCCAACTGGATATGGAGGAGTCCTGCGATCCCGCTGCCGATGACAAGGACGCTCTGCCCCGCCTCCAGCCTAACCTGCCTCTGTCCGCGCAATACGCATGCAAGGGGCTCGATAAATGTTGCATCTTCATAAGAAACCTCCTCAGGGAGCAGAAAGACGCCCCTGTCCACATTTATGGCAGGGAGCCTGGTATACTCTGAAAAACCGCCTGGATCGAAGTTCGTCTTGCGCAGGGTCTCGCATACAGTATGGTGCCCGCTAAGGCAGTAATGGCAGGTATTGCATGGGACATGGTGTGCTGCACAAATCCGGTCCCCCTTTTTATAACTCGTTACCCCTTCCCCAATCTCTACAACTTCACCGCTGACCTCATGCCCAAGCACAAGAGGGACCTTATGGATGCGGTACCACTCCATTACGTCGCTTCCGCAGATGCCGCTGGCGTGGACCTTCATAAGGATTTCGCCTGGGCCGATCACAGGAACCGGCCTCTCTTCAAGCCTCACGTCCTTATTGCTGTAATACATCGCTACGCGCATATCATTGAATTATACCCATCTTCCATAAAATATGAAAGCCTTTCGTTATTAGACATGAACACCCATGATAAGTAATTTCCTTCACTTCTGGCTTCTGTAATCTATTAAGTTACAATGCAACACTATGGCTTTGGCAGACAGGGCTTACTAAAACCCGGGAGGTTTTGTAATTTAAGCACTCAAAATAAAGTTCCGAGTGCTTCTAAATTTTCTTGACTTTATTTGGAGGAAGCATAATATAGTTTTCACCATATTATGCTTATTATTATGAAACGACTATTCGTTTTCCTATTTGCTGTTTTTATGCTTAACGAGGTCTCCCCTCTTAAGGCCGAGGACTTTGCATCCTCCACTGCCTGCATTAAATGCCACCAGAAAGCCTATGAGCAGTCAGTAATGTCGCCCTATCGTCATTTAAATGCTGACAGAGAATGCGCCAGATGTCATATCTATACAAAGCCTGCTATAAATATAGATATCGCATCTACTTCTTATCAAAACAATGTTATTTTAAAAATCAACATCCCTCCGAAGAAAAGCTACCGCGTTGTGGCAAAGGCAAAGGATAAGGGGGAACAGCAATCCAAACAGCTAAATACCCTTCTCGATGTAAACACTATTGTTGTAGAAGACAGTGAGGGAGTTTCACCTAAAATACTTGATATTAAGGTTACGGAGGTCTCTCACGGGACTTTCGCATCCGCTACTATTACATGGAAAACAAATTTGCCGACTAATTCTGGTGTAAAATATGGACTAACAGATAAGTATGGAGAAAAGCAGTTCAACGATTTCTTTCAACTGACTGAGATACACAGGGTGTCACTCAGTGGCTTAAAACCCAATAGTGTTTATCACTACCAGATTCAGGCAGAGGATGTCTTCCACAACACAACTCTGTCCGAAGAGTTAACATTAGATACAGGCAAAACATTTAAGCTTGAAGAATCAGCTTCTGTAGATGACGGTTCTCAACCTGAAATAGGATCACTAAGGTTTTTTAGGATAAAAGACGATCACAACACATATGTTAAAATATTCACCTCAAAACCATCTGCTCTATTATTAAATCTTAGGGAAGACATAGACCCCACATCGCACGGATACGGCCTGCTTCCAAAGAGTACCACAACTATTGATATATGTGTTGAATGTCATAAGAGTGGTTCGTCTCATCGCGTTAGGATAAAAATCCGCCCTGAATTGAAAACCTCCCTTGAACTTCCAACCATTGGGGACGGTCTCATAACCTGTGTGACTTGCCATGAAGCCCATGGAGCCAATCACAGTAACCTGCTAAGATTTGAATCTTCAGAGAAAAAGAGTGTCCTTTGCATTAAGTGCCACACCAAGGGAGTGATATGAGAGCGAGATAGGTCGGAAAGAAGGTCTACACGGCCTGTTGCTCTGACGCACTTTAGAATTGTCTCTCTATACACAGCTTCGCTACTGTTCTGGTCAGTTCGAACTCGGCTTCAGAAAGTGGTTTATAGTTTCTTCCGTCATCTTCAAGTTTTCCCGCCTCTCAGGTACTTGTCAAGGTCTTAGCCTATTTCCCTTTACCCTTTTTACCTTTCTCACTCTCGTATATCTTATTGGCCTCACTTGCCGAGGCGTTTTCGTGGATAATGGCATGGATGGCCTTTATCATTGGCACAGGGTGGGCGTTCTGCCAGATATTTCTTCCGAGGTTTACACCTATGGCGCCCCTCTTCATCCCGTCTACAATGAATTCAAACGCCTCCATCTCGGTATTGGTTTTTGGCCCACCGGCTATAACCACCGGTACTGGGCAACTGTTGGTCACCTTATCGAAATCTTCACACCAGTATGTCTTTACAACCTTTGCCCCAAGTTCTGCGGCAATCCTGCAACAGAGAGAAAGGTAGCGGGCATCCCTCTTTTCCAGCTCCTTCCCGACAGCTGTAACCGCCATAACAGGGATACCATACTCCTCAGCCTCATTCACAAGGGTTGACAGATTCATCAAGGTCTGATGCTCATAATCACTTCCCACAAAGATAGAGAGACCAACTGCCGAGACGTTCAAGCGGATGGCCTCATTTATGGATGTGGTAAGCCCCTCATTTGCCAGGTCTTTACCTACAATGCTGGTTCCGCCGGATACGCGGAGTATAATCGGTATATTGCTGTCTGGCGGCACACATGAGCGCAACACCCCTCTCGTGACAAACAGGGCGTCACTGTATGGAAGCAGCGGCTTAATTGTCTCTCCGGGCCTTTCCAGTTTTGACGTTGGACCCAGAAAATAGCCGTGATCAATAGGCATAAGCAGGCACTTCCCGTCCGCTTTGATTATCCGCGACAAACGGTTTTTCATTCCCCAATCCATGACTGTACCCTCCTTTTATACCCGGATGGGTATTATTTATTACTGTATTCCTTCTCACACTCCTTACTGCAAAAGTAATGAGACTTCCCCTTTACATTGCCCACTATGGCCGATTTAAGAGGGATATAGGTGTTGCAGTTAGGGTCCTTAACCATGTCTGTTCCGATAGGGGTCTTGGCAGTATCATGGATATCTGCAGGACGAGCAATGAGAGACCTGATCATTCTATAAACGATATATATAAATGCGAAGATGATTAAATATCTGATCAAAGCTACTTTACCCACCCGCTCGACGGTGATTTTGGTTCAGACGGCTGAGGATTCTTTGCCTGGCTAATTATCTGCTTCAACTCTTCTGCGTCAGGATAATAAGGATTAATATTGAGTAAATGCTCCCAGGCATCGGCGGCACCCCTAAGGTCTTTTTTATCATAATAAAGCGTTGTCCCAAGATTATACCAAGACATTTCGTGCTTAGGATTTATGGTTGTGGACTTTCTGAATTCCTCTATTGCCTTGTCGGAATTACCCATCTTCCTGTACATTGTCCCCATGTCAGTCCTGACATTGACATCATTCGGGTTTAACTCCAGGGCCTTTTGATACATCTCTATCGACTTTTCAGTCTGGCCTGTATCAAAATAGAGGTTCCCAAGGGCAACTATTGCATCATAGTTCTTTGGGTCCTTTGCAATAACATCCTTGTATTGCCCCTCCATCCGGCTGGTGTCCTGAAGGGCATTTACAGCACCCTCTGTCCCCTGGTATTCAGCCCCTTTTTCCTTCTTCTTGCAACCAGTGCCTGCAATTGATAGACATAGAAATAACAGCAGCAATTTTGTTTTCATGATGACACCTCATATCTTCTCTATATTTTTGTTATCGTGAATCCCATTCATAAGTTCCGACATACCTTTTTTCAACTTCGGATGTATCACCTTCGGCGCTATCTCAGCCAATGGCACAAGGACAAATCCTCTCTTGTGCAGGTAGGGGTGAGGTATGGAAAGCCCTTCTTCATCCATTACCAGGTCATCATAAAGAAGGATGTCGAGGTCTATTACACGAGGGCCCCACCTTACATCCCTTACCCGGCCAAGGTTCTTTTCAATATAAAGCAATTTATTTAAAAGCTCTCTGGGGGTAAGACTCGTTTGAACCTCAGCCACTGCATTTACAAAGCAGTCCTGCTCTACCCCTCCCACAGGTTCAGTCTTATAGATCGACGATACAGTTAAGACTTTATTCCCCGGAACCTTTCCAAGCTCCAAAACGGCCTTTTCCAGATTAGCAACCTTGTCGCCCATGTTAGAACCAAGACCGATATAAGCTACAGACATTTTTCACCGCGGAAACGCAGAGATGCAGAGGAAAGACAGAGGTGTTCTCAGCGCCTCAGCGCCTCTGCGGTTCAAATTATTAAAATTCCAGGTTCAGCTCTGAAAACCTCTTTTTAACTTCTGAGATCACTCTTTTCTCTTCCGCCTCCCCTTTGGCGATAAATGTGGCGGAAAACCTTATAAAGCTCCCTGCATCATCCCAAGGCACAGTAGATATAAGCTTTTCAGTAATAAGGAACTCTGAAAAGTCTTCGGCAGTAGCAAATCTCCTTCCGCCATTTATCCCATTTGGCGCCTTTACATACAGGTAGAATGAGCCCCTTGGCTGCCTTGCGCTGAACCCGGCTGAATTCAACGCATCTGCAAGAAGGTCAAGCCTCCTCTTGTACTTGGCGCAAATCTCATCAGTAATCTCAGGATGTTCAAGAGCATATACCCCTGCCTTCTGTATTGCAATGAACTGACCTGAGTCATAGTTGTCCTTCACATTGGCAAAGCCGGCAACAACCAGCGGGTTCCCGACAACAAAGGCAAGCCTCCATCCGGTCATGTTGTATGCCTTTGACATGGAGTGTATCTCTACACCAACCTCTTTAGCGCCTGGGACTGAGAGGAAAGAGAACGGCTTACCATTGTATGTCAGTGCCCCGTATGCCGCATCCTGGACGACTATGATATCATTGGCCTTTGCAAAGTCTATCACCTTCCTGAAAAACTCCAGCGTTGCCACAGCCCCGGTGGGGTTGTTTGGGTAGTTGAGATAGAGGAGCTTCGCCCTCTTTCTGATACCTGCGGGGATGCTTTCGAGGTTTGGAAGGAAGTTATTTTCTTCAAGAAGCGGCAGATTAAAAACCTCCCCGCCGTACCAGCGGGTGTGCGTCGCAATTATGGGATAACCCGGGACAGTCATGAGAGTCACGTCCCCAGGGTTAATAAATACGGAAGGGAACATTGCCAGGGCGGGCTTTGAACCTATCGAATGCAGTACCTCAGTCGCAGGGTCAAGTTCCTTTACTCCGTAAATCCTGTCCATATATCTTACAGCAGCATTCTTGAACTCCTGGATGCCGTTGTCCGCATATCCTCTATTCTCAGGCCTCCCTGCCTCAACCCGAAGGGTATCCACAACGCCCGGGAACGCCATCTCGTCGGGCTCTCCGACCCCCAGGTCTATGAGTTCAACCCCAGGATGGGCTGCAATAGCCGCCCTCTTTGCCCTCTTTATCTTCTCGAACTTGTAAATCTTTGTGTCCTTACCGAAGTTGTTCCCCCCAAGCCTCGCAGCAAAGAGTGACTGAATAAAACTCTCTCCCATTAGATATCAACCCTCCACAAAAATATTAGGGCGCATAAAGCGCCTATCTCAACTATTATATTTTCCCTGCAATAGAAATCAACCCTTTTTCAATTTCACTTTCGCAAACTTCCTCTTCCCGACCTGGATAAGATATTCCTTATTTGCTAATAGTTTAAGGTTTATATCATTTATCTTTTCGCCATTAATGATTACACCACCTTGCTGTATAAGCCGCCTTGCATCAGAGTTGCTGGAAGCACACCCTGACAAGGCAAGAGAAGCGGCAGCCGAGCATTCTTCCCCTTCGCAAATAATTTCCTTCTCCTCAATCTCATCAGGTAGCCCGCCAGCCTTGAACATCCTGCTGAACTCCTCTGCTGCCCGCTCCGCCGCATCCTGACCGTGGAACCTTGCCACCATCTCCTTTGCAAGGTTTACCTTGGCATCCTTTGGATGAACGCTCCCGTTCTTTACTCCGTCCTTCAATGAACCCAACTCCTGGGTTGATATATGGCTAAGGAGTTCATAATAGCGGAACATAAGTTCGTCTGTGACAGACATCACCTTCCCGAATATCTCTTTCGGTGGCTCGGTTATCCCTATATAGTTTCCAAGGGATTTGCTCATCTTGTTGACCCCGTCTGTCCCTTCGAGCAGCGGCATGGTCAGCACCACTTGGGGTTCCAGACCATAATCTCTCTGGAGTTCCCTCCCTACAAGGAGATTGAACTTCTGGTCAGTCCCGCCTATCTCCACATCGGCCTTCAAGGCCACAGAGTCATATCCCTGAATCAGCGGGTACATGAACTCGTGGATAGATATGGACTGGCCGCTTTTGTATCTCTTGTGGAAATCCTCCCTCTCCAGCATCCTTGCCACATTGTATTTCGCCGCAAGGTTAATCATGTCAGATGCAGTCATCTTGTCCATCCATTCGCTGTTGAACCTGACCTCGGTCTTTTCAGGGTCGAGTATCTTGAAGACCTGCTCCTTGTAAGTCTCGGCGTTTTTAACGACATCGCCCCTGGTCAGGGACCTCCGTGTCTCGGACTTCCCTGTAGGGTCTCCTATCATGCCGGTAAAATCACCGATGAGAAAGAGGACCCTGTGACCAAGTTCCTGGAACTGCCTCAGCTTGTGGATCAGGACGGTATGTCCGAGATGAAGATCCGGGGCAGTCGGGTCAAACCCTGCCTTTATAAGAAGGGGCTTACCTCTATTAAGCTTCTTTACAAGCTCATCCTCGGAAATGACCTCTACAGAGCCTCTCTTTATGATCTCCAATTGCTCATTAACATTAAGCATTGAGCTTCACCTTTACCCTTGTAATACTTTTGCTCAGGCCGCTTTCTGCATCTATGTCCAGAATAACCCCGTTCAACTCAATGTCCTTACCGGGGATGTCGAACTTCCTCGGCATCTGGGTCAGGAACTTTCCTACAGCCTGGGTCTTGTCTATCCCTATAACGGAATCGAGGGGGCCTGTCATCCCTGCGTCGGATATGAAAGCGGTCCCTTTCGGTAGTATTCTCTCATCAGCTGTCTGGACATGGGTGTGAGTGCCGACCACAGCGCTCACCCTGCCGTCAAGGTACCAGCCCATCGTCATCTTCTCAGATGTTGCCTCAGCATGAATGTCGACAAAGACAGCCTTTGTCTTGCCTTTCATCTTCTCCAGTTCCGCATCCACCCCCCTGAAAGGGCAGTCCAGCAGGGCATCCATGAAGACCCTGCCGTTTACATTTATGACCCCCAGAGTCTCACCGGAAGGCGCGGATACAACCGCAGAGCCGAACCCTGGAACACCAGGGGGGTAATTGGCAGGTCTTAACAGCATCTTCTGCTTCGGGATGTAGGGGATTATCTCTTTCTTGTCCCAGATATGGTTTCCGGTGGTTATTACATTGATGCCAAGACCGAAAAGCTCCTCTGCAATATCAGGGGTTATACCAAAGCCGCCGGCAGCGTTTTCGCCATTTGCAATGACGAGGTCAAGATTATTCCTGTCTATAAGGCCGTTTAAAAGCTCTCTGACGGCCTTCCTTCCAGGATTGCCTATTATGTCGCCTATAAAAAGTACCTTCATTACTTACTTTGCTACCTCTACCGCCCTGGTCTCCCTGACCACAGTCACCTTTATCTGGCCCGGATATGTCATCTCGCTCTCTATCTTCCTCGCTATATCCCTTGCCAGCATAAGTGAAGACTCATCGTTTATCTCTGTTGGCTCCACCAGCACCCTTATCTCTCTTCCAGCCTGGATGGCGTATGACTTATTAACCCCCTTGAACGATGTGGAGATCCTTTCCAGGTCTTCAAGTCTTTTTATGTAGGTCTCCACCATCTCCCTTCTGGCCCCCGGCCTTGCAGCTGAAAGGGCGTCGGCAGCCGCCACAATGAAGGCAAGGACTGTAGACGGCTTCTCCTCCTCATGGTGAGCCATGATTGCATGGACAACCCTTGGATGCTCTCCATATTTTTTAGCAAGCTCAGCCCCTATTACCGCATGAGAACCTTCGACCTCGTGGTCAACGGCCTTGCCTATGTCGTGGAGAAGGCCTGCCCTCTTTGCCTGTTTCTGGTTAATCCCAAGCTCAGCAGCCATAACACCGCAGATAAAGGCAACCTCCATGGAATGGGCATAAACATTCTGGGCATAGCTGCTCCTGTACTTAAGCCTTCCTATAAGCTTGACCAGTTCGGGGTGTACCCCGTGAAGGCCCGTATCAAAGGTCGCCTGCTCCCCTGCCTCCTTGATGGAGTTTTCAATCTCCAGTGAAACTTTGGCAACTACCTCCTCGATCCTGGCGGGGTGAATCCTGCCGTCAGTGACAAGCTTTTCTATTGACTGCCGTGCAACCTCGCGTCTCACAGGATTGTGACCGGATATTATGATAGCCTCGGGTGTATCATCAATAATAAAATCAACTCCAGTTGCCGCCTCCAGTGCCCTGATGTTCCTGCCCTCTCTGCCTATGATCCTTCCTTTCATCTCATCGCTCGGCAGGTGAACGACAGAGGTTGTCCTCTCAGCAACATATTCACCGGCATATCTCTGGATTGCGGTAGCAATTATCTCTTTCGCCTTGCCGTCAGCGACCTCCCTGGTCTCGTCCTCGATCTTCTTTATGATCTTAGCAGCCTCTTGCCTGGCCTCGCTCTCCATGTCGGCGATCAGCAGCCTCTTTGCCTCTTCCGAGGAAATACCTGATATGCTCTCCAGTTTTTTCCTTTCTTCCGCTATCATATCGGTATACTTTTTTTCTTTCTCCTGTACCTGCAACTCTACAAAGGCAAGACCCTTTTCTTTTTTGACAGCCTCATTCTCCCTTTTCTCAAGAAGGTCATGCTTCTTATCAAGGTTTTCCTCTTTACTGACAAGTCTTTTTTCTATACCCTGGAGTTCCAGTCTCTTCTCCTTGCTTTCCTTCTCAAAATCTGACCTCGCCTGATAAAGATAGTCTTTGGCCTGGAGCATGGACTCCTTCTTTATAGTCTCGGCCTCCCTCTTTGCATCATTCAAGACCTTTTCAGCAAACTTTTCGTCTGCCTGAATCCTGGTCCCTGCAACCAACTTCCTTAGAAGGAAGCCGCCGGCAAGACCAACTAATACCGCAATTACCGATATCAACAATGTTTCCATTTTCAGAACCTCCCAATTATATAATAAAGCAGGTAGGATAAAAAAGTTCCCCGATCTAACCTGCTGCTTCTAACAGACTATCACCCTTTTTTCAGTAACAATAACGTCGACCCTTATATCATGAGCACACATTGGAACTTCATCCAGTATCTGGAACTCATAGGCCAGGGCGACGATAAATGGAAGTTTTGCAAGTTTATGCAGAGTCCTGTCATAGAACCCGCCGCCATAACCAATCCGTCCGCCTTTTAAATCATAGGAAACACCTGGTATCAACAGGAGGTCTGCCTCTGACAGACAATCGCCCATCCCCGCTCGAATGAAAGGGGCCATTATCCCGAACGGTCCCAACTCTAATTCATCCAATCCTCGAACAGGGAAGAAGGCAAGCTCCCCATCTGCCTTTCTTATGCAGGGGAATAGTACTTTTTTTCCATCCTCAACCGCCCTATCAAAGATAACAGAGGTAGAAACCTCATTATTAAAGCTGGCATAAAGCCCTATCGTCTTTGACTCCTGATAGATGGGCAGTTTCAGTACTCTTTTCTGAATTACAGTACTCTTCTCCATTATCTCTTCGCGAGAAATCAAGTTCCGCCTTGCAATCATCTCCCGTCGGATATTTGCCTTCATAATCCCATCAATTAAAGTTCCATCACCGCGAAGACGCAGCCAAAAGTAGGTGCTTCTAAGCAAGGTCGCAAAGAAAAGCGAGAGAGTTCATTTTTTTCTTTGGGTCTTAGCGTCTTAGTGGCAGATATCGTCTTTTTTGATATTTTTTACGGTAAAACTGGAGGGTAACTGAATAGGAAAACCAAGAAAAATGGATTAAATCTGCGGGGAATAGGGAGAATAGAGCCGTCCGACTCTCCTTATATTTAAAACCCTGGTTCCCTTTAGATATTGGATGGAGGAATGCCCGTTAAATACATTAAGAGGCATGACAACATATAGAACACCCATTCTGGCCTTAGTTAAATACTGATAGCCGCATGCCCTTGCTACAATAATGGATGCCAAACTAATAATTGTCAATAAAACCAGAAACATCAATCCTCACCCTGACCTTAATCCTTTTTTAGTATCTTGATTTTCATATGCTTTGTGGATAAACTCACAAAAAATCCCCCACGACTGCCGTGTGGATAACAGATTTGAACCTTTTCGATTCAAGTGGGCGCTTCATTACTGCTTAAGGCGTCCTCCTCTTTCGTGGAGGCTTGCACACGACAGTGAGAGAAAGCTCCCGTACTGTTACTGTTGGCTCAAATTTTAAACCCAATCACGAACATCGCAGGGGAAAAATAACCCTCTATATTTTATATATCAGTTTGAACATTAAAAATCAAGGAGAAAATCGAAAATCATCTACTTATCCTGAGACTGTGCAGCAACTATCTTTACGGCTGTTATCTCACCCTGTCCGGTTCCAAGACTAACGCTCATCCTATCCCGGCCAGTTCAAGCCTTCCCTTCCACCTATCCCTCAAGACCACTCTTAAAATAGAATTCTCAGGCTTTGCCAGGTCTGGATCATCCTCAACTACATTGAAAGCGGCTATCTTGGCCTCATCCAGTATCCTCGCATCCCTGATGATGCTTCCAACCCTGAAATCAGGCATCCCCGACTGACGGGTTCCAAGAAAGTCACCAGGCCCACGTATCTCCAAGTCTACCTCGGCAATCTTAAAACCGTCCGTGCTTTCCTCCATCACCTTGAGCCTCTTCCAGGCATCGTCAGAGCGCTTATACTGTGCAAGGAGAAGACAGATGGACTTATGGGAACCGCGGCCTACCCTCCCTCTCAGCTGATGAAGTTGGGAAAGGCCAAACCTCTCTGCATGTTCTATAAGCATGACGGAGGCATTCGGGACATCTATCCCGACTTCGATGACTGTCGTCGCAACAAGGATGTTAATCTCCCTATCTTTGAATCCCTTCATCACGCCTTCTTTCTCCTCAGCCTTCATCCTTCCATGCAAAAGACCTATATTAAAATCAGGGAAGGCATCCTTCAACCTTGCCGCCATATTTGTTGCATCCATGAGATCGGTCTTTTCTGACTCCTCCACAAGTGGATATACTACATACACCTGCCTTCCGGTCTCCACCTCTTTTTTTATGACTGCATAAACCTTTCCCCTCTCTTTTTCGCTGTAAATCCTGGTCTCCACAGGGCTTCTTCCGGGAGGCATCTCATCTATCACGGAGATGTCCAAGTCTCCGTAGACTGTCATGGCCAGCGTCCTTGGAATAGGAGTGGCCGTCATGACCAGAATATGTGGGTTATCCCCCTTCTTCTTTATTATCCCCCTCTGAATAACACCAAACCTGTGCTGTTCGTCAATAATAGCAAGGCCCAGGGACTTGAACTCCACGGCCTCCTGAATAATTGAATGTGTGCCTATAACGATATGGATCATGCCACTCCTTATCCCTGAGAGGATCGGCACCCGCTCTTTACTCTTGACACCACTGGTAAGCAATGTCGTCTTGAGGCCGAGAGATTCTGCAAAACGGTGAATATTAAGGTAATGTTGTTCTGCAAGGAGTTCAGTCGGAGCCATGATAACTGCCTGATATCCGTTTTCAACTGCGATCAGGAGAGATATAAAGGCCACTATGGTCTTACCACAACCCACATCCCCCTGAACTAGCCTGTTCATCGGATGAGGTGAAGCCATATCGCTTTTTATCTCGCCTATCACCCTCTCCTGCGCCTCGGTCAGAGCAAATGGAAGGAGCTTTCTGAGTTTATCTGTAAGCTCACCCGTATCGATCATTGGAATCCCCTTCTCCATGGTGACCCCTTTATGCCTGAGCGCCAACCCCAGTTCCAGAAAAAAAAACTCGTCAAACACAAGCCTTCTGCGGGCCGGAGACCTGCCATCCATTAGAGCACCTATGTCTTCAGTGTTTATAGGGAAGTGTACCTTCTCCAGCGCCTCCCTCAGAGGTATTAATCTCCTATCTCTTACGATTCCATGCGGCAAGCCATCTATCACATTATCTCCATACCCTGCAATAACCTGGCTTATTATTTTCCTTAACGTCTTCTCTCCGAGTCCTTCAGTCAGCGGATATACCGGCACTATCCTGCCAAAGTTCAGCTTGTCCGTATCATCATAAGGCTCAATATCAGGGTGGTGCATCTCCCTCTGCCCGCCGAAGACCCTTACCTCCCCGGTCATTATCACCCTGTCCCCCTTCTTAAACCTCCCCTTCATAAACCTGAGATTAAAATAAAACCATTTTCCTACTATAACTCCGCTCCCGTCCCCAACCATTACCTCAAAGACCTTTTTCCTGCCCCCCTTGAACCCGACAGTATCAACAGTTAGTACCTCCCCTGTTACAGTCGCCACCTTTCCGATCTCAACCCTCGACATCTTCCTGATCTCCCGCCTGTCCTGATACTCCCTCGGGATGAAGTATAGAGCATCCTCAACTGTCCTTATCCCCTTCTTATCCAGGAGAGAGGCCAGCTTTGGGCCAACCCCCTTAATGAACTGGATAGGGGTTGAAAGGGCTTTTTGAGAAGCAAGGAGGTTAAATTCCGAAGAATGAGGTTGAGAGGTTAAGAGGTTGAGAGGTTCTATATTTTTCCGCAATTCCCCAACTATCTGCATTGCCCTGATTACACTCTCCTTTTTCTCAGGTAAGAGTTTAGAATCAAAACCTTCAAGGGCCTCTGTTATACATTGAAGTCTCTCTCTCTTGCGTTGTATTAACTCAATGTGCTCTGCCTTTGCGACTATCTGTCGGACGGTGGATTCAATGCCTTTGATGTTTGGCAGGTGAGAAAATGAGTTCTTGGATGCAAAATGTAAAGGTCTTTCGATGCTATTGAGTATCTCTTCAAAGTCAGCCATGACTGCTGATTATAGTAAACATGAGTAAAAAGTCAATTACATCAGGAAGAAACCAGGTCAAACGCATTAAAACTATAGTATTGCCTCGGCAACTAAATACTTGAATTAATCCTGTTTCTGTGGTAGATTATT
>CAKKSC010000075.1 GCA_919902985.1 Desulfuromonadales bacterium | reverse complement strand
CAATAGTGAAACCACAATATATTGTGGCTGGTTGAGTCAAGTGGATACCCCTAATCTTCATTGGGACAAAAAGCACTTTCAATTTCTGCCATTTCTAACCTCCAGGAGATTTATTTGTTCCTGGCGACAAGTTTACTAAGATAAAATCCAAATGTCAACTATTTGGGGACATTACCTAAATTAATAAACTTAATAAAAAGCCTATGGTAACGATAAAATGGGAATTATTCCAGAAGAGGCGGGAAGTTTTCCCTAATCTGATTGAGCTAAGTTGTATTCCTTCATCTTCATCCTAAGAGTCTTCTGGTCTATTTGCAGGACAGAAGCGGCCTTTGTCCTGTTATTCCCTGACATCTTCAACGCATTACTGATGGCCTCTGCTTCCACTCTGCCGACTATCTCCTTGAGGGATGTGATATTCCCACCAGGTTGTTCGATCGCGTCGCCTATCAGAAAACTTATGTCGCCAGATCCGATGGATTCACTGTCACACAACAACACCGCTCTTCTTATGACATTTTTAAGCTCCCTAATATTGCCAGGCCATGAGTAACTCATCAGGATTGTCATGGCCTCCGTACTGATCTCTCTTGCCTGCTTTCCAAGTTCATTAGCGGCCTCTAACAGGAATTTTTCGGCAAAAAAGTGTATGTCTTCATGCCTGTCTCTCAATGTCGGCACCTTTATGAAAAACTCTCCGAGCCTGAAGAAGAGGTCTTCCCTGAACTTTTTTTCAGTGACATTTCTGCGGATGTCTTTGTTGGTAGCCGCTATGATCTGGACATCTATCTCAACTGCTTTGGTGCTCCCAAGAGGATGGACAAGCCTGCTCTCCACGACCCTGAGCAGCTTGCTCTGGACGAAGGGGGACATGTTTTCCATCTCATCTATAAAGATAGTCCCCCCGTTTGCAGCCTCGAAAAAGCCCATCTTCTTCCTGTCAGCCCCGGTGAAGGCCCCCGCTCATGGCCGAACAGCTCACTCTCGACAAGGGTCTCGGGGATCAATCCCATATCAACCGTTACAAAAGGCTGTTTGACCCTCCTGCTGAGGTTATGTATTATCCTGGCAATAGTTGATTTGCCCGTCCCTGTCTCGCCTTCAATCACAATAGAGAAGTCGGTGGCTGCGACCTTGTTGGCCGCGCTTATGACTCCCTTCATAGCCAGGCTCTCGCCAAGCGACCATTCCAGAGAGTTGTCAATGGCCATTCCGAGTTCCCTGATCTTCGTTTCCATGCACTTCTTCTCTGTGGCCCTCTGTATGGTCAAAACAATCCTGTTTTCATCCACCGGTTTTTCTACATAATCATATGCCCCGAGTTTAATGGCGGCCACCGTTGTGGGAACATCTCCATAACCTGTCACTATAATGACTGGGATATCGGGATTGATCTTCTTTAATTCTTTCAGTGTCGCTATGCCGTCCATATCCTTCATAATCATGTCTAAAAGCACTGCATCAAACGGTCGCCCGGCAAATAAGCCCACTGCTTTGCTGCCGCTTGAGGCCTCAGTGACAAGTATGCCGTTCTTGTTCAGCATATCGGCCATGACGCTCCTCACCAGCTTTTCGTCATCCACCAGCAGTATGTGGATTTTTGAATTATCTTTCATAGTCCTCTACAGTAAGGATAGAGTAAACTGCGTTGTGTGAATTTTTAGGGCTGTAAAAAGGGTGTACCT
>CAKKSC010000074.1 GCA_919902985.1 Desulfuromonadales bacterium | reverse complement strand
CTGCTGCTATCATCTGTTGGAGAAAAGTGGGAGTTATTTACGGATAAGTTCTAAGAGGAAATTCTTTTTGAGGACACTGAGAATTTCTCTGTGGGCTCTGTGGTTTCATTTTTCCTTTTCAGTTTTCATGAAGCTTTTGACATTACCTCAGCCTTATTGCCCCGATTGATGTTTTTGCTGTGTTTTTGCTGTTGACAAGCGCTCATTCCTAGTATATTCTATTTTCAGAATCACGATAAGAGGCTATCCAAAGGGTTCCGTCCCGCGGCAATGCCTCTTTTTTATTTGTGCTTCCCCTTGATAAATCCAAGCTTGTCCCTCATATTGTCCAGGAAAACGATATGCGCCATTAGCTTCCTGAACAGCGAGGAAAACGCCTTTCTATTCGGGATGATCAACTTCAAGAGCTTGTCCTGCTTGATCAGATAATCCACAAGGCAGTAAAAATCTCCGTCATTCGTTACAATCAGGGCCTTGTCGTATTTCGGATACTCCACCATTGCGTGCAGCACGAGTTCAGCATCAACATTGCCCTTTACCTTACCATCAGGCAGTTTGAGGGTAGGTTTAAAGATGAGAATATAGCCGTCCTCTTGCAAAGACGTGTAGAGGTCCTGATATTGTGGGACATATCCAAGGAAAAGATAAGCCTTGGTTATGCTGTATTTATCCTCAAGATATCGTCTGAATTTTCTATAATCCAGAATCCATCCCTGAGATCGGATAGAAAGGTTGAGGTTTTGGCTGTCTATGAATGCGTAATTGTTTTCTTTCTTCTTCATATGATGCAGCGAAGATAACACGTCTTGATATGACAAATCAACATAAAGTCTCTTTCTATAAAAGGGAGCCCTTGGGGGCGGAATATGCTATCTTTGGCAGGCTGGCCGGGGGAGAGATGCCCTTGGTTTGTTACATTTTTTAAAAGGGTTTAAAGTAGAAAGCAGAGAGGCTTAACGTCTTCCTCCGAATATGGAGCCGAGGACCCCGCGGATGATCTGCCTGCCGATCTGACTGCCTATGGCCCTTGCAGCGCTCTTCGCCATTGCCTCGACAGCGGTCTCCCGCTGGCGCCCTGCCCCCTGCCTTTGATTTTGAGAACTCCCTGTATAGCTTGTCTCAGGGGCTGGAGCAGCCTGTTCTGCGCGGCTCTTTAATATCTCGTAGGCTGATTCCCTGTCTACCGCTTTTTCGTAATGACCGAATATTACCGATCCATTTATTATCTTTCTGCGCTGTTCCGGAGTGATGGGGCCGATCTGGCTCTGGGGCGGGCAGATGAATGCCCGTTCCACGACAGACGGGGTGCCGTTTTCTTCAAGAAATGAGATGAGCGCCTCACCGACACCAAGCTCGGTTATAGCAGTTTCCGTATTCAGTTCAGGGTTGGTCCTGAAGGTCTGTGCTGCTGTCTTTACGGCCTTCTGATCTTTAGGGGTGAACGCCCTGAGTGCATGCTGGACACGGTTCCCGAGCTGCCCAAGGACGCTCTCCGGTATGTCAAGCGGGTTCTGGCTTACGAAGTAGACACCGACCCCCTTTGAACGGATGAGTCGCACAACCTGTTCTATCTTATCCAGAAGGGCCTCCGGCGCATCGCTAAAAAGAAGGTGGGCCTCGTCAAAGAAGAAGACCAACTTTGGTTTTTCGAGGTCACCGACCTCTGGAAGCTGTTCAAACAGCTCGGAAAGGAGCCAGAGGAGGAATGTCGCATATATCTTGGGTGAATGGATAAGCTTGTCAGCCGAAAGGATATTGATGACTCCCTCTCCCTTCCCATTCGCCTGAATCAGATCGTCAATGTTGAGCGCCGGTTCGCCGAAGAGCTTGTCGCCCCCCTCCTCCTCCAAAGCCAGCAGGTTCCGCTGGATTGCGCCTATGCTTGCCGCAGATACATTACCGTATTGAGCCCTGAGCTGCGTTGCGTTGTCTGCTACGTTTTGCAGCATTGCCCGCAGATCTTTGAGATCAAGGAGAAGGAGGCCGTTATCGTCCGCAACCTTAAAAACGAGAGACAGCACCCCGGACTGGGTATCGTTTAGATTCAAGAGGCGGCTTAACAGGAGCGGCCCCATCTCTGATATGGTTGTGCGAACCGGATGTCCCTGCTCTCCGAGGATATCCCAGAATGTAACAGGACAACCGGAGAAGGAATGGCCGGAAAGCCCGAGCTGTTTTATCCGCGCATCTATCTTCGGATTTGGCGAGCCGGGCATACTGATACCAGATAGGTCTCCCTTTACGTCAGCCATAAATACGGGCACTCCGATCCTGCTGAAGCTTTCCGCCATCAACTGAAGGGTCACAGTCTTCCCTGTCCCTGTAGCCCCGGCGACAAGTCCATGCCTGTTTGCCATCTTCGGCAGCAAATTTATATCTTTCCCGCCTCTGGCTACCAGAATAGGTTTAAACATAGTCCACTCTCCTCAAATTAATCTTTTATGATGTTCATGGCACAGAGAAAGCAGCCTTTAGAGGCTTGCCAGTATGTTCTTGAACCAGAGGGCGACCTCTGTGCTCCCTGTTATCTGGAGCTTCCTGGAAAAGAATACGGTATCAGGGTCAACCCTGTTCAGCATCAAACCAGCCAGGACAGCAGTTTCACCCCTCATTGTAACATCAGGGGTTCCAGCATAATGCGGCCTGATAGTCACCCTGCCATCCTTGATTGTCATATAAAAACATTTATCTATGTCAGTGGCCTCAAAGAGAAAGGTCTTACCGTCTATCTCCCTGAGCCTCTCCCTGATGGAGGGGTCCCTCTCCAGTTCGAATGCCAAAAAACTCCCTAACCCTATGCACTGGAGGCTCCTGGGTATAAATTTCAGCGGCGCTATCGCTGTCTTTGTAAGTAGTTCGGTTGTTTCCATAAGTTCTACTCCTTCGGGTGAAGCATGCGCACACCTACATCTCACGTCTTACGTCTCACGGCTCTTAAACCTTATACCCTACATGCACTGCCGCAATCCCGTTGGTCAGGTTGTAATATTTCACCTTGTAAAGCCCTATATCCTCAAGCATCTTTTTCAGCTCCTCCTGTGGAGGGAACTTCCTGATAGACTCAACAAGGTACTGATACGAATCCCTGTCCTTGGCTATTATCTCCCCGAACTTGGGAATGAAGTTAAAGGAGTAAAAGTCATAGAACGCCCTGAATGCGTCGTTGGTGGGCCTTGAGAACTCAAGGCAGACCAGCTTCCCTCCCGGCTTCAATACCCTGTACATCTCCCTGAATCCCTCAGCAGGATGTGTGACATTCCTTATGCAGAAGGCGACTGTCGCCACATCGAATGTGTTGTCAGGGAATGATATATACTCCGCATTCCCTTGGACAAACCGGATGTCCTTCAGGACACCGTGGTCCACTACCTTGTCGCGACCGCCCAGGAGCATGGCATGGTTTATGTCGTAGACTACGACCTTCCCGTTTCCGCCGACGCTGTCACGGAGCAGCATGGCTATATCCGCAGTGCCGCCTCCCACGTCAATGGCAATCTCACCAGGCCTGAAACCGGTCTTTGATATCATGAACCTCTTCCAGACATGGTGTATCCCCAGGCTCATGACAGTGTTCATTATGTCATATTTCCCGGCCACAGAGCTGAAGACCTGCCCTACCAGCTTCTCCTTCTCCTCCTCTGCCACTGTCTTGCTTCCGAAGTGGGTGGTCTTTGCCTCAGTCAATTCGCCCTCCTACCTTTTAATCACAAGCCTCAACCCCAATATCCCCGCCATTATATATCCTGTAAGGCCCAACACTGGAAGGTCAAACAGCATCGGCCCCTTTCCTGCCATAACAATAAGGGATGAACCGACAATCAATGCCGCGACAATCATACCATAAACAAGCCTGTCTCCGGTTCTATCAATCCTTGCGTTGAGGTCATCAAGGTTCAGGTGAGCAAACTCTATTCTGAGCCTGTCATTGATGACCTTGTTAAACACAGAAGTCAACTGGGAGGGCAGGGCTGCTGTAAACTCGGCCATCTCTATCATAGTATCATAACCTTTCGTTACAGCGGCCTTGGGGTCTATGCTCTTCTTCATAAGTTTGAAGATGAAAGGTCTTGCAACCGCCCAAACATTGAGCTTTGGATAAAGCTCCCTGCCTACACCCTCGACAACCACCATCGATTTCTGAAGCAGGAGCAAGTTCGGTTGCATGTGCATGTCAAACCTCTTTGCCGTCTCTATAAGCTTCCATAGCAGGGCCGAGACATTTATTTCAGCAAGAGGCTTACCAAAGATAGGCTCAGCGATGTCTATGAGGGCATCCTCAAACTCCCTTATATCCACTTTAGGACCAATGAGCCCCATGTCCCTGTGGATTTTAGCCATGGCCTTGAAGTCCCGTCTCATCAAATAATAGAGGAGCCTTGCCAGGTAATTTCTTAGTTCATCGTCAATCTGGCCGACTATCCCGAAGTCAACATGGATTATCTCGCCCTTATTCCCTACGAACACGTTGCCGGGGTGCATGTCCGCATGAAAGAAGCCGTCGCCAAGGGCCTGTCTGAAGAATACCCTCACTCCCCTCTCCGCTACCTCCTTAAGATCAAAACCGGCATCCTTCAGGGTTTCTGCCTCATCTATAGGGATCCCGCTGATCCTCTCCATTGTGAGGACCTTCTTGGATGAGTGTTCCCAGTATACCCTTGGGAAATATGCCTCCGGATCGTCCTTGAAGTTCCTCCTGAACCGGTCGGCCCTTGTTGCCTCTATGGTGAAATCCAGCTCCTGCCTTATGGTCTTGTGAAACTCCCTGACCACCTCTACAGGCCTGAATCTGGCCCAGTCAGGAACATATTTGACAATGAGGTTGGCTATCACATACATTATGCTGATATCGGAATCCAGGATATTCTCGATCTCAGGACGCCTGACCTTTACAGCCAACTCTCTCCCGTCCTTCAGGGTAGCAAGGTGTACCTGGGCAATGGAGGCAGATGCAACCGGTAAAGTATCGAACGACGAATAGACCTCTGTCAGAGGCTTTCCCAGCTCTTTTTCAACAAGCTCCCTGACCTGCTCAAAGGGAAACGGAGGGACCTTGTCCTGGAGCTTCTTGAACTCAGCAGACCATTCATCAGGGAACCAGTCGGCCCTTGTGCTCATAAGCTGGCCGAGCTTTACGAAAGTCGGCCCAAGCTCCTCAAGGGCAAGCCTCAACCTCTCAGGCGTTGACCTGTGTGACCGAACATCCTCAGCCTTTGGTGTAAAAAACCTCTTCCCAATGATATAAAGCCTGAATACGTGAAGCTGGCTGACCAGTTCACCGAACCCGTGCCTTATAAGGATATTCAGTATTTGACGAAGGCGGTTGATATTCTTGATTGTGGAATGTTTACGGATTTCCAAAATCCCCCTTTCATTATTAACCACGGAGACACAGAGGAATGCTTTGAACTTTTGCTCTTCTCAGTGCCTCTATGCCTCTGTGGTAGATTTAAGCTTTTTTCAAGTTTAGGATTTCCTCTTCCAGCGCCTTGACCCTCTTCTCCAAAGCATCTGCCTTCTCCCTCGCAATCAGGGCGAGCTTCTCCACTACATCCAGCTCATCCTTTGTGGCAAGCTTCAACTTATCTGCAAGCCCCTCTGCAATCTCCACTGCGATAGACTCCGCCTTGTCCTTTGCCACATTGGCCTGCTTCAGTCCCTCGCTTACAACCTTCACCGCCTCATCAACAAACCTGTTCTCCGCCTCCTTTACCGCACCGAGGCCACTCCCTTTTGCCTTCTCCCCGGCCTCCACCAGTTCGTTCACCAGCTCCTTCACCTTGTTCTCTATCCCCAACCCCAGCAGGATAGCCTTATCAACAAATTCCGCCATTTTAAACCTCCTTTATTCTCTGCCTAACCTTTCATCAGGATATCTGGATTTCAGATGAAATTCAATACACCGCCGTATTCATTAACAGCTTGCCACAACATAATCATCAGGCCTGCGGCCTTCCTGTAAAGCGAATTCCCTTGTATCGCGGATATATTCCCAATACTGCCTGGGTTCTTCGCATGGGGAGTTGATGATCAGTTTGTCAATTTTCTTCATTGCGCCCTAACTATTTCCTCTTTTAATCCCCCTTTTCAAAGGGGGCAGGGGGATTTTTCAGCTATAAAATTTTCGATAGCTATTAAAACATTGTTCAAATCTTATAATAATGCACTTCCGGGATTATTCTGTTCAGATAATCTTCAAGACTTATGCCTGTCAGTGAGGTAGTTCTATGAAAGGAGGTCTGAAGTTTCCAATTCTCATTTGCATGGCCACGGCAATAATAGTAGGCATGGTTTTTTGCTAATTGACTGACCCATGACTTGTAATTATCCCAAGTTGTTGGCTGAATGGTTGTCATCGAATCCCTGTTATAGAAAATCTTGTGGTGGGCACAGCCCACCCTACGGCTTTACTGCAATTCTTCAATCATCTTTTTAACAGCAGCGGACAACGGCGCCAGTTCATTCGTGCATATCCAGAATACCTCTTCCGCATCAATATCAAAATAATGATGGGCTATTATGTCCCTGAAGCCCATAGCGCCTTTCCAGTCGATTTCAGGATATTGCGAAAGAAGGTTGCCGCCGGTTATCTTGTCTATATTCTTCAAGGCTTCCCCGATAGCGATGAACTGCATGCAGATGCTGTCCAACTTTTCCATGCCGGATGGCGAATCGGTGAAATCGCCGGCGCTGTGAATTTGTTCAGATCTGTCTCTGATCTTTTCAAGGGCCTCGTCAATCTGTTGAAGTATGGAGAGGACGAGGTTCTTATCAAACATAGATGCCTTCTTTTTCTATGCGCTCCCTGAGAAAAGGGTTCATCTTTTCCCGTATCCTGACTATATCAACATGTTTCCGCACCCGGCTTTCGATCTCTTCCTTGATATGGACAATGGCAAACGGGTCAGGGGTCTTGGTCTTTATGCAGATGTCAACGTCGCTGTCCTCCCGCGCCTCATCCCGCGCAGTTGACCCAAAGATGCCGATCTCAAGGATGCCGTATTTTTCGGCAAAGTTTTGTTTAATGTCGCGCAAAACTGCAAGGATATCGTTTCTTCCCATCATTCTACCCCCTTATTATCTTCAAACTCTCAATCCCTCTTGCGTCACAATGATCTTCACGGCCACCGCCTTGCCGGGTTGGAATGGAAGGAGTTTATGAATATGCCCACAAAAAATACACCTTCAGGGTGATTGCAATAATAGCCGGTACAAGTGGCAAGGTAAAACGTTCAAGAATTTCTAAAGAACAAAGTACTTGTATGAACGTCCATGAAAAAAGGCGGATTGTATTCAACGCACCAGAAACGGCTGTATAGGATGGTTCCAAGTTGCCGGTTACTTGGCAATACTTACATGTCCACCTGAGATACCAGTCTTGGGAGCTGACCAGTATCTGAGATGTGTAAAGTCCAGGTTTGTCTTTATCCTTTTTCTTTCGAGACCAAGTTGTGAGAGCAGAATTGAACTTCTTTCCTATCTTATATTTGATTTGAAGATTTGCTGCCCTTATTTCGCTTGTGAACGGAACAAAAAGAAATAGAAAAAACAACCATAAAAATACAGCGGGAACAGACACAGGAGTCATTGGGATTTGCATTTTATCAATTTGCGCAAATGGGAAATTGATTGCTATCAGTGCCAATGATACTAACATTAATGTGTAAGCAGATTTTTTTGAAGTAGTGTCCATATGCCGTGAGAATCCCTCACAAATTATTATATCTTTCTCATCCGGTGGGCGCAGCCCACCCTACATTTACATAGTCTAAATCAGTCCCTTCTTTTTTGCTTCAAGGACTTCCCTGTGTATCTCCTCTATCTTTTTATTTCCCCAGAACTTCTTTATCTCCTGAACAGAATCTCCCTTGCCCCTTTCAAAACTCACTATAAATCTCGTTGCATCCGCTTCTCCCATATTATCTACAAGCAGATTCCATCCCTTTCTTACTATCTCATTCATTGCGATAGATTCCTCATTCCTTATCACGTCAGGCCTCCTTTTTGACAAAAAATATCGGATTACATATCTTCATACCACTTCCATACTCCTCTGCAACCTTTTCTGTGCATCCCGCACCTTTTGTAGCTGAGGTTACCTCATCATCACATGTCAGAAAATATGTTGCTCCACCAGCTATGGCCGAGGCCAAGTGAAGTGCATCCCTGTCTTTAATCCCGCATCTATCACGAATAACAATACCAAGCTTCAATATTTCCTCTTTTTCCTCAACTCTTTTTTTAGAAAGAGCAAGGTATCTTTCCACCTCAGTTCTTTTAAGCGGGCTTAATATCTTTGTTATCTCATATTGCAATACGTCTGATGTGAGCGTGAGAAACCAGCCCTTCCTGACGCCGTCAAGTATTACTTCAAAAGCATCGGTTTCTTCCCTTATCCTATCCTGCGCCTGGTTGTCAAATGGCCTGCAATAAACGTTTGTATCGAGGTAAATAATCATCTGCTCTTTATCTTTCCGTTTCAATTTATTTTACCTGATTATCTTCAAACTCTCAATCCCTCTCGCGTCAATGATCTTCACTGCTACCGCCTTGCCGGGCTTGAACGGGAGGGACACTGTTCCCCGGAATGCCTCTATCTTCTCCTCGTCAATCTCCGCCTTCAGGTTCTTTGCCAGTGTCGCCCAGCCTTCTTTTGCCCCTGCCATCGGGAAGAATACCTGAGAGGGGAACAGGCTCCTTCCGTCATAGTCGGTATCAAGCATCCACATGGCAATATCCCCCTTACCGCCGCTTTCCACAGTGCCGGTTTTCGGGTTGTAGTAATCAAAGCCGAGGACTTCGACCACATACTGTTTGTCACTCTGAGGCTTTTTCTTGTCATTCTGAACGGAGTGAAGAATCTGTTTTTGATCTAAACCTGAAAAAGCAGATCCTTCGCTGCCGCTCAGGATGACAGGGCGGAGCACCACATCCGGCTGGCCGATAAGCCAGAAGCTCTCATTGCTGCTTCTCTTCTTTTTCAGGTCGTCGGTAAGAAGGTCGGCGTTCATCTGTGCCTTGAGGAGCGTTACTCCCGGCCAGTTGGTTTCGTCAATGTCCTTGGCTGCCTCTTCATCGAACTGGAAGGCGCAGAACAAGACCATCTGCGGCTTGGGTTTCAGATGTGCGGCTTCCTCTAAGGCTAACTCCACCATGCGCTGTTCAAGCGGCGCATGTTCGGGACCGAATACCACGTAAACCTTTTTGGGCTTGTCTTCCTTGGTCTCCGCCTCTGCCTGCACATAGCGGAGTCCTCTCGCCGTTTCAACCCTCGTAAACTCAATCAGCCTTCCGCCCTTGGCACGGACTCCGGCGCGGAGGAGTTCATCCTTCCATTCGTTTTGTCGCAGGGTTTCGCCGCTTCTCGCCACACTATTGTCACCCTGAGCAACCGCGAAGGGTCTGCTTTCAAAAACAGATTCTTCGCTGTCGCTCAGAATGACATCAAAACTCTTCGCCACAGGCGCGGGAACAGCCTCCACAGTAAAAGGCCCTGTAACCCTTGTCCGCTTGTTGTCTATGAAAGGCTGGTCATATAAGGTTTCCTGTCCGGGTGGCTCGTTGTTGGCAATGCTTTTTAGGGTGATGTGCGGAACGGTCTTGTATTTGAAGCCGCTCCCCACGCCCTCATTCGGGTAGGCAAGCTCATAATAATCAAACACCGCCGTCATCAGGCGCTGCTTTGCAAGGGTAACGGCAACCCTTGATGTATCGCAGGTTATCCACCTCCTGCCCCAGTTCTCGGCAACGGCTGCCGTTGTGCCGCTGCCGCAGGTGATGTCAAGGACAAGGTCGCCGGGGTCGGTGGTCATGAGGAGACACCGTTCTACCGCATTAGTCGATGTTTGAACTACATATATTTTCCCTTCGATTCTATTCTGCACTCCACCAATGTCAGTCCATAAATTAGTAATTGGGAAAACAGGGAAGTCATCCAGAAATCTCAAAAATCGGGGAGAATTTCCTTCAATTACAATGCGCTTTGCTTTTAACAAGCGATTCAACCCTTCCACCGAAGTTTTCCAATGCATTCCCTTGGGAGGAAAATAACTTTTTTCTTCGTAAATAAATTCAGAATCCACCTCACTTGGCCCCTGGGATGTGAGTGAATCAACGCTAACAAGTTTTTCTTCTGGCCACCAACTTTTTGGAATTGAACTTATATTCTTAACGGGTTTATATTTCGTTGCTCCTTCTTCTCCTGCAATTTTTTCTCTGTGTACTTGCCGATATTTTATTTTTTCAATATCTTTTGCATACCAAACAATATAATCACCAGCACGACTTAATGTTTTTGATGGGAAGCCACTTGTGGTTGAAAAACTTATCAAGCTCACAAAATTCTCAACCCCAAACACCTCATCCATCAGATTCCTTACCAGATGCACATTCTCATCGCTGATCTGCACAAATACGCTCCCGCTTTCATGCAGAAGGTCGCGGGCCAGGAGCAGGCGGTCGCGCAGGTATGTAAGGTATGAGTGAATCCCAAGTTCCCATGTGTCCCGGAAGGCCTTTATCATCTCCGGCTCTGCCGTAAGGTCCTCGTCCTTTCCGTCCTTCACATCCCTCTTGTTTACGAACGGCTGGAAGTTGCTGCCGTATTTGATCCCGTAAGGCGGGTCGAAATATACCATCTGCACCTTGCCGCCCATCCCTTCCTTTTCCAGCAAGGAATTCATTACCAGCAGGCTGTCACCCGCAACCATGCGGTTCGTCCAGTTCTCCTTGTGCTTGTAAAACTCAATTGCCTCGCGGAGAGGTTTTTTCTGGGTCTCAAAAAGACTCATCTGAAATCCCCCTGCTTCGCTTCCCCCTTTGGCAAAGGGGGATTGAGGGGGATTTTTTACAGTCTCAACAATCTTCCGCGGGTCTATACGCTCATGCACATGCAGGCTTACGGTAGGGACTTCAAAGCTTGTGTGCTCCGCCTTCCCCGCCCATTGCAACTGCGGGTCAAGGTGCGGGTCGTAAGCGTATTTCTTCTTCCTCAGACCGCCGTTGTCGGTATGAGCATCCACCAGCCCCACCGGCGGATTATTCAGCCTCTCCTTGTCCTTATACTCGTACTGCTCGATGGGCTTCTGAGCGCTTCCAGCCTTTCGTTTCCCTGCCATATCTCACCTTATTTATTTTCTTTTACTCCATAACCTATATAATTAACATCGGTTGAATTAGACATCCTGAACTCTCGGTTCAGGATGTCGAAGGACATCCCCTTTATCTCCTTCACACCTATCCCGTTTTCCCTGAGCATATTGACCAGTGTGCTGGGTTTTATGAACTTGTTGTAGTCATGGGTCCCCCTGGCAACAAAATTCAATACATTCTCTGCCATAAAAACAGCCAGGAACTTGGCCTTAAGGGTCTTGTTTATCGTCTCAAACAGGTAGTGCCCGCCGTTCCTTAATAGTGCTGCGGACTCTCTTATCGTAGATTTTAAATCGTCCACATGCTCCAGCATCTCGGCACATATTACTATATCGAATGATTCACCTTTATCAATGAGTTCTTTAATGGCGCAGTTCCTGTAATCTATTGACAGTCCCGACTTTTCGGCATGTTCCCTTGCAGCATCAATGGCTGTAGGAGAGAGGTCTATACCTGTAACCCTCACCCCTCTCTTGGCAAACTCCTCGGAGAGGAGCCCGCCTCCGCACCCTATATCAACTATGCTCCTACCGCTGACATCACCAAGGGTAGATATAAAATAATCAAACCTCAGTTTGTTTATCATATGCAGGGCAAACATTCCCCCTTCTGGGTTCCACCAGTCCCTGCCGTATTTATTGAACTTTTCAGTTTCCGACATTCAAACCTCTGGGCTATAGGCACGGGGCTAAAGGTTTTTCGATCGCCTATTGCCTCTCGCCTGATTTCAGTTAATCTACCAAAAGGGGTAGTGCTTGACAAGAGATTTCAAAAATGGCCTTAGATTCATGGTTTTTCTATTGACCTTCTCAGTAAAATCAGTTATTTAATAAGGTTCAAAATTAAATCAAATCAGGAAGGGCAAAGGGTAACTATGGAAGATACTAATGAACTTATAAAAGAGAGAAGGAAGAAGGTTGCGGAGATGGTTGAGAAAGGGATAAACCCTTACCCCAACGACTTCAAACCGGCGCATACGACGGCAGATTTGACGGTAAGATTTGGTAACGCGACAGCGGAAGAGCTTCAGGGCGTTAATGAGACCTATTCCCTTGCCGGAAGGATCATGTTTATCAGGAACTTCGGAAAAGCGGCATTCATCCAGATACAGGACAGAAATGGGAGGATTCAGGGATTTGTCCAAAAAAATGTCATAGGTGAAGAGGCCTTTGAGCAGTTTAAGAAGTTTGATATAGGAGATATTGTTGGACTTGAAGGCAAGCCATTCAGGACAAAGACAGGGGAGCTGACTGTTAATGCTGATTTTATAAGGCTTTTGACCAAATCCTTAAGACCTCTCCCTGAGAAGTGGCACGGCCTTACTGATGTTGAAACAAGGTACAGGCAGCGCTACGTGGACCTCATGATAAACCCGGACGTGAAGGATGTCTTTAAAAAGAGGGGCCGTATAATTCAACTCATGAGGGAGTACCTGACAAAAAAGGATTTTATGGAGGTAGAGACCCCCATGATGCAGCCAATCCCAGGGGGGGCCGCTGCGAAACCTTTCACAACGCATCACAACGCCCTCAAGATGGACCTGTTTCTCAGGATAGCGCCTGAATTATATCTGAAGAGGCTTGTGGTCGGGGGTATAGACAGGGTGTTCGAGATCAACAGGAACTTCAGGAACGAAGGTATATCTGTGCAACATAACCCGGAGTTTACAATGCTGGAGTTTTACATGGCCTATGCCACTTATGACGATATGATGAATATTACAGAGGAGATGTTCTCGTCTATTGCAAAAGATATCTGCGGAACCACCGTCATTGAATACCAGGGACAGAAGATAGACCTCACTCCTCCGTGGGAAAGGCTCTCAGTAAAACAGGCCATTGTTAAATACGGCAATGTAGACCCTGCTATCCTTGAGAACAGGGAGAGCGCCCTGGCCCATGCAAAGAAGATCGGGATAGAGGTGAACGGGGATGAGTCTCTGGGGAAGATAATCACCGAGCTGTTTGACGCCCTGGCAGAAAAGAAACTTATCCAGCCTACCTTTATAACAGAGTACCCGACCGAGATATCGCCCCTGTCAAGGAAGAACGATAAAGACCCCTCTATAGTGGACAGATTTGAGCTGATGATAGGGGGAAGGGAGATGGCTAACGCATTCTCTGAGCTGAACGACCCTGTTGACCAGAAGGAAAGATTCATGAAGCAGGTGGAGGCCAAGGATGCAGGTGATGAAGAGGCCCACCTTATGGACGAAGACTACATAAGGGCCCTTGAATACGGCCTGCCGCCAACAGCAGGCGAAGGGATAGGTATAGACCGTCTCATTATGCTTTTGACAGATTCAGCCTCAATCAGGGATGTCATCCTCTTCCCGCACATGAGGCCGGAAAAATAGATTCGTAGGGGACTGTCCCCGGGTTGGCATAGAAATGCCAGGAGTAAATTTGAACTTACCTTATGAGCTCTTTATCGGCCTCAGATACCTGAAGGCAAAGAGGAAACAGACATTCATATCCATCATCACCTTCATATCCATGGCAGGCGTGATGGTTGGAGTTATGGCCCTGGTCATAGTCCTGTCAGTTATGGCCGGGTTCCAGGAAGACCTCAGGGCAAAGATACTCGGCACTACCTCACACATACTTGTGATGAAGTTCGGCAAAGGGATGGAAAATGCCAACGAGGTGACCAATAAGATTAAGGCCGTGCCGCATGTGGTTGCAGCCTCGCCATTCATATACAATCAGGTCATGCTGACATCTGAGACCGGGGTAAGCGGCGCCGTTGTGAGGGGGATAGAACCGGAGACGGCCACAACTGTTACAGATATAGCAAAAAATATCAAGGAAGGGAGTCTTTCTGTTGTCTCGCAGAAGAAGAAGGACAAAAACGGCATTGAAGTCCCGGGAGCATTGATAGGTAAGGAACTGGCCAGGAACCTTGGGGTTTTCATGGGGGATTACATTAACGTCATATCTCCTCTGGGCACCGTAACTCCCATGGGGATGGTACCTAAGGTGAAGAGGTTTCAAGTCGAAGGCGTATTTGATTCGGGGATGTATGAATACGACTCTTCTTTGATATATGTATCTCTTAAAGAGGCCCAGTCTTTCTTCGAACTGGGGAATATGGTCACAGGAATAGAGGTAAGGACAGACGACATTTACAGGGCAAGGGAAATCGGCAAGGAGATACAGGGTTCCCTCGGTTATCCCTTCTGGACAAGGGACTGGATCGAGATGAACAAAAATCTTTTTGCAGCCTTGAAACTTGAAAAGATAGCCATGTTTGTTATCCTGGCCCTTATTGTCCTCGTGGCTGCATTTAACATCATCAGCACCCTGATCATGGTGGTCATGGAGAAACAGAAGGACATTGCAATCCTTAAGGCCATGGGTGCAACATCGGGCAGCATAATGAAGATATTTGTTATCGAGGGAACGGTCATAGGAACGGTTGGGACTGCTCTTGGCCTCTTTGGGGGGTACGTATCATGCTTCCTTCTTGCAAAGTACAAATTCATAGAGTTGCCGGGAGACGTCTATTATATATCTACACTACCCGTTAAGATGGAGCCGATGACATTGCTTATAGTATCTATAGCTGCGCTTGGGATAAGCTTTATTGCAACGATCTATCCGGCGTATCAGGCAGCGAGACTTGACCCTGCCGAAGCGCTCAGGTATGAATGAGAAGTTGAGAAAATGAAGAGGCTAAGAGGTTGAGATGAATAAAAATGGCAGTTTTCTCATCTTCTTATCCTCTCAACCTCTCAAGTTCTTTTTTGGCGAGGAGGTTTACGATGGCTGAAGACAAATCGGCATTAGTGGATAAAATCCAGAAGCACACTATCAAGGGGGATTGGGATAAGGCCCTCGTTGAACTGCAAAAGCTAAATATCATCCTTAGTGGTAAAGACCTGAGGGTAAGGATGAAGATAGCAGAGACATTGGCCAGGACAGGAAAGACAGACGATGCTGTCAAGGAATATATGGCTGTGTCGGACTCCTATGCAGAGAGCGGTTTTACGGTTCAGGCCATAGCCGTAAATAAATTGATCGTTAAACTTGACCCTTCAAAAGCAGATGTCCACAAGAAGCTTGCTGAGGTCCATACAGATAAAGGCCTTGTCCCGAAAATGGTCTCAAAGGAACAAGCGGTCGCAACAGTGGAAGAGGAGAAGGGTAAGGGGAAAAAGCCGTCCATCCCAAGAACACCGCTATTTTCAGACCTCACTACAGATGAACTTGCCTATGTGTCTGAACAGGTTGAAGTCCTCCAGGTTAAGGCAGGTTCCACTTTATTCAGAGAAGGAGACCCGGGAGACTCACTCTTCATAATTACCCACGGGGAAGTGAATATCCTCAGTAGAAATGCAAAAGGGGAAGAGGTCGAGGTGGCACGGCTGAAAAATGGGGAATTCTTCGGAGAATTTGCATTCTTCTCAAACTCCAAAAGACAGGCGGACGCAGTTACATCTTCTGAAAGCGAACTGCTGGAGTTGACAAGGGAGACCCTCATTGACGTCACACAAAAATACCCTAGGGTAAAGGAAGTTCTGATAAGCTTTTACAAAAATAGGGTTGTAGACAAGTTGATGGCAACCTCGCAGCTGTTCAGGAGCCTCGGCCCCAAAGATCGTATTCAGATACTGCAAAAACTCTCCTATCAGACCTTTGAACCAGGGGCATTGATTATCCAGGAGGGTTGCGCTGGAGATTATCTCTACCTTATAAAAAGCGGGGGGGCAGACATAACGACCTGGAGGGATGACCAGGAGATGCTTCTGGCGACCATTGGAGAAGGGGAGTTTTTCGGAGAGATTTCACTGGTAACGGGCACACCGAGAACCGCATCAGTCAGGGCAAGAACACCGATGGAGACCATGAGGCTTTCCAAGGCTGACCTTGATGAAGTTGCAACAAGACACCCTAATGTGAAAAAGGTTATTGATGACATTATAAAGAAGAGAGTTGAGGATACCATAAAGATAGTGCTCGACATGAATAAACTGTGGAAGACGGGGCTGGTGTAAATACCAATGAGGAGTGAGGAGGATTCAGATAGAAGCCCTGATAGAAGTTAAGGAGATTTACAAGTCTTATGGTCTGCCCGATAAAAAGGTGGATGTCCTTAAAGGATTAAGCCTGACGGTAAATCGTGGACAGAAGCTGGCCATAGTTGGAGCATCCGGCACTGGCAAGAGCACACTTCTTCACATCCTTGGGACCATTGACAGGCCGTTATCCGGAGAGGTCCTTTACGAAGGTGTAAACCCCTTTAACCTCAGCGATACTGCCATTGCAGGGTTCCGGAACAGGAAGATAGGATATGTATTTCAGTTCCATCACCTCCTTCCTGAATTCAGCGCCATTGAAAACGTTATGATGCCGGCAATTATAGCCGGTATTCCGCCCATCGAAGCAGAGCTAAAAGCTGAAGAGATATTGATTGAAGTGGGGCTAAGAGACAGACTGACCCATAAACCCGGCGAGCTGTCCGGCGGCGAACAGCAGAGGGTGGCAGTGGCCAGGGCCTTAACCCTGAACCCTGACATCCTTCTGGCAGACGAACCAACCGGGAACCTGGATGCAAAGACAGGAGAGTCTGTTCATGACCTGCTGGTAGAGATAAACAAAAATAAAGGTGTTACCATGGTCATAGTTACTCATAATGATAAACTGGCAGCGAGAATGGAACGAGTGATAGCCCTGATAGACGGCAAGGCAGTTGAACACAAATAAGCCCTTTACAAAGATCTGCGTTTCCCAAATCATGCCCTTAGACTGGCCTGCGACTACAGATAAAAGACTTGTAAGCCATGTGTAATAGATTTAGGTATTTGCGTTGTCAACGCATAGCGCTACAATAACTCATCTTGAATATTGAAGAAACCTGATGTTGTTTATTTGTTTCTTTTAGGGTATAAAAATGAGTAACTGGCCACGGGATTTAGGACTAACATCCATTAACAAGACGGAAAAATCGATATGATTCGGAAATTACCTTACTACAGACTTTTGTCCGTATTTGCATCAATTGCTGCAATTCAAATCTTCCATTTCTACTTACCGGTAACTGCGTCAGAAATAGAACAGCCTGTTCAGGAGCAAGAGGTTCGGAATATCCCTTTGAAATTGAGTCAGACCTCACAAAATGACGCTATCTCTTTGCTGGGATTATTTAAGGATATTGAACGGCTTATTGACGGGAAACTGACAATCGGCAATCCTCCATCAGGGAATGAACTGGATGCGGTTGTACGGCTTATTGATGGTAAGACCGACACTGTTACAGAGGCTGAACTGAAACGGCTAATAAGCGTTGAACGCCTTGATGCGGTGAAGAGTGACATAGGTTTAAAGCTTACAGGTTCGTACATAAACAACATGAAGAACGGCATCCTTGATGATGAGAGGAGTTCCTTCAATAACTCGGCTTATTTGGGGGTTGAGTGGGAACTGCTGAGGGAGGGATACCTTCAGAGAAAACGGGAAAAGGACCGGTTTCAGGGCGATGTCCGACTAAATGAATTACTGTCACAGCGTTCTGGCAGGGATGAAGCGCTTCAGAGGCTTTACTACAAGACAATTTATATTTTCAATATTGCAAAAATGAGGAAGCTCAGGGAAAGGCTTGATTATCTTGACAAGTATATCAATACGGCAAGACAGCTCTATCATTACAAACTGTTTGCCTGGGAGGAAATTGTAAAGCTTGAGCAGGAGAGGGTTACTGCCGGGAATATTCTAAAGAACTATCTTAGTTTTGAAAAAGTCTTTTCTAACCAGCAGGACCTTAAATTCCCTGATGCTGAAAAAGAGCTTCCTGTCCTTGATATCAGTATAGTGACTTTGATTAATGAGGTAAGGAAAGATGATTTTTACAACAGGGTTCTTGAGGCTGAAATGGGAAGGAAGGTACGAATAGATGATCCTCTTCTGGATATTAACTTCAGAATATTTGCCCGCTACTATATGGACAACCTGCTTTCAAATAACGGACAGGACAGTCTGGCAGCAGGGTTTTACTTCAAAATACCGCTCTCTTTTAGTGGGAAAAGTTATGAAAAGCTCGGGACGTTGGAGGGAAAGCTTGCAGACCTGAGTCTTGGCAGAAAGCAGGACGGAGAGATTTATCAAATACTGGATACATATTATGAATACCAGTACAAGCTCAACGATTACCTGAAACTTACCTACAGAAGGGGTTTAATAGAGGAAAGGCTTCGCAGGGAGGGTGTAAAGAGGAGCTTTGGCGACCACCTTTACAGCCCTGTACACCAGATGCAACTCCTTGACGAACTCTATGCCGTAGAATTTGAGATTCTTGAAGTCAAGCAGCAGCTATACCTGAAACTTCTTGAACTTTACAGGCTCACAGCAGGAGAAGACATTTTGAAGCATGTAAGGGTTGTCAAGAAAGGGATGGAAATCAAGAGATACAAAGGTGAGAGGTCGGCATACATATGGTCTGAGGGATTTAATGAAATTGACAACGATTTCCTTACTATGTATATCGAGCAGCAGGAGATTTCAGATATTATTATATCTGTAGGAGAGCGAACAAATGTCGGGAAGCTCAGTTCATTCATTGAAAGGATTAGATCAAAGGGGACAAAGGTCCAGGCGCTCATAGGCTCCAACGAACTTCTGCGACTGAATAATAGAGACAGACTGGCAGAGCGTATAGGGAACGCCTCATTGACCGGTTTTGACGGAGTCCATCTCGACATTGAACCGCATACCCTTCCGGAGTGGAAAGAAAGAAGGGAAGAGTTGCTTAAAGAATACCTTGATATGCTGAAATTTGTACGCGAAATTACAACTGAAAAAAAGATCGCTCTTGCTGCTTCAATCCCCGTCTTTTATCCTGAAAATGCCCTCAAAGAGATGGCTGAAGTTATAGATATGGCATATATTATGGCCTATGAAATAAAGGATGTGCAGGTGTTTAAAAACAGAGTGAAAGAAGAGATAGAAATATTTAAAGATAAAGCGACCCTTGCATTAAGAACTAAAGATTTTTCTACGAGACTTGAGCTTGAGGAATTTTTGGGCAAGGTAATTGATACGACAGGTATTCCAAGGGTCGCTGTGCATGATATCAAGGGGATGGTTATACTGGACGAAAAGAGCGCAATAGATACAGTGAATTTGCCGAGGTGATGGTGGCGATATGAGACTAAACAGACGACAGGGATATTTCAGAACATCTGATGAAATGCTTCCTGAGAAGAGAATGAAAAACTGGGGGAAATACATCTATTTCTTTTTCATATGGCTTATCCTGATAATTGCAGGTTATTATCTTGTCAATAATTTTATCTATGCAGAGGGAAACGGACAGATTATATTTGACAAGCTGTATATTCAGCATACAAGAGATCTCAGGGTAATCAACTTATTGGTAAAAGAGGGCGATCAGGTAAAGAAACAGCAGGCTTTGTTTACCTACGTTGAGGATTACGGAGAGCGTTTCTCTACAAAATATGACGCCTCGGCGTATTACTATTCACCAGAGACAGAGCGGGAAATTGCAAGGGCGATACAGAGTATTAGTCTGAAGGAAATAGAAATAAAAGGACACAAAGAAACTCTTGAAAAGCTTAAGACTGACTATCAATATCTCAAAAAGCAGGCTATACTTGATGCGCAGCTCCCTGGCAGTTTGAAAGTTCTGCAGGAAAATATAAGAAATTCTGAGGCTACTATTGGGAAAAATTATGAAGAGTTGAAGGTCCTCAGGGACTATCTGAATAGGTTAAAGGGGATAAATTCTACCACATCATTGAAGAACCGTCAGGCAGAGCAGGCAGGAGAAGCAGCCGCGGCTGCTATAGCTGGAGGAGGGAAGGAATTCATATCCATGCAAGATGGTGTTATTGCACGTATCTATCCCAACAATTATGAGGTCGTTCAAAAGGGAGACACAATAATTGAGATATATAAGCCTTCAGAGATTACTATAAAGGCCTTCTTTGAACAAAAATACATTGATTATCTCAGAAACGGGGTGGAGGTAATGCTGCAATTCCCCGACGGAACGAGGGGAAAGGGAGTTGTTAAGAGATACTACTTAGCGACCCAGCCACAGCCGCCTGAGTTCCAAAAAAGGTATGAGCCGGTAAACAGGAATATCGTTGTCGATATATTGCCTCCGACAAAGGAGGATGCCAATAAGTGGGAATCTTTTTATAAGCTGAGCGTAAAGGTCTTTGTTAACAGGCTAAACTAACGGAGCAGAGGTTATGAGTATAATCAAGATCATCAAGGAGGGCTCTTCTTTTCTTTCTTCCGAGAATTTGAAAGAGCTTACATTTAATGTGCCGGATGATGTCAATATGCAGACGTATATAGACGCTAAAGGGATAATTCTTGACATTGCGGATATAAACTCTGCAAGGGAAATTGTCACAAGGATCAGGAGATTTGACGGCAATAATGTATGCCTGAAACCTCTCTTTCTGATGTCTCAGGCGCCTTTAAAGGACACCCATCTGTGTTCCTTGTCCGACGGAACTGTTGACCCAGAGACGCTTTCCGGCGTTCAGAGTGAAGTGAAGCGTATTCAGGAGAAGATAGCCCGGCTTGGACCGGTTAAGGCCGATAACTTTGACTTCAGAGTGCTTCTTAAGATTTTACGATATTTGTATACTCGGGAAAAAGAACTTGAGCCTGTACTTGATGAACACTCCTGGCTTGGATACAGCTACCCTTTTGTTTCCGTCAACTTCAGCAGGAGTGACGAACACAGAGTGTTTGAAATACTTGAGACCGCCGAGAGGGAGCACCTCATAGAGGGAATCTTTGTGGACAAGGTCAATCTTTGTGACAGATGTTACTCCTCATTCCTAAATTTCAGGGAGGTTTGTCCGAAGTGCGGGTCGGCGGACCTGAAGGCAGAAGATATCGTTCACCACTTTGTATGCGCCTATGTAGGAGCGGAAAGCGATTTTAGAAAGGATGGGGATGATGAAATGACCTGTCCAAAATGCCGCAGGTCGGTCAGACACATAGGTGTGGATTATGACAAGCCTGGTGTCATCTATAGATGCAACAAGTGCCAGGAAAAATTTCAGGACCCCAAGGTAAAGGCATTATGTTTCCGCTGCCGGAACGATGCCCTTGTTGAAAGCCTTCTGGAAAAAAACATCAAGACCTACAGATTAACTTCAAAAGGCGAACATGCGGCTATTTACGGCATTACCATAGCCATGAAAGACATAATTAAGGTTCCGGGACTGGTCGACTTTTCAGTTTTGAAAAAGTTTGTTCAGTATGAGGTGGAGAGATTCAAAAGGATTGAGAGAAGCGGATGCGTTGCTTATCTGCAATTTCTGAACTTTAATGATCTCTTTATCCTCGGTGGAACAAAAGAAGGAATATTTCCTGAGATCGTTGAGTTGATAAAGCACAGCGTGAGACCAAGCGACGTAATTTCATATCTTAACGAGTCTACGCTTTTCTTCTTCTTTACAGATACACCTCTGGAAAATGCCCGTACTCCGATAGACAGGCTTAAAAATAACCTTGTAAAGCTTGTACATGACAACTTCAGCAGCCTTGAGGCAAAGATAAATACAGATGTCCTGCCAATAAATAAAGATTTTCAGTTGGATGATATACTTAACAAGATATCTCCACCGTAACTTAACATGGACTTAATTCCATACTTATATGATTTTATAAACTTTTGGCAAACTGTCGGACCCGCGAAGCTGGTCAGATTCTTCTGGTTTGCGCTTATTTTTGAGTTTCCCCGCTATGTTGTTTTCGACTTTGTTTTTCTTACTGCATACCAAATTTCACATTTTTTCAATAAAGGTCGTCGGGAACGTGCGAGAGACTGCCTTTTTTCCGAACGTCCCCTTGTCTCAGTCATAGTTCCCGGAAGGAATGAAGGCGAGAACATTTACAAGCTCGTAAGGTCACTTCGCGAACAGACATACGACAATATAGAAATAATAATAGTTGATGACGGCTCTGATGACGATACTCAACAGATTTGCACCAACCTGAAAAACAATAATTTTATTGATCTTTACCTCCGGTGCAAAATAAGGGGAGGCAAGGCTTCGGCATCGAATCTTGGGCTCAGGTATTCAAATGGGAAGTTATTGCTCCTTCTTGATGCAGATTCCTCTTTTGACAGAGATGCTATTGAAAATATCATGATCCCCTTTTATATGGACAAAAAAATAGGGGCCATCGGCGGAAACGTAAAGGTAAGAAATATTGACGACAGTGTATGCACATCCCTTCAGGGAATAGAATATCTCAAGACAATTTCTGTTGGAAGGGCAGTTGCTTCGATTCTCGGTATATACAGGACCATTCCGGGAGCCTTCGGCGCATTCAGGAGGGAGGTAGTCCAGCGGGTAGGAGGGTGGGATATAGGTCCCGGTCTTGACGGAGACATAACTGTAAAGATAAGGAAGCTTGGATACAGGATACACTTTGAAAAAGATGCGATATGCTTTACAAACGTACCCAACAGTTTCAGGAAGCTCAACAAACAGAGGATGAGATGGTATAAGTCGCTGGTAAGGTTCAGGATCAGAAAACATAAAGATATCTATCTTCCCACGGAGAACTTTATATTTTCAAACTTCATGTCGTTTGTTGAAAATATATTTTTCAACGTGATCTTGGATATAAAGTGGTTAATATATCTGGCGGACATGGCATATAACTATCCATCAATGGTTAAATTCATACTTCCCTTGAACTATATTATATATCTGACCTTTAACATCCTTCAGTTTATCGCCATGATGTCCCTTTCTGAAAGATGGAAGAACGATCTGAAGCTTGCCGTATATATTCCAATTGTCCCAATCTATGCCGGCTTATATATGAGGATCGTCAGGACAGTAGCTTACTTCCAGGAAATCGTCTTCAGAAAATCCTACGAAGATCCGTGGAATCCCTGGAAAGTATCAAAAAAGGCTATGGGAGAAGGATTGTAGAGGGTGATAGATTTAAACCTAAATTCTGCAATCAAATCACAGATCGCAGAGATATTTTTCTAAATCCGGTGAAGGCCAGCAATCCGCCTAATCCCGCGCCAAAAAGAAAGAGGGTATTCGGTTCCGGGACCTGCGTACTGGCGGCATACGCATCGAAAAACGCCAAGCCGCCGTGTCCCCCCTCTCCGCAGTCTCTCACAAACAACTTGATCTTCAGCAGATCCCCCTCGCTTAAGCCGGCCAAATCGATAATAGTGGATCCCGATCCATACCAGATATTTCCGGAAGCGCCTCTCGCGTTAGTCCCCAGATATGTAAGGCCGGATTCATTCGCATACTGGTTTGCATAATAGAGTGAAGACCATGTGGCGCCGTCGTCGTCAGATGATGATACAGCAATGCTGAAATAGGGCTGCTCGTCTTTTGTATGCACAACGGCATTCGTAGGCTCTTCAAGTATGGCGCCCCATTCCAGGTATAGATCCAGCCCTGAAACTATGTCAGCGTGGGATATGGCAGCAATCTGGCTGGCCTTTCCCTGATGCGCATGATCATATTCATTTCCGACGCCAGGGGAACCGAGAAGCAGGGAGTAGTCGCCATAAAACGGGATATCTGCTTCCCAGTCACTCGTGTTGTTAAACTGCCCGGTATAAGATGAGATTACGCTGTAATCCTTGTCTATCGTCCAACCAGATGTATCTCCTGTTTCAAAGCCCAAATTGGTAAAAAAAGCAAAAGCGGGAGATGATGTAAAAACCAGCGCAACAAGCAATATCATGATTTTATTCATTTAAGCCTCCTTAAAACAAGACTCGTTTTCCCTCATGTTTTATCCTGTGTATGCGCCAGAGGTGAAAACATATAGAGAACCAAATGACTATATTTTACCCTCATTATAAATAATAGCAATCGGGCATATGTCTATTTCTTTTCACCAGAAAGTATTAAGACTATGGTCGTAATCTACTATAGTTGGAATCCGTAAATAATTATATCATCACTATTGTAATGCACAGCCGTATATCCCATGCTTCTACCATCAGAAGCTTTTATTGAAATTCCTGACAGTTTACTCCCATTTCTGACACGCAGACTTATTCCTTTATGGATAGGTGTAATTGCCATGTTCTGTACGGTAATCATCAATATGTTATTTTCTATTGCAGATGTATAGCTAAAGCTGTTCCTTGCCTTCCAGAATGTTCCAAAGGAATCCATGTCAAGCGTTTCTATACTGGAGGGAAGTTGATTTAAAAAGCTTTCTTCAGCCGATACCTTGTACGTCCTGTTTGGGTGTACAAGAAGTACGGTAAGCGCATTGTTCCGGGCATTCCTGATTAACACGTCGAGCCAGACGCTTACTGTGTCAGCATTATTGGAACCATCCATATTGCTATCAGAAATGGTAAGCGGAAGTTCGTATATTCCTGACATTCCACCAGCAACAGACCTATCATATTGACAGAGGTAGGGGAAGTTTGTAAGGACAGTATTGGCGCTGAACGATGAATCGAATTGGTATCCCAATGTCTCCAGCACCCTTATCTGATTATCATTCCATAAGAGATGGCCAGATCTGAATGTCTTTATTAGGACACCTAAATCATTTTCAAGAAGTTGTTTTGATACCTCCAATTCGCCAAAAACTGTGGCTCCTGTCGTTGTCTGTCCATCATAATAAGGCTTATATTCTGTCTTTGTATTTCCGCTATTACCAATAGGAATAACTGTCTCATTATCCCAGTCAGGGAAATGTCCTACACCGTGACTCCCGACAGACTGCCCTTTCCCTAATATATAGTTAATTTTTGATATATTCGGTGTGTAAAAATCATTATCGACAAAATCTTCAATGTAGTGAGTATTGATGTTATATGTAGAGCTAACTCCGAATTTTGCCTCCATGTCTGCAAAACTTGCCATTAAATCCATTGATGATTGAGAATCAACATCGTGACTGATTATAAGCGATGCTTTGCTGCTGTATGGACTTGTATGCTTCCATAGGGCATATTGCATACATTCTTCATGAATTCCTCGCAAGAAGAGCATAAAGGTATCTGTGGTAGGTTCAAAATCATTCAAATAGCTTCTCTCTGCTTCGTAGTCGAGGTTCGTCTGATTTCTCAAAATTATATCCGTATAAGAAAAACCAAGTAGATATGCCTTCCCCTTGCCGAAGTCACTCCTGACTATTGCAGAGGAACCGTCATCAAATTTGGCAAGTGTTATTCCCAGGCCAGGATAGAGTAAACTGCGTTGTGTGAATTTTTAGGGCTGTAAAAAGGGTGTACCT
>CAKKSC010000073.1 GCA_919902985.1 Desulfuromonadales bacterium | reverse complement strand
AGGTACACCCTTTTTACAGCCCTAAAAATTCACACAACGCAGTTTACTCTATCAGAGAGATAGCAGATATCAAAGAGAGGGTCGGTATCCCGGAATGCATATACGTTGGGAACCACGGTATGGAGGTCGAAGGAAACGGCATTTCCTTTAAGCTGAAAGGAGCGATTGAGGCAAGGAGCGAGATAGTGAAGTTGCTCAGGGAGATCAGGGAGGCTATCCAGGAGGGGAGCATAAAGGGCGCAGTCCTGGAAGATAAGAAACTTACGGCAAGCATACATTACAGGCTTCTGGATAAAAGAGACATCGAGGCATTCCTTTCACTAATAAGGTCTACTCTCAAACCTTATTTAAAGAAAGGCCTCTTTCGGATTGTTGAGGGGAAGATGGTGGTAGAGGTAAGGCCCAATATCCAGTGGGACAAGGGGAAGGCAGTGGAATGGCTTATGAAGCAGGAGGGGTTTAAGGGCAGCATCCCCATTTATATAGGAGACGACGAGACAGACAGGGATGCCTTCAGGGCCATAAAGGGGAATGGAATATCTATAGCTGTCGGCCCTATGCTTGAAGATGCGGAATTCCATTTAAGAGGTCAAGTCGAAGGAGATAAATTTCTCAGGTGGCTGAAGTCACTTCTGAGCGGATGACTAAAGAGGAGCATATGTCCATTATCAAACAACAGTTAGTTGAAATATTCGATTCGGCCTTAAGGGCTGTAGACCCTTGCAATGCGGTTAAGAAAGCAATCAGGATTTTGGACCATAAGTTGATTGCTGATAGATTGGCTTACGAGCTGCATGAGTTCAGAAAGATCGTTGTGGTAGGAGCAGGCAAGGGGACTGCCCCTATGGCCCAGGCAGTTGAAGATATTTTAGGAAACAGGATTGACGATGGGGTCATAATAGTAAAATACGGTCACACAAGACCTCTTAATAGGATAAGGGAGATAGAAGCATCACATCCGCTTCCAGATGAGGCAGGAGTGAAAGGGACGGAGGAAATCATTGAGATTCTGAAAGAGGTAGATGAAAAGACCCTTGTTATCTGCCTTCTCTCCGGCGGCGGCTCCGCCTTGCTCGTCTCCCCTGCGGAAGGGATCTCTCTTAAAGACAAACAGATTACAACAGATCTCTTACTTAAATCAGGCGCATCCATAGATGAGTTGAATGCTGTAAGAAAACATCTATCGAGGGTAAAAGGAGGAAAGCTTGCCAGTATTGCGTATCCCGCTACAGTTATATCATTAATCCTTTCAGATGTGATAGACGACAGGCTCGATGTCATTGCCTCCGGTCCGACTGTTCCCGACCGCTCGACATTCATGGATGCTGTAAAGGCTATCGAAAAATATAATCTCGTGAACAAACTTCCTAACAAGGTTTTATCCATGCTGTTAGATGGGACAGCAGGCAAGCTGCCTGATACACCAAAGGCGGGTGAAGACTGTTTTAAGAAAGGTTCGACTGTTATTGTAGGAAGCCTCAGGCAGGCCCTCAATGCTGCAAGCAATGAGGCGGAAAAGATGGGATTTGACATGGAGTTTGTAACAGATAAACTCCAAGGAGAAGCAAGTGAGGCAGCGAAATATCTGGCGGATATTTCCATAGTAGTAAAGAACTCCATGAAAAATGGAAGACCCAAGTGCCTCATCTCCGGTGGAGAGACGACCGTCGCCGTGAAGGGTAGTGGGCTCGGCGGAAGGAACCAGGAACTGGCCCTTGCATTCGCACTCGAGATCGAAGGAAAAAATGGAATTACAATGCTGTCCGTGGGGACCGACGGCACAGATGGGTCTACAGATGCTGCCGGAGCCATCGTAGATGGAGAGACCGTCGTCCTGGCTAAAAAATTCGGCCTTGATCCCGTCGAATACCTTAAAAATAATGATTCATATAACTTCTTTAAAAAACTCGACTATCATACAGGGCCAAGAAACCATCTTGTGATTGGGCCGACGGGGACCAATGTGATGGATGTCCAGATAATCGTGGTAGAATGAGGCTTTGTCAAAAGATCCGTCCTGTGATATAGTTTCAAAAAATAAATAGCGGACGGACGCGCCTGGATATATTCAGGAGAGAGGGCTGGCAGTTACAACCAATTATGGTTTGCTGTCGCCCTTTTTTATTTTATACATGAGGTGATTCAGTGGAAGTATCGGAGTTCTTTCTAAAGCTGCTTGTTATCATCATTTCTGCCAAGTTTTTTGCCGAGGTATTTTCCTACCTGAAACTCCCTTCCGTTCTTGGCGAGGTCATTGCGGGCATTATCATAGGGCCAAGCCTTTTTGGTTTCATACAGCCTGAGGCTACCTTTCACCTCCTTGCCGAGATAGGGATACTCCTCCTCCTCTTTGAGGTAGGACTTGATACGGATGTGGGGCAGATCATAAAAGTAGGGGGGCAATCCACTATGGTGGCAATCACCGGTGTTGTGGCCCCTTTCTTCTTAGGGTTCTGGCTGGCCCATTATATCTTTGAACTGGCGCTTATCCCGTCCCTATTTGTTGGCGGTACCCTGGTTGCCACAAGCATAGGGATCACAGTCAGGGTTCTGACAGACCTGAAGAAGCATAATACAAAGGTATCTCAGGTTGTCCTCGGCGCCGCAGTTCTTGATGACGTAATTGGTGTGGTTATTCTTGCTGTCCTCTATGACTTTGCAGTAAAAGGGACGGTCAGCATTGCTGATACGGCAAGGATACTTGCGTTTATAACGGCATTTCTTCTCCTTGCGCCAGTCATTGCCAAGCTTTTTGTTCCGACGCTGGCAAAACTCTCATCAATAAGCAAAACAAAGGGGATGGTTCCAACGCTGATCGTATCCATGATCCTCGGCATGGCCATCATATCCCACAAGGTCGGCGCCCCTGAGATATTGGGTTCCTTTGCGGCAGGTATCGCGCTTGCGAGAAGGTTTTTCCTTCCCTTGGGGGCGACAATAGACCATTACAGTCATGAACTGGCGGAAAAGATCGAGGAGGGGATGAAGCCCATAATCGATCTCTTTGTCCCTGTGTTCTTTGTTATGGTCGGAGTTTCTATCAACTTCAGGGTTATAGATATTTCATCCTCCGCCTTTTGGAATTTTGCCATAATGCTGACAATAGTTGCCATAATCGGCAAGCTCGCAAGCGGTTTATGGGTTACAGGAGGATGGAATAAAAAGCTCTCAACAGGTATCGCCATGGTCCCGAGGGGTGAGGTGGGGCTTATATTTGCCGAAGTGGGGAAGAGGAGCGGAATATTTGACGACTCTGCTTATGCTGTTATAGTTTTCGTTGTTGCCTTCACCACCCTGCTTGCCCCTCTTGCCCTGCGGTATGTCATGAGGGATAGAGAATAAGCCTATAGCGGAGATAAGAGAATGAACAATGAGCAGATAAAAAACAAGTCGGCTTTCTTTTTCAAAAAGTGGCTTGAAAGCCGTGCGGCCCTTGTTAACCACAAGGCGGTTATTAAAGATGTTTATCTTGAGGTTGATATATCTGCCGGTTATTTTCTGATGCTCACCATAGCCAACCTGATTGCCCTTATGGGTCTTATAACCAACAGCGCTGCGGTCATCATCGGGGCAATGCTTATATCCCCCCTTATGGGGCCTATCCTGAGCAGCGGCTTCGCGTTCATCACAGGTGATGTAGGCATCGGCAGGAGGGCTTTTAAAAAGGTCTCTTACAGTGTGGTATTCACAATTATAGTTGCGACCTTTTTTACCTATCTCTCCCCGTTACAGGAAGTAACGAGCGAGATTGCGGCAAGGACAAGACCTAACCTTTACGACCTTATTATTGCCGTCCTGGCAGGCACGGCAGGCGCCATAGCCATCTGCACAAAAAAAGGGTACATAACCATTGTTACAGGAGTTGCCATCGCAACCGCCGTTATACCACCGCTCAGCGTAGCCGGCTTCGGACTGGGTATCGGCAGGCCTTCCATAGCCCTTGGCGGGTTTCTCCTTTTCTTCACCAACTTTGTGGCCATAATCCTTGCCACCTGCATCGTATTTTACATTCACGGCTTCAAGCCGGGGATAACCACAGAGACGGAGATGGAAAACTTTAAAAAGAGGGCGTACGCCTTCGCCGTCCTCCTTTTCATAATCTCAATCCCTCTGCTCTATACCCTGCGCGTATCCATCCTGGAGATAAAGCTCAGAAACAGCGTGGACGCCGCGCTTAAACTTGAGTTCAACAGGGAGAGGCTTTCCCGTCTCGACTCCTTCACGTTTTCAAAAGGGAAAGACGGGGTATTGGATGTAAACGCCGTTGTTAATACCGTGAAATACATGGAAGATGAAGAAGTCAAAGGAATAGAAAAGAGTATTGCCGAGTATCTGCGGAGGGAGATAAGGCTGAATATCGAGCAGGTCCATGTCAGGGCCAGCGGGCTGAAGAAGGAGATTGCCAAATCCGCCATCTCCCCGGCTATAACTCCCCCGCCCCCTCCAAAGCCCCCGGAGGAGGTCGCAAAGAGCAGTATAGAGGGGGCAATGGCAACTGTTAAAAAGGTATCGGCAAAGATTGAAAAGATAATTGAGCCGTCAAAGGTGGAAGGGTTTTATGTGGGAACGGACGAAAAGGCCCCTGCAATATCAATAATCATCAAAATCAAAAGGGACGAACCTCTGTCAGAAGAGCAGACTAAATGGCTGAGGCAGATACTTTCTGATGAGTTGCGGCTTCCGTTGGAGTTGAAAGTTGAAACGATTCCCTCAGAGGAAGCTAAGGCCGCAGCTTTGGCAAAACGCTTGAAGAAAAAGAAAAGGAAATAGATAATGGCTGAAAACGCTGACATCGTAATAGGCATTCCCAGTTACAACAATGCCAAGACCGTAGGCCATGTTATAAGGGCTGTTGATGCCGGGCTCGCAAAATATTTCCCGGACAAAAAGGCTGTCATTATCAATTCCGATGGAGGTTCGAAGGACGGGACCTCTGAAGTAATAAAAAATGCCGTCATCGACCACAATGCACTGTTGATACAGCACCCTTTGTCAATGGCGCATAGGATAACCACCCCATATCACGGGATCCCTGGCAAAGGGAGTGCTATAAGAACTGTATTCCAGACCGCGGTTGACATGGGCGCAAGTGCGTGCGCCATTGTTGATTCGGACCTGAGGAGCATAACCCCGGAGTGGATTGAGCTTCTCATCTCTCCGGTTCTTAAGGAGGGGAACGACTTTGTTGCCCCTCTTTATGACAGGCATAAGTTTGACGGGACCATCACGAACTCCATAGTTTACCCCATGACCAGGGCTTTTTATGGGAAGAGGATAAGGCAGCCTATAGGCGGGGAGTTCGGGTTTTCCGGAAATATGGCAGAGTTCTACCTGAAACAGGATGTATGGGAAACAGACGTGGCCAGATTCGGGATAGATATATGGATGACCACCGAGGCCATAGCCAATGATTTCAGGGTATGTCAGGCATTTTTGGGCGCGAAGATACATGACCCCAAGGACCCTGGTTCTGATCTGAGTGAGATGCTTGTCCAGGTCGTCAGCTCTCTATTCGACCTGACTGAGAAACATTCAGACAAATGGAAGGAGGTCAAAGGCTCTGTAGATGTTTCCACTTTCGGGTTCAGGTATCATGTGGGGCTTGAACATGTGAAGGTCAATGTAGAAAGGATGCTGAAAATATTCAGAGAGGGACAAAATAATCTGAAAGGGATGTGGCTTGATATCATAGGATCTGGAGATTTAGGGGAGGTGCTGGTCCTCGGCGCCCTGTCAGACAAAGATTTCAGATTTCCATTGAAGCTCTGGACAAGGATCATATACGACTATGCCATAGCTTATCACAAAAAGAAGCTCCCTCCCCAGCACCTGATAAAATCCCTGGTTCCCCTATACCTTGGCAAGACCGCGTCTTTCGTCATGGAGGTGGAGGAGATGGATAAAGACGGGGCGGAGGCAGAGATAGAAAAGCTTTGCATGGAGTTTGAGGCGAATAAGGAGTATTTGGTAAATAGCTGGAAGTAGGATAAACTTGCTAAAAAGCAACTTAACCTTAAGATAACTACAGGAGGATAAAATGGCAGGAATAATCCTTGTATTGATCATCATTGCAATAGTAACAGTATTTTCAGTCCAGAATGCAGCGCCAGTCGTTGTCTCTTTCCTCTCCTGGAAATTTGAGTCATCCCTTGCAATAGTGATATTCCTCTCTGTATTAAGCGGGATAATTATAGGAGCGGTAATCACATCTCTGTCAAGGATGAGGCGATCTAAACTACAAAAAGTCTAAGGAGTAGTAATACAAGGAGGTAAGTCATGGAAGGATTTTTAAACCTGATTCTCGAACCTATTAATGAGGTCTATCTCAAGTTCAAGGGCTTTTTCCCGAATTTACTCGCCATGCTGACCATCATTATCATAGGCGTCTTCGTGGCATGGCTGGTGAAGACTGTCTTGCTTAAGTTTTTCAGGGCTATAAAGTTCGATAGCTGGTGCGACAGGATGGGATTCACAGCCCTGCTGAGAAAGGCCGATATATGGTCAAAACCTGCGGATATATTTGCTGTAGCCGTTTACTGGTTCATGATAATAGGATTTCTCATGGTTGGTTTTAGCGCCTTAAACATTCAGGCAATAGACAGCCTTGTCTCCCAGTTTTTCCTCTACCTTCCCAGGGCATTCTCCGCAGTCGTCATACTTCTCATCGGCTACATGGTTGCCGGGTTCCTGGGCAGGGCGGTATTGATTGCCGCCGTAAACAGCGGGCTCCATTATGCCAAGCTCCTCGCTGAGGCCGTCAGACTTCTACTGACCGTTCTGATACTGGCTATGGCATTGGAACAGCTTCAGGTTGCGCCAAGCATAGTTGTGGCTGCCTTTTCCATCATCTTCGGCGGGATTGTCATTGCCCTTGCGATATCCTTCGGGGTTGCCGGAATTGATCCTGCGAGGAGGATGATCGAAAGCGGAGGGGAAGAAAAGAAGAAAGAAAAAGGGGACGTGGAACACGTTTAAGTCCGTCATCGGATTGACTCCGTGACGGACGCGGAGCACGGGGGCATTGCATGAGCGAAGCGAGCGCAGGTCCCCGGATCATATTAGGAGGACGCAATGGCAGACTTTTACCAGACAGGGATAATAACCACACTCCACAGGCTTGGGAAGCCTTCGCTGGAGCGGATAGAAGCTGAGCTTCTTGAGCATTCAAAAACAAGGCCTCTGGCCCTTGTATTACCTGCCCTCTATTCCGAATTTGAAGGGCAGGCCATGCCGAAGATAGTGGAGGAACTGGCCAAGGTAAAATATATCAATGAGATAGTCCTGATACTGGCAAGGGCATCCGACAAGGAGTTTCAAAAGGTAAAGGAGTTTATGGCTCCCATACCTTATGACGTCAAGATAATATACAATGAAGGGAAGAGGATACAGGAGATATACGACACCTTCAAAAGAAACGGCCTGGATCCAGGCCAGGACGGGAAGGGACGCTCGGCCTGGCTGGCATACGGTTACGTCATAGCCAGCGGGAAGTCGGACGTCATAGCCCTTCACGACTGCGATATCCTCACTTACAGCAGGGAGATGCTGGCAAGGCTCTGCTATCCTGTTGTAAACCCGAACCTTGACTATGTCTTCTGCAAGGGATATTACAGCAGGGTAACCAACAAGATGCACGGAAGAGTGACAAGAGTCCTTGTCACTCCTCTTGTCAGATCATTGCAGAAGCTGGTGGGGGAACACCCTTTTCTTGTTTTCCTCGATAGTTTCAGATACCCGCTGGCAGGGGAATTCTGCATGACTGTGGACATGGCAAGGGTAAACAGGATACCGTGGGACTGGGGTCTTGAGGTCGGCGCCCTTGCCGAGGTGTACAGGAACTATTCTCCCAGAAGAGTTTGTCAGGTAGATATAGCGGAGACTTATGAGCACAAACACCAAGCCCTTTCCGCCGAAGACCCTGAAAAAGGGCTTATGAGGATGACGGTTGACATATGCAAGTCGATTTTCAGGACCCTGGCATCCGAAGGGGTGGTATTCTCAGATGGTCTCTTCAAATCCCTTCAGGTGGCATATCTCAGGATGGCTGAAGACACTATAATGAAATACGAGGCAGACGCCGCCATTAACGGTCTCTCCTTCGACAGACATGAAGAGGCCAAGGCCGTTGAGGCGTTTACAAGGGGGATAACAATGGCTGCCCAGACATTCATGGAAAACCCGATGGGGACACCGCTGATCCCGAACTGGAACCGGGTGACGTCGGCAATTCCTGGGATTCTGGATATGCTGAAAAAGGCGGTAGATGCTGATAATTCTAAAGGGTAAAAACCCTGTGGTAAAATAAATGTGCATGACCTAATCAAAAGATTTACCTTGCAAATTAAAACTCTGTCTTTTATAATGCAAGGCAACAATGAAGAGAACCCTTGAATTAACAATCAGAGAATCCCTGAAGAAGTACCCTGTTGTCGGCATCATTGGCTCCCGTCAGGTTGGGAAGACCACCCTTGCCAAAAAAATTCAGCCCACTCTGAAAAAGAATGCCGTTTACCTTGACCTTGAACATCCGTCAGACCTGAACAGACTGAGTGACCCGGAATTATACCTGAGTCAGTTCACGGATACCCTTGTCATCATAGATGAACTCCAGCGCAAACCCTCCCTTTTCCCTGTAATCCGGGCCCTTGTAGACCACAAAAGGAAAGCTGGACGCATTCTTATTCTGGGCTCCGCTTCACCTTATCTGATAAAGCATGCATCAGAGAGCCTGGCAGGCCGCATCATCTATCATGAGCTGGCACCCTTCACCCTTGCGGAAACAGGATTCAAGGAAACCGAAAAGTTGTGGCTCCGGGGCGGGTATCCTGAAAGCTATCTCTCAAAAAATGATGAGGACAGCTATCAGTGGAGGGAGGCGTTCATAAAAACGTATCTGGAGATGGACATACCTCAGCTTGGGATAAGAGTGCCGGCCTTGCAGCTGCGCCGCTTCTGGACCATGCTCGCCCACTCTCACGGAGGGCTCTGGAATGCCAGCAAGATCGGATGGAGTCTTGGCATATCCGCCCCGACAGTAAGGCATTATCTTGATATCCTTCAGGGAACCTTTATTGTGCGGCAATTACAGCCCTATCACAGCAATCTTAAAAAGAGGCTGATAAAGTCTCCCAAGGTCTATGTTCGCGACACCGGTCTTCTCCACACCCTGTTAAGGATAAGGGACCTTGACGACCTTCAGGGACACCCGTCTATTGGCAGTTCCTGGGAAGGATTTGTCATAGAGCAGATCATCGGCTCAGTTCCTGAGACCTGGCAGACATACTTCTTCAGGACAAATGCGGGCGCTGAGATTGATCTGTTGCTTATCGACGCCAAAAACAGGCCAGTAGCCGTAGAGATCAAATACTCCCTCAGCCCCGCAGTCACGCGGGGTTTCTGGAATGCTTATGATGACCTTGGATGCAAGAGAGGGTTCGTTGTATACCCCGGTGACAAGTCTTATCCTATCGGCAAGAATGTCTTTACGCTGCCCATAAAAGAACTCCCGAAGATATGGGAGTAAAGCACGCATTGTCACAGCATAGCCATGCCATTCCCTTGCCAACCTGCCCATGTTTTTGGATTGTTTTGTAATATGAAATATGTTATCTTTCAGCATAATAAAAAAGAAGGGCGGGCAGGAAATGACTTTTCAGGACCTGGCCCCATTTTTCCCTGCTTTCAATCTCCCCTTCGAAAATCATAACCCCACCCGACCTCCCCTTATCTTAAGGGGAGGAGAAAATAACCGCAATCTCTGGGAAAGCGGCAATGGTAGCTGGTAACCGGCTAACTGCTATACTTAAGGTATGTTGATGCTCTGGCTCCACATCTTTTTATCCTGGACATAGATGACATCTTTTTTATGAAACCCTGAAATCGATGACGGTTCAGGTACATCAAGAAATTCGGGGGACACCATACTAATTTCTCCATCCTTTATTCATCAAAACCCCATCTTTCTCCGCCCTTCTTTGAACTCGTCTATACATTTTGAATATACTTTGACATCTTAAACCGACGGATATAAAATAGTCTGAATTCTGGTTAACCTGAAAGGAGGTCATGGATATGAAAACGTTGTCACTATCGGAGGCCAAGATGAAGCTTAGCGGCCTTGTAAATGCTGTCAGCGCCACCGACGAAGAGGTGGTAATTACCAAGAATGGTCGTCCCGCCGCAGTTCTTGTAAGTCCCACTGAGTTCGAGGGGTGGAAAGAGACGATTAAAGTCCGGTCGGATGCGGCGCTTATGGATGAGATAAAAAAAGGACTTTCCGCGTTAAAAAAGAAGGGTGCCAAGATATACACCCTTGACGAGCTTTTTAAATAGGCCTGCCATGCGTAAACTGAAAATCCCCGATGAGACTGCAGAATTGATTCGCGGGATGCATCCTGACCTCAAGAAAAAGATCAGGGCGTCCCTTCAGTTCATACTGTCCGATCCTTCCATCGGGAAACCCCTGAAAGATGATCTTTCCGGGCTATGGAGTTCCAGGGTCGGAGGCTTTAGAATCATCTACAGGGTCGCGGATGACAGAATCATTGAAATTGTTGCCATAGGGCCGCGTGAAAGCATATACGAGGAGACCTTCAAACTTCTTCAACAAAGCAGCAACTTGCACGCCTGAAGTGGCTCCCCGCCATTGTCCTGGGATACGTTGGGAGCATAGGGTGCTGGTGGCTGCTGACAAGTTAAGGTGCTATACTTGAGACATGATTATCCTCTGGCTCCAATTCATCCTCTGCTCCGCCGTAATCGTACTGTGCGGGACAAACCTGTCGAAGTACGGCGACATAATTGCCGAAAAGAGCGGCCTTGGGCGGGCCTGGATAGGGCTTGTCCTTATGGCCAGCGTTACCTCTCTTCCAGAGCTTATCACAGGCATCAGCTCCGTTGCCTTTGCCGATGTACCGAATATTGCCCTTGGCGATATCATGGGAAGCTGCGTATTTAACCTTTCAATAATAGCTTTAATGGACATCCTCCACGGCTCAAAGCCTATATTCTCTAAGGCGGAGCATGGCCACATCCTTTCAGCCGGGTTCGGGGTGATCCTCATAGGAATTGCAGCCATCTCTATTCTTTCAAACGCAAGCATACCTTCTATCAGGCATATCGGGATATATACGCCCGCAATCATCCTTATCTACATGATCGGAGTAAGGAGCCTCTTCCTCTTTGAGAGGAAAAAGATAGCTGAGTTTGTTGGAGAGATGGCTGAGGCGATACAGTATGAACATGTTTCTACGAGGGAGGCGGTAACGAAATATGCCTTAAATGCCCTTATCATAGTCGGCGCTGCCGCATGGCTCCCTTTTATAGGCGACAGGCTGGCTGAAGAAACCGGGCTTGGAAGGAGCTTCGTTGGGAGCATATTTATAGCCCTTACTACATCCCTCCCTGAATTGGCGGTTTCTATCTCTGCCCTGCGGATAGGCGCAGCTGACATGGCCATTGCAAACCTCTTCGGGAGCAACATGTTCAACATATTCATCCTTGCCGTTGACGACATCTTTTACACAAAAGGCCCCATATTGGCTCATGTATCCACGAACCATGCGGTTACAGGGTTTGTGGCCGTCCTTATGACAGGGGTTGCCATTGTGAGCCTTGAATACAGGCTTGAGAAAAAGGCATTCCTGCGCCTCGGCTGGGACGCCATTGCCATCCTCTTAGCATATATTATCAACGTGTATCTGCTCTATACATTGCGGGGCAACGGATTATGAGGTGACATCAAAATTTATAGGATTTGTAATTCTAATATGATATATTCTGCGGGATACGTCAGAACTGACTATTAGCCAGTAACAGCGCCACCCCTGCAGGAGATATGCGGTAATGTCCAAAAATAACCACAATCCATCCCATGATGACCGTAAACAGGTTTATGCCCTTGCCCTTGGAGCCCTCGGAGTTGTATTCGGAGACATAGGTACAAGCCCGCTTTATGCAATGAAAGAGGCCTTTACAGGCCCTCATTCCATAGTCGCTTCACCTGCCAACGTTCTGGGAGTGCTGTCAATAATCTTCTGGGTCCTCATCTTCGTCGTAGTCATCAAATATCTGACATTTATTATGCGGGCGGACAACCGGGGGGAGGGAGGCATCCTTGCGCTTCTGGCCATACTGACACCTCTTGGAGTACCAACGCTTCGCAGGCGCTCCATGTTAATAGGCCTGGGACTTTTCGGGTCCGCCCTCTTATATGGCGACGGCGTGATAACGCCCGCCATTTCGGTGTTAAGCGCCGTTGAGGGATTGGAGGTTGCAACACCGGCCCTCTCTCACTTCGTAGTCCCCATAACTATAGCCATTCTTATTCCTCTCTTCCTCTTCCAGAACCGTGGGACAGGCCGGGTAGGGGCGATCTTTGGCCCCATTACCCTTATATGGTTCATAACTATCGCTGCAACGGGCCTGAGAGGGATAATAAAACATCCTCAGGTCATTGCCGCAATTAATCCATTTTATGCCGTTGGTTTTTTTGTCGAAAACGGCATTGTCTCCCTTCTCGTCCTAGGCTCTGTGGTCCTTGTAGTCACCGGGGCGGAGGCCCTTTATGCGGACATGGGACATTTCGGCGTAAAACCCATCCGCCTCGGATGGTATGCGGTTGTTCTTCCAGCATTAACTCTCAACTACTTCGGACAGGGAGCGCTCTTGCTGTCTCACCCTGAAGCAATACAAAACCCTTTTTATGAGCTGGTTCCGTCATGGGGACTATATCCAATGATATTTATTGCCAGTCTTGCAACTGTTGTAGCTTCCCAAGCCCTCATCTCAGGCTCCTTTTCCCTCACCCGCCAGGCCGTTCAGCTTGGATACCTGCCACGTGTTACTATCGGTCACACATCCGAAGTGACAGCCGGCCAGATATATATCCCTGAGGTAAACGCCTTCCTGATGGTGGCTTGCATAGCGCTTGTTCTATTTTTTCAGAAATCTTCCAACCTTGCGGCGGCTTATGGAATGGCTGTCGTCGGCACTATGATTATAACTACCATCCTCTTCTACTACGTGGCCCGTGAAAAATGGAAGTGGAGCAGTCCCCTGGCCGCTTCCCTGATGGCCCTTTTCCTGCTTATAGAAATACCGTTTTTTTTGGCAAACCTGATAAAGTTTATTCATGGAGGCTGGTTTCCTGTTGTTGTTGCAGCAGTCATTTACACCTTAATGTCAACATGGAAGAGGGGGCGCAGGCTGCTTTCAGAAAGCCTGAGTTCAAGGTCTATGCCCATGGACCTTTTCCTGAGGGATACTTCCATATCGGGCATTGAGCGAGTGCCGGGGACTGCTGTCTTTATGACCGGAAATCTGGAGGGTGTCCCCATAGTCCTGCTCCACCACCTCAAACACAACAAGGTACTCCATAAACAGGTTATTCTTCTGTCAGTGCTGACCGAGGAGATACCAAAAGTTGATGCAAGAGAGCGCCTTCAGTTTAAAGCACTGGGAACAGGTTTCTTCAGGATCACTGCCAGATACGGCTTCATGGAAACTCCCAACATCCCCGAACTGCTGGAAAGCTGCAAGGGGCAGGAGGGCCTGGACTTCAGGCTGGCGGTAACGACCTTCTACCTTGGAAGGGAAACCCTTATCGCAAGAGGCAAAAAGGGAATGCCGCGCTGGAGGATGAAGCTCTTTGCATTCATGTCCCGTAATGCCCTTGATGCTACGGCATTCTTTGGGATTCCGCCCGGAAGAGTTGTTGAATTGGGTATGCAGGTGGAATTGTAACGGCTTATTCTATGCCCGACACTTCCTCCACTATACCTTTGCCTTTGCTGCCAGGACGAAAGCATGATTTATTGAGAGGTTTACTCTCCGACTATCTTTATAAGAACCCTTTTCCTGCGCCTTCCGTCAAATTCTCCGTAAAATATCTGCTCCCAGGGACCAAAGTCAAGCTTTGCTTCGGTAACCGCGACTACGACCTCCCGTCCCATGACCGTCCTTTTAAGGTGGGCGTCCCCATTCTCCTCTCCGGTGTTGTTGTGACTGTAAAGAGACGGGTTATGCGGTGCAAGCTCCTCAAGCCACCTGCGAAAGTCCTGATGAAGGCCGGATTCATCGTCGTTTATGAAGACACTGGCAGTTATGTGCATGGCATTTACCAGGCAGAGTCCTTCTCTTATCCTGCTTTCTTTAAGGGCCTCTGTGACCTGTGATGTGATGTTGACGAACCCGACACGCTCCGGGATATTGAAGAAAAGCTCTTTGCGGAAAGATTTCATAATGAGTGTATTGAACCATAAATCTAAACCGACTGCAACATCTCAAGTTTTCCATATCCATGTTTTTCGCCTTTGCAATTGACTTCCCTGCCTGTGCATTGTATAAATAAGGCCAAAATTTATGGCAGAATTTGAATGGGTAATAGAAAAATGGGGATTAAATAAATTTGTTCACCACCACCATCAAGGAAATCTTTCAGTGGTGCAAGTATATAGATGACAAAAAAGATTGGGTAAGGTAATCTCTTATAATTATGGATACCCCAGAACTTGACTACATTACCATCAAAGGGTTTAAAAGCATTGCTTCAGTTGAGAAACTGGCTTTACGTCCGATTAATATAATTATTGGTCCGAACGGTTCGGGTAAATCAAACTTCATCGGGGTCTTTTCGTTTCTTCATGATATCCGGGAAGGCCGTCTGAATGATTATGTGCGCAAAGCTAATGGGGCGGAGCAGTTGCTGCATTTCGGTTCAAAGGTGACGAAGGAAATCAAGATACTTGTATCCTTCCGCCAAGAGGTGAACCAATACGAATTGACGCTTAAACCGACGGCGGATGATGGCCTGTATCCAGCCGATGAATGGGCTTATTATTGGAATAAAAACTTTCCAACGCCATATCATGAGTCGCTCAGTGCAAGGGAGAATGGCAAAGAAGCAGGGATTAGTAATCCAAAGGTTGTAAAGACGGCAGACTGGGTGCGTACCAGGCTGGGAAAGTGGCGGCTATATCATGTCCATGATACCAGTGACAGCTCGCCAATGAGGAAAACAGCCCAGTTGAATGATAATGCATATCTGCGCCACGATGGTTCAAACCTGCCCGCTTTTTTGTATCTACTTCAACAAAAACATACAACCTCATACAGTTTGATACGTAGGACAGTGCAGAGGGTTGCGCCATTTTTCGACGACTTCCAATTGAATCCAGACCCCTTAAATGAAGATGCTATCCGTTTGGCATGGAAACATAAGAATTCAGACAAATATTTCGGCGCAGCGAGCCTGTCGGATGGGACGCTGCGCTTTATTACGTTGACAACACTCTTTCTCCAGCCTGAGAAGTTTCTGCCCTCGGTAATTTTAGTAGATGAACCGGAACTAGGTTTGCACCCCGCCGCAATCACTATGCTGGCATCTTTGGTCAAACAGTCTTCAATGAAGACGCAGGTGATTCTTTCGACACAATCTCCGCTTTTGCTCGATCATTTTCAACCAGAGGATGTGCTTGTTGCCGACCGCGTGGAGGGAGGTACTCAATTTACTCGGCTCGATTCTGACAAGCTGACCAATTGGATGGAGGATTACAGCCTCGGCCAACTATGGGAGAAAAATGAACTGGGCGGACGCCCTGGGGTGGAATGATTGTATGGTTAGACTGCTAATTCATGTCGAAGGTGAGACAGAAGAGACCTTTGTAAACGAGATACTTGCTCCCCACCTGTGCCGCCGTGGTTATTCAAAGGTAAGCGCCCGTCTCGTGGGAAATGCACGCCAGCGGGACCGTCGCGGCGGTATCCGGGCGTGGAATGCTGTTAGCAAAGATATTGTCAATCACCTCAAAGAAGACCCCACTTGCCTGGCAACCACGATGGTAGACTATTACGCTCTACCTCAAAGTGGAGGGAGGGCTTGGCCTGGCCGAGAAGCGGCTGGGGCGATGCCTTTTGAGCAAAAAGCAGCCGCAGTCGAGAGTGCTTTGTTAGCCGATATTTGTCGCGAACTTGGCAATAGATTCGATACGCGTCGCTTTATCCCATTCGTGATTATGCATGAATTTGAGGGGTTACTCTTCAGCGATTGTCAGAGTTTCAGTCGCGGGATTGGACGCCCGGACCTTGCGGTTGAGTTTCAAGCAATACGCGACCAGTTCCCATTAGGACCGGAGGAGATTAATGATTCGCCGGAGACTGCCCCGTCGAAACGTGTGAAAAAATTGGTTGAAGGATACGAAAAACCACTGCTGGGTTCACTGGCTGTTCTTGAAATTGGTCTTGAGGCCATCCGCACCGAGTGCCCTCATTTTAATGCGTGGCTGACCCATTTAGAAGACTGGCTTCGGTAGAACACGTCCTACCACTGACCTTTTCAAAGACATATCCTCAACTACCTTTTTGGGGGCATAATAAATGGGACGCAATCCCTTCTCCGTCCCCGCTACTACAAGCTTGCGGATACTCATTCCTGGACCTCTCGGACAGAGGAATCTCTGTCGAAGGACTGCTCAGGCAAGCCGGCCTATTAAAATCAGCCCTTGAAGAAAAGCATAAAGACGAATATTTCAAGAGTAATCTGGCAATAGGGCAAAAAGATATGATTTACAGTTTTGGGAAGAAGAAATAACAGTTTATTATAGTGATTTATAACCCTTCTTTTATCATAGCCGCCAGGAGCGGAACCATTATCTCGTGGTGCCCTGTAAGGCTGTAACCTCTTCCTCCGGTCATTGTGGGCCTCTTGCATACATTTGTCAGGGGCCTGTACCCTTGGATGAAGTCCATGTTGACGGTTGTGAAGTTGTTTACCTCGTGGCCAAGGTTCCTGACCAGGGTCAGGGCCTTGAGAAATACCTCAGGAAGGATCACCGCTGAGCCGATATTCAGGTAAACGCCTCTCTCCAGCTTTGAGACAACTGATGAGAACAGCCTGAAATCTGTATGGCTTCCCTCTCCAATGGCCGCGCCGCTGCAATGCGGACTCATGTGGATGATGTCCGTCCCCACCGCCACATGAACGGTCACTGGAATATCGAGCCTTGCCCCTGCCGCAAGGATACTCTTGTCGTTATATGAGAACTTTTCTTTTAAAAGCCTTTCTCCAACAGAGCGGCCAATCCCATACCCCTTTTTTACGCCTTCATTTATGGCCTCGTTTAGTACTCTTCCTGTCTCCTCAGCCATGCCGAAGGCCCCGCCCTTAAGCTCCGCAGCCACATCCTCAGATGTCTGTCCTATCATCGCAAGCTCGGAGTCGTGAACTATCCCGGCGCCATTTAGGGCAATAGATGTGATTATTCCCCTCTCCATCATCTCTATAATGACCGGCCCAAGCCCCACCTTTATGACATGGGCCCCCATCCCTATTGCCACGACTTTTTTTGCCTTGTAAGCTGTGACTACACTTTCAGCCACCTCTCTAATCTCCCTGGCTGCCAGGATGTTGGGGAGGGTATTAACAAAATCGGAAAAGTAGGAGCCATTCTTGTAAGGGCTTCCCAGGTCTTTGACGTCTACCTTGCTCTTTCTGTTCTTAATAGAATAAGTCTCTATATTCTTGAGATCTATAGGCTTGAAACTTTTCTTCATCTCCACCCTTACTTTTACCTGTTATTTTTGAGGATGTCGCACTGTCAGTACTGGACACGGGGCCTTTTTAACCACCTTCTCTGCTGTGCTCCCGAAGAGGACCCTGTCTATTCCAGTCCTTCCATGGGTTCCCATTACAATCATGTCTATTCCCTTTTCTTTAGCCACACTCAGTATCTCAATGTGGGGGAGGCCAATAATATTAATGCATTCGTACTCTTTGAAATCCCCCATCCTATCTTTGCAAAACTTCTCCATCATCTTTTCAGCGCCTTTTTCCAGGTCTTTCTGAAGCTCGTCGAGAGAGATGTTGGGAATGTAAAAGCCGGTTGTATCTATCAGCTCATGTATGACATGCAGGATATAAAGACGTGCACCTAGCTTCTGAGCGAGGTCAAGGGCATAGTCGAATGCATAATTGGAATTTTCTGAAAAATCGGTTGGGAACAGGACCTTTTTAATATTTATCATTTTGCCTCCTATGTTTTTATAACTTATACGCAATTTAGATGTCTGAGTCAACCACATAGCATTTTACAAGTGAGCCATATCCATATTTATGTGTTTTAATCATTAAAAAAGCTCAATTCTCAATCCCCTTCCATCTTCATCATCATTAAAATTCCCGCAAGGCCAAAGACTATGTTTGCACCCCATGCAGAAAGAAGGGGCGGGAGCGCCTCTGCCCTGCCGAGGGAGAGGCCAAGAGACATTATCAGCCAGTAACCAAACCCGACAAGCACGCTTATACCTACACCAAAGGCTATTCCGCTGGACCTCCCGCCTTTCAAGGCAAAGGGGATCCCCAAGAATGCCATAATAAGCGATGTGAATGGGGAGGAGAGTTTTGAGTGCATGTCCACTGCAAACCTGGTTGGGTCATAACCCTCCTTTCTCAGTCTCCCGACGTACTCCCTCAGCTCTCTGAACCCCATCTCCTCCGATTCCCTCTCCCCTGCCGTTAATACCTCAGGCGACTCTGGAAGCCTTATCTGCAACTCTCTATAGGTATTAGTGGTTATGGCGGCACTGCCGATGATGTCTTCCCTGACGTCAGAAAATAGCCAGGCAGAACCTTCCCAAACGGCATCTTTCGCCTCAATCCTCCTCAAAAGCCTGAATCCATCCCCTATGTAATAGACAGTGACCCCCTTAAGCCTGTTTGTATCGGGATCGAATAGTTGGATATTGTATATGGCGTTATCACTCCTATACCATATCTTGTTCTGTTTGAAGAAGCTCTTCTGCGCCTGTTTCTTTATAAGTACCTTTTCTATAAAAAAGACCTCCCTGTTGGTATTAGGGATGATATATTCATTGGAAATGAACGAAAAGATGCTGATAATAAAGGCCATTCCCAGAATGGGAGCAACTATCAGGTACAGACTTATGCCGCTGCTCTTCATGGCCGTGATCTCGCTGTTTTTTGAAAGGAGTCCGAGGGTCATCAGTGTTGAAAGGAGCACGGCCACAGGGGTCACCTGAGAGACTATCTTCGGCACCTTTAAGGCATACAGCTTCACCACAAGGCCAGGCTCAGGCTTGTGTTCCATGATCATCGCCATCCCCTGAAGGATGTCCACAACGAGATAAATGACCAGGAAGGCTCCAAGGCTGAGGAGCAGGATCTTTAAGAACTCTATGGAGATGTATCGGGCCAATATGGGCAACTAACTCTCCTTTTTCCAGTTTTTCAGCCTCTTCGGCAGATGCTCTATAAAGTCCAGGGCACGGTCCATCCATGACAGTAAGGGGATGGGGCGTTCCTTTCCAACCATCACTATGAGGTATATCCCAAGTATAGAGAATATTATATTTGCTCCCCACATGGCAAGGAGCGGTGGGATTACGCCCTTGTCTCCCAAGCTTTCCCCTCCTGTCAAAGAGATATAGTAAGCCAGGAATATGGCAAGGCTTAAAGAAAATCCCCAAGCTCTCCCGCTTCTCTTTGACTGAATGCCGAGAGGGGCGCCGATAAGGCCAAAGACTATGCAGGCAAACGGTATTGCGAATTTCTTATAGATCTCGACATCATAAGGACCATAGTTTTCTCCTCTCGCCTTCAGCTCGGAAACCTTTTCCCTCAACTCTGCCAAGGTCATCTCCCTGTCACCTTTGGACACCTTCCCTTTTTTTCCTGAAGCAGCGCCTTTGAAATTGAGACGCATGTCATATGTTGAAAAGGCAACCCTGTCGTAAGAAAGCCTCTTGCCGACCTGGTGTATCTCCCCGTTTTTCAAATACATAGTAACTGTCATGGCCTCAGGATCCGAGACTATGCTCCCATCCCCGGCGAATATGGTGTATCCCTCTTTTTCTCTCTGATCATATATCATAATACCTTGCATCCGTTCGCCCGCATTCTCAAACTTTTCAACATACAAAACAATGCCTTCAAAGTCATCGTTAAACACCCCTTCTTTTATGGCTGCGCTTGCCCTCGCGCTGGCTATATCAAAGACCTTTACCCTGAAAGACTCGTTCCCCCACGGGAGGGCATAAATGAACAGATAAAAGGTCATTATATATGCAAGTATGGATAGAACGGTTACAGGAATCAGCATCTGATACAGGCTGACCCCTGAGGCCTTCATCGCCGTGACCTCGCCATCCGAGGAAAGCCTGCCAAAGGCAAGGAGGAGCGCAAGCAAGAAAGACATGGGTATTGTCATGGTCAAAAACGACGGGATGATATAAATAAAGAGCATTCCAATGTCAGCCAGATGCACCCCTCTCCCGACCACAAGCTCTATCAGCTTCATCATCCTGTCAAGGAGAAGGACAAAGGTAAATATAAAGAGGGAAAGAATAAACGGGACTGTTATCTCCTTTAATAGGTAGCGGTTTAAGGTCTTCATGCCGCTGATATTAATCCATACTGTCTTTTTTGTAAACAGGTTTTACCTTGAAAAAACAGTATTTTGCTGGTATTTTGGGGGCTGTAATAAGTTTTTCAGTAGGGGCGGTCCCTTGTGGCCGCCCAAAGCTGGAGGGGACAAGCTCCTCCCCTACAAAAGTACAGGAGATTTTCAAGTGAAAAAAATAATCATGTTGACCTTATTTCTCCTTATCCCTGCGGGTCTCCAGGCAGGGGAATCAGCGGTCAGATGGCTTCCACTTGACCAGGCAATGAAAGAGGCGAAGAAAGAGAAGAAACTTATCCTGATAGATTTTTACGCAGAGTGGTGCGGCTACTGCAAGAAGATGAAGAGGGAGACATACACTGACAGTAAGGTGGTCGAGAGGATTAACATATTGTTCAAGGCCGTAAGTGTAGACATAGAGGGGAATAAAGAGTTTAATATAAAGGGGAAAAATACCTCTGAGAAAGAATTTTCCGATAGTCTCAACATAACCGCAACCCCGACAACCTTTTTCTTTAAGCCGAATGGAGAGCCGATAAAGGGTATTCCAGGTTATATGGAGCCTGACGAGTTTCTTGATATATTGAACTATTTTGGCGAGGGGTGGTACGAAAAGATTGGAATAACCGAGTACCTGGAAAAGCGCCCCAAGTAATAATATGATTCATTCTAAAAAGTAAAAATTAACCGCAGAGACGCCGAGAAAAACATATTGAAATTAAAAAGCTTTTCTTTGCACCTTTGCGAGCAAAAAAGACTTTTTACGAGTCCTTCAATATATGAAGTCACGCATTGAAAATGTAAAGACCTCCCGCCTTAAACCCAGGATGCTTCTGCATACCTGTTGCGCACCCTGTTCCACCCATGTCCTTGAGTTGCTAAGAGAGATGTTCGCTCTGACCCTTTACTTTTACGATCCGAACATTCATCCAAGGGAAGAATATGAGACGAGACGAGATGAGATGAGGGGTTATGCCGCAAGGAGTTCCGTAGGATTTGTCGAAGGTCCTTACGACGTAGAAAGGTGGTTTGAACTGACAAAAGGACATGAGACCGATAAGGAGGGGAGCGACAGGTGTTTTCTCTGCTATGAGCTGAGGCTCCGGGAGTCCGCAAGATTCGCCAGAGAGAACGGTTTTGAGTATTTTGGGACGGTCCTCTCCATATCTCCCCACAAGAGGGCCGATAAAATCAACGAGATAGGACTTTCGCTAGCCGAAGAGTATAGAATAAACTATCTTGAGGCCGACTTCAAAAAGAAGGACGGCTTTAAGAGGAGCATTGTCCTTAGTAGGGAGCATGGTCTTTACAGGCAGGACTACTGCGGGTGCGTGTATAGTAGGTTAAAAGTCTAATAGTTAATAGGCTAAGGGGTCAGATGCTTTTTTTCTTTTTATATTTTTACCTCTTCGTCATGACAAATTATGCCCAAATTCATAACAGGCCTCAGGACAGAGATCGTTCTTAATATCGCCGTACTGATGATAGCGGCAACTGCCCTTATTGGGTTTGTGGTCCTAAAGGTCTCGGAACAGGCAGCCCTTGACCAGAAGGTCAAGAGCTCCAAGGTTATCTTAAATTCCATTCAAAACAGCATTAAGTACATTGAAACGTCCCAAAACCCTGAGAATATGGCCGGCATTCAGAGGCTTATAGATATTTTTTTTGAGAGCGGCGACCTGGATACCATCCTGCTTGCGGACAGGAGTATGCGAGTGATTGCTCATTCATCTCGTGACGCTGTCGGGAAGATATATTCTGATGAGGCCCTTCTCAAGGGGATAAGGGAGAAGAGAGTAACTACCCTTGTACAGGGTAAAACGGTAAGCATCGTAGGCCCCTTGTACCTCGGGAATGAGGTAATCGGAGGTGTGAAGGTTACACTATCATCCAGGGATGTAAAAGAGGCTGCGGCTAAGTCCCAGAGGTTGATATTTTTCTATGTGGCCCTCAACTCTGTCATCCTGGTTGTTTTCGGCTCCATACTTCTTTCCAGGACTATTGTCAGACCTATTGATGAACTGGTTGCGGTTACAGATGCTGTCGCAAACGGCGACCTGAATCAGCGCATAAAGGTAAAGAGGTTGAATGAGATAGGTTTGCTTGCCGAATCGTTTAACAGGATGACAAATAGAATCAGGGAAGGAAAAGAGGCCCTTGAAGCAAATATAAGAGACCTGAAGGCGGCCCAGGACGAGGTGATAAGGGCTGAAAAGATGGCAACAGTAGGTAGACTTGCAGCCGGCATTGCCCATGAGATAGGTAATCCCTTAAGCGCCATCCTCGGATATACAGATATTATTCAACAGGGGGCAGGCAAGGAGGATGAAGGAGAATATCTGAGGAGGATACAGACAGAGATACAGAGGATAAACAGGATAGTAAATGGTCTGCTTGATTACGCACGTCCAGGGGAATTTAAACTCGTGGAGATAAATGTGAACGAGATTTTGGAAAGCTCCCTTGATCTGGTATCAGCTCAAAAGGGATTTGAAAGGATTGATATAAAGCTTAGCCTGAGCGAAACCCCGATAGTAATGGCAGATACCCATCAACTCCAACAGGTACTGATAAACCTCCTCATCAATGCCGCCGATGCTATGCCTGATGGAGGAACCTTGTTTATGGGTTCAGGGATCAGGGTTCAGGGATCAGAAGAATTTGTGGAAATCTCTGTGGCTGACACCGGAACGGGGATGAGTGATGATGAGACAAGGAAGATATTTGATCCCTTTTATACTACTAAGGAGCCGGGAAAAGGGACAGGCCTTGGCCTTGCCATATGTCAGAGGATAATGGAGTCGTTCGGAGGGAGAATCCAGGTCGAAAGTAAAATAGGCGAGGGGAGCAGGTTTATGGTGTTGCTTCCGGTTAAGGAATAATTCAATACAAAATCAATCTCGCCCCACCTGAACAATCTTCAAGCCCAATCCAGCATCCGCAAGACCTTCGAGTCTCTTCCAGCACGAACTTGCGATTTTTTGTTTGACAATGGAGGTTCTTGCAAAACTCTAAGAAACGCAGTTTTGTCATTTCGACCAGCGGGAGAAATCTTTGTTTTTATTACACTGAAAGATTACTGGTGATGTCCCCATATCATTGACATAGTACTCTATAGCTCAAAATTTCTCTTGGTGTCCACTGGTGATTTGTTGTCCCAGCAGCCATTGCTGGGGTTCTGGGTCTAAACTTCCTGTCCTTGCCCCGACTCAGTGTCTCATGTGGCCGTATGAAGTCATAAAAAGCCACACATATGGCAAACTTGGCCTTCAGCCAGCGTACAGATTTTGCAAATGTAATACTTTTGCGCACCAAATGGGCATCCCACAGTCGCCAATCAAGGTTTGTCCTTTCTACAAAAGCCGTATTGATAGTGTTGCTCGGTGAATCGATAGAGTAAACTGCGTTGTGTGAATTTTTAGGGCTGTAAAAAGGGTGTACC